>JANMNR010000078.1:0-18610 GCA_031368325.1 Pirellula sp.
GGCAATGCGTTTGAGCTTGGCCCATACCATGAGGAGGTTTTACTCAAGGGAACATTGCCGGTCAAATACCTCTCTGAGTTGGTCAAGTAGGCCTGGCATTTCCCTCAAGAGCCTTAGACACGTACGCAGTTTAGGAACGGACAGAACCATTACGACAATACCTCCGGCATGAAGCCGTATGCATTTCGCTTCAGTGACCTCCGCTTTGACTATTGAATGCTCAAACGAGAATATCTTTTACAACGTGCGCTTCTTCGACGCCGGTCAATCGCGTGTTTAACCCACGGAACTTCACACTAAACCTGCTGTGATCGATGCCCAGGCAACGCAAAATCGTGGCATGCAAATCCCGCAGATGAACAGGCTTCTCGAGAATGTTGTAACAGAAGTCATCCGTTAGTCCGTATTCCATTCCGCCACGAACTCCGCCGCCGGCCATCCAAACCGTGAAGCATCGTCCGTGGTGGTCGCGTCCCATGCCCGGATCGCCCAGCTTGCCTTGACTAAAAACCGTTCTGCCAAACTCCGTCGCAAAGATCACAAGCGTATCGTCCAGCATGCCCAAACGCTTGAGGTCTTTCAGCAGCGCGGTCGTCGGCTGATCGATATCGCGACATTGATTTGGAAGCTGCTTGGCGATAGCGATGTGCTGATCCCAACCCCGGTGAAAGAGCTGCACAAAGCGTACGTCGCGTTCAAGCAATCGCCTTGCCAACAAACAATTGGCCGCGTAGCTACCAGCCCTCATGACATCGGGGCCATAGTCTTCCAACGTAGCCGCCGACTCTTGACTGATATCGGTTAACTCGGGGACGGAGGTTTGCATACGAAAGGCCATCTCGTAGGCATGAATGCGCGCCAAGATCTCGGGATCGCCTTGGTCTTGTGCGCGAATCTGATTGAGCTCCGACAAATCGTTTAGCAATTCGCGACGCTGTGCCGCTTGGACTCCAGGAGGGTTCTTTAAATACAAAACCGGGTTCGCACCTGGTCGCAACCCAACGCCTTGATGCGACGATGGCAGAAAACCACTTCCCCACAACCGCGAGAAAATTGGCTGTCCTGGATTCTTTCCAGTCCCCTGCGAAACCATGGCGATAAACGCAGGGAGATTCTCGTTCTCCGTACCCAGGCCATAGCTAACCCATGCCCCCATGCTTGCATAACCTGGCAGTTGGTTGCCGGTGTTCATGAATGTGATTGCCGGATCATGATTGATGGCCTCTGTGTTCACGGTTTTGAGAATACAGATGTCGTCGGCAATGGTTTGAATGCCCGGCAAAAGGTCGCTGATCCATGTTCCATGTTGACCACAACGTTTTCCAGGCTTTAGTGGCGGGACGATCGGATAAGCCGTTTGTCCGGACGTCATCCCGGTGAGTCGTTGCGTCCCCTTCACGGATGCCGGAATCTCTTTGCCAGCGAACTCATGCAACATCGGCTTGTCATCAAACAAATCGATATGCGAGAGACCACCGCTTTGAAAAAGGCACAGAACCCGTTTCGCCGTCGGTTTGAAGTGCGGTAGCCCCTTCAGCGTCTGAGCTTTGCTTTCGGACGACGCGCGAGCGGACTCGCCAGCCATGATCGCTCCCAAGGCCAAGCTGCCAAGCCCACGAAGCGAATCACCGAGAAACGTACGTCGAAGCTCTTGCTGCTGTGTATCGAGTGGATTCATCATGGACGGGTAACGCTCTCACTGAGATTAAGGAGGATAGCGGAAAGTTGTGACCAAGCGGCAAGCTCATTAACTGGAATCGACGCTAGGACCGGAGCTTCGCCGACCGACAGGTACTCTCTCGCTGCATCCAGCTTGTTTTGGAAGCGATCACGTTCACGCGACAAGCACCTCCGAAGAACATCAAGTTCCTTGTCGGAGATTGGTCGTGAGGTCGTTTCCAAAAATGCCCAACGAATGCGATCCTCGTCGTTCGGCAAGTTTTTCGATAAAATCCGACTTGCAAAGGCTCGAGAGGCTTCAACAAACTGAACATCGTTTAGCGTCACCAAAGCCTGCAACGGAGTCGTGGTGTTACCTCTCGCAATCGTACAAACTTCGCGGTTCGGCGCATCGAACGCAGCCATGTTTGGCGGTGGAGCGGTACGCTTCCAGTAAGTATAAAGGCTTCGACGATAGAGCTTTTCACCGTGATCTTGAACAAACGTTTGCGCCGTGGCAGGACTGCTTCCGTAGTGACTCACTTCACGCCACAAATCGCCCGGCATGTATGGATTGACACTAGGCCCGCCAATACGGGGAACAATCAGACCGCTCGTTTTTAATGCCGCGTCGCGGATGAGTTCGGCTGACAATCGAAATCGCGGACCACGTGCAAGCAATCGATTCAGTGGGTCGCGATCGAGCATGGCCGTTGTCGTGCGGGAATCTTGACGATAGGTCGACGACATGACCATCTGCTTGATCATGGCATTGACGTTCCAGCCGCTCTCGCGAAAATCAACGGACAACCAATCTAGCAAATCCGGATGACTGGGCCATTCACCCTGCGAGCCAAAGTCAGCTGGCGTTCCCACCAAACCGACACCGAAAATCAACTTCCAAAAGCGATTCACGGCAACTCTCGCTGTCAAGGGATGCTCCGGCATAACCAACCATTGCGCCAAACCGAGACGGTCAGCAGACAGGTTGTCAGGCATCCGTGGCAATGAGGTAATCGTACCTGCGGTGACCTTTTCGGTCGGTTGAGCATAGTCGCCGCGATTCAAGATAAAGGTGTCTCGTGGCTTGGCCGCGACATCCATCACCATCGTCGAAAAGGTGCTGGTGAGTACAGCCACTCGATCGCGGAGGTTACTCAACTCGATTCGATCACGTTCAAACTCGGTGGCAATATTCGCACACTGCGCCCAAAGCAAATTGGATTCGTCCGGCTTGCGCTTCTCAACGGGAATCTGGAGAGCGCGGAGAACGTTCGATGGAAGCTCGGTGCCATCATCGTTCCCAACAACAGCTTGCAATTCAACGAGCTGGGGAATAAGCGTTTGACCGTGGCCAAAATTGAGTTGGACCGTTAGATACGGTGTCTGCGTCGAGTCGACGGAGTCAGCAAGGCTTGCGGTGAGATGCACGCCACCCTCTGTTTGCAAATCCGGCGACCAGCCATCGTCGTTTCGAGGGTCAAGGCACTTGGATGGAGGATGAATCGGATCCCACGAGTTCGCCGTGACGGTCGAGAAAGAACGCAGCTTAAACAAATTGACCTGATCACCAGGAACAGCGTCAAAAGTGGCAGCCAACGCGGTCAACATGAACGTCCCCTTCTTCTCAGGAGCTTTCGGCTCTGCTTCGGCCACCGCGTCTTTCTTCGACTTTGGTTTTTTAACGTCATCTGGGCCGTACCCCCAACCGCCGCCAGGCAGATCCGCAACGGGATGAACAACGACGCGTATCCCGGTAATCGGCCGATCGAGTTTTGGTAACAGGGCCGAAACGTCAAACGCCCCCATGTTTCCGGTATCTTTAAGCCGAACCAGCCTATCGTCTTCGATTTCAAACCCGGCGCCACGATTCGGTGTTGAGACCTTGAGAACTCGAACGGGATAAGTGTTCAGGCCCACACCCCGAAAAGCCAACTTCGCTAACTCACGCTTTTCCCACGCGGCGAGGATTTCCGGATTCAAAGTTGCAAGCTTTCGCTCTAATTCAGCGATACGATCTCGGAGTCCATCCAACTCGTTCGTTTTGAGCACCGTCTTGACTCGAATGCTTGGGCCAGGATTGATGCCCGCATTGCCGTCCAACCCGCGATCGCTTAGCGTGTTAAAGAATGCGAATGTTCGAAAGTAGTCTTTTTGTGATATCGGATCGAACTTGTGGTCGTGACACTGAGCGCAACCGAGCGTCAATCCCATCATCGATTCGCCAAGCGTCTTGACCCGATCGGCGTTGTAGTTGGTTAAATTTTCCTCCGGGATAGTACCACCCTCGTGCGTAACCATGTTGTTGCGTTGAAAGCCAGTCGCAATCTTCATCGCATCGGTGGCGTTTGGCATCAAGTCACCCGCCAACTGTTGGACCAAAAACTGATCGTAGGGCAGATTGTCGTTGAAGGACTGGATCACCCAATCTCGCCATAACCACATATCTCGGCCACCATCGATTGAGAAACCGTTCGTGTCTGCATAGCGAGCCGCATCGAGCCAATCGAGCGCGACTCGCTCGCCGAAGTGTGGACTTTGTAGCAGTCGATCGACAAGCTTTTCATAGGCATCGCTAGACGCATCGTTGACGAAGGCCATAACCTCATCACCGCTTGGTGGTAAACCCGTCAAGTCGAGCGATAATCGACGAATTAAAGTCGCTCGATCCGCTTCGTTGGTTGGCTTCAGTTCTTCTGCGACAAGTCTTTGAAGAACAAACGCATCGATTGGATGCATGTCGGCAAATGCCTTGGGCAGTTCAAGCTTCGTCGGTGGAATAAAAGACCAATGCCCGGCGTAAACAGCCCCTTGTTCGATCCATCGCTTTAGGATCTCCTTTTCAGCGGCTACGAGCGGCGCATGGGCCTTGGGGGGAGGCATCACGGTATTTTCGTCATTGCTGATAATTCGCTGCCAAGCTTCGCTCGCGTCGAGTTTGCCGGGCGAAATGGCCGTTGTGCCGCTTCGGTCGAGGTAGGCGGATTCGGCTTGATCGAGCCGCAAATCGGCTTGTCGACTCTTTTCATCGAAGCCATGGCAAGCAAAGCAATGCTCGCTGAGTATCGGACGCACATCGCGGTTGTAGTCTAGCTTGGATTCCGTTGCGAACACCAACGTCGGAAAGAGCGACAATGCCATTATAACACAATTCAATCGCCAACGAGTCATGGGTTTACGCTTCCTAAGAGAGTGTTCGATCCAGCAAGCCATTATCGATTGGCGTTGTTTTGGGGTCTAGTCGAATACGCGAACAAAATCGTGCATTCGATACTCCTTGGTTCTTGATGCGAGATTTTTTTGGATCAGCAGATGCAAAGCGAGTACCATCGGCTTGCCGCTTGCTCTACCATGCGCCCAGCGAATCGCCTGGTTGAAGCAATGGAGGATCGCATTGCACTGTTTCCGGATACTTTATCCCGCATCCCGTGTTCAACAAGACAACTCGCTCATCCGGTTTGATCCACCCCTCTGCTAACAAGCGCTGAGCCGCTGCCATGCAAGCAGCACCTTCCGGACAAACAAATGCACCCTCGGTAGATGCCAGCAGAGATTCCGCTTTGAGTGTATCCTCATCCGAGACAGCTACGGCGCAGCCATTTGTTTGGTAAACCGCTTCGAGAACCAGAAAGTCTCCGATTGCTTTGGGAACGGTAATTCCGAAAGCGCAAGTATGGGCGTCGTGCCAAAATTCGGATTCCTTGGCTCCAGCCTTCCATGCGCGAACGATCGGGGCACAGCCCGTCGCCTGTACCGCCACCATTCGCGGCAGGCTCCCAGTAATCCAACCTAGTTCCTTTAACTCGTTGAACGCTTTGTAGATTCCAATCAATCCGACGCCACCGCCAGCCGGGTAGAGCAATACGTCCGGCATCTCCCATCCGAGTTGCTCAGCGATTTCGAGCCCCATCGTCTTTTTCCCTTCGATACGATACGGTTCCTTCAATGTACTAGCGTCGTACCACTTGTGCTCAGCAATGGCCTTGGCAACAATCTTTCCAGCATCGCTGATCAGCCCATTGACGAGCGACAGGGACGCGCCGGCGATGGCACACTCGCTCCGAGGGATCACTGGTGCGTCTTTTGGCATGACAATCACGGCTTTGATTCCCGCTTTAGCGCAATACAATGCCCACGCACCGCCTGCGTTGCCGTTGGTCGGCATAGCGAGCGTCTTAACGCCCAGTTCCTTTGCACGGGACACACCAACAGCTGCACCTCGTGCCTTGAAACTCCCGGACGGAAGGATCCCTTCGTCTTTCATGAAAAGGTTCTTCATGCCGACTCGTTGACCAAGTCGATCGAGCCGTAGCAAGGGTGTCATTCCCTCACCCATCGTGACGATGTTTTCTGCCTTGACGATGGGTAGTAGCTCACGGTAGCGCCACAGGTCTGGAGGACGGCGAGCAACCCGTTCCTTGGTCATGTTCGCCGCAACCATTTTCAAATTGTATCGAACGAGCAGCGGGCTACCGCATCGACATAGCTGATGCGGTAGTTCCGTTTCGTAGGATCCAAAACACTTCGGACACTCTAAGTGGCTTGCAAACATCTTGTCTTTCGAAGGGATTGCGTGCTGAAATGATCAGTGGTTTGGCGCTGTAATCAGTGTTTTTCGCGGTTCCGTTTGACGTGGTCGATGGCAAGTCGAACCATCGACTCCAGGCCGGTTGTCATTTCGGGGTGAGGGCTAAAGCAAATAACACGTCCGCTGCCATACTCACCCTTCGCGATTGCGGTCGTACCCTTCATGACCCCCTTGGGTGCGCCGTTCTTTGCAATTTCGGTTTCGAAAGTTGCAACGATTTCGTAGTCGTCGATGTCTGGTCGATTGCCAGCCGCGAGCAGTGGGCCTTGACCGTAGCGAATCGAAATCATCTGCTTGTCGGCACGCAGCAGCTTACGACCGACATCGGTCATTGCGATCTTAACAGTGCCACTGCCACGATTCCAATGCCGACGATCAACGACCTTGGCATCAAGTATATGAAGCGACCACGTGTAGTCCGAACTAGCCAGATACGATCCAGCGCATATTCCGACGAAGCCTCCGCCCTCTTTGATGAACCCGCGGATAGCATCTCGGCCTTCTTCGCCAAGTTGTCGCCCTTGGCCACCTCCACTGCCACCAGGATGCATCAACAGATCCAAATCGGCAAGCTTGCCAGAGCGGATATCATCGGCCTTGAGTTCGGTCACTATAATGCCGTCGAATTTGGCCAGGACTGAGAGCAAATTTTTGACACTTGACCCCACGCCCTTATCCACGTAGACACCGATACGCAAATCGTCGCCATCGGAATCAACGATACTGTCCGCCGAATCAACTTGACTCGGTGACTGGGCATTCAGGCTGGACACGCTTTCCACGATGAGACACAAGCACGTAAGCAGGGACAAACGGCTAGCTTTTTGGAAATTGATCACGGTTGACAACCTTAAAAAAACGATGCGTTCAAAAACAAACCTCGGTTTTCGGAATGGTTAGAATAGTCGGAAACGGTTGCGAGTATTGAGTGTTTGCCTCATAACGTCAAGAGTTTAGGGTAGAATCAGACCGCGTTGTTGCATGTTGTCTTTGTATTTAAGGGAATCACGATGAAGCGTGTCGCGTTGGCCAGTTTGAGTTGGATGTTACTAAACCCGTTTGTCTTGGCCGATAACTGGGGGCATTGGCGGGGACCAACCGGCAACGGTATCGCCCTGAATGCGCAACCACCGACCAAGTGGAGTGCGACGCAGAATGTGAAATGGAAGGCAGAAATCCCGGGACGTAGTTCCGCTTCGCCAGTCATCTGGGATGACTCCGTTTTTGTGGTGAGCGCTGTCCCAACGGGCAAAGCGAACGGTCGATTGCCAAATCTGGATTTCAAGCTCTTTTGCTTGGACAGGAAAAGCGGCAAAGTAGTTTGGCAACAGACCGCCGTCACGGCCACTCCACACGAGGGCACGCATGAAACCAACGGTTTTGCTTCCGCGTCTCCGTGCACGGATGGCAAACACGTTTACGCACATTTTGGATCTCGGGGTTTGTACTGCTATACCATGGATGGCAAACAGGTCTGGAAGCGAGATGACTTCGGCATGATGAAGACTCGCAGTGGCTTTGGCGAGGGGAGTTCTCCGACTCTCGAGGGTGACAAGATCCTCGTTCCCTGGGACCATGACGGACCATCAGCCCTCTATGCGCTCGACAAATTGACGGGCAAAACGATTTGGAAGACGCCTCGTGAAGAACCGACCTGCTGGGCTACTCCTTTGGTCGCGGAATTTGCTGGCAAAAAGCAAGTTATCATGAACGGTCAAAGTTTTGCAAGATCCTACGACCTAGACACCGGCAAGGAACTCTGGCGTTGCGCTGGACAGACCGAGAGACCAGTCGCATCGGCCGTTTCAGACAAGGATCTCGCTTTCGTTGGTAGTGGTCATAGAGGTTCGTTTCTTGGCGCGTTCCGAATGGATGGAAAAGGGGACCTAAAAGGCACGAATAAAGTCGCGTGGACCATTGACCGCGATACACCTGATATCGGCTCGCCGATTCTTTCAGAGGGACGAATTTATTTCTACAAAGGGAAATCCGGGCAATTGTCCTGCGTCGATGCAGCGACTGGCAAGCCGCATTACATGGCAAACCGGATACCTGGCGTTGAAAACACGTATGCATCTCCCGTCGCGGCCGGTGGCTTTGTTTTCTTGACCGCCAGAAACGGTACGACCGTCGTCATCAAAGATGCTAACTCGCTCAGCATCGTAGAAACAAATTCTGTGGGAGAACCTGTCGACGCGACCCCTGCTCCCGCCGGTAACGAACTATTTGTTCGAGGCGAAAAGCATTTGTTCTGCATCGCCAATCCTTAGCAACTGGGCGGATTTTGGATAGAGTGTCTCTGAATAAGTCCGATCCTTTGCTTTTTGAGGCTGCGTTGAAAACTTTGACTTTCGCTGTTCGCACGCTTTATGCGGTTCTAGTCGGCTTCCTCCTTCTCTCGGGCAGGGTTCAGGCTCAAGACGGCGCAGCACCCGAGGTGGACTCAGCAATCAAACGGGCGGTCGGCTACCTAGTCACTCAGCAGCAGGCAAACGGATCCATCGCAGATCGAGGCCACGAAAACGCAATGACGTCCCTCGCGATCCTCGCTTTGGCATCGGTGGGTCATCAGCCGACAGATCCAACACCGGAGGGAGCCATCATGAAGAAGGGGCTGGCGTTCGTCCTCAGTTCGAATCGGCAAGACAAAGCTGGTTACTTCGGTGCAAGTGATGGTTCCAGAATGTATGGGCATGGTATCGTCACGTTGATGCTGACAGAGATGATTGGCATGGGAGGTGACGATCTAACCGACAACGCCATCCATCAAGCATGCCAAAAAGCCATCGACTTGATCACGCGAAGCCAACGAGTAAAGAAGCCTGCCTTTGCCAAAGGGGGGTGGAGGTACACGCCGGACGCAGCCGATAGCGATCTTTCGGTTTCAGTATGGCAACTCATGGCCCTTCGCAGCGCAAAAAACGATGGCCTGGATGTGCCTGCATCGACTATCGACGATGCAATTGGTTATCTGGTTCGGTCCTTTACATCACCCGTTGATGCAAACGGACAACCCAGACAAGCCAAAAACGGTTTTTCGTATGAAGCGAACAACGACAGCCCGACCTTTACCATGACGGCCGCCGGATTGTTGGCAATGCAGGTATGCGGCCAATACGATTCGCCGCTCGTGATCGGCGCCACCGATTGGCTAAAGGAACATCCGCCAAAATGGGGAGAGCGATTTGTTTTGTACGGTCTCTATTACTATGCGCAAGGTATGCATCAGCGTGGAGGAGAGACAGCCGATACGGCTTCCAAAGTCGTCGCAACGGAGTTGCTTCAACATCAGGAATCAAACGGATCATGGAAGTCCTCCAGCGGCGAGGAGCAAAACGCTGGCAAAGTTTACTGCACCTCACTTGCAATTCTAAGCCTGTCGGTCAAATACCATTACCTACCCATCTACCAACGCTAACTCGATGCAAGAATGTGGCAGAAGAATCATGAGCACAAACTCGCAATGGCAGACTTGCTCTATTATTCAACAGTGCTTGTTTTCGAACAAAAGGAATCGACCTATACGATTCAAATTGCGGGGCCGGTTTTTGTGCTCTTTGCGTTCTTTCGTGGCGGTTTCGTTGCCGCGAAATACCGCTCTGTTCGCGATCACGCAACCCTTGCACCAAGTCGATCGTATTCGAACCTGATTCAATCGAACAGGTCGAAATGGATGAACCTGGATAAACAGATGTACAGGGTAATTTCAATTCACTGAAATTTTCACTTGTGTTGTGTTGATCGATTCATTCCAGATTCCGATTGCCAAAACAGATCAGTAGTCCGACCTCGATTTCAGTTTCCTTGAGGTAGCGAATCGTCTTGGCCTGATGCTCAGGAGCGTTCGCCTTTGCAGTCTTGTTCGATTCGGGGTTGTGTCGACTGGTGCTGGTTATGCCAGTTTACCTACGCATGGCTGCTTATCAATTAGCTCCCTGCTTATCCGCCTGCCAAACCATATGGAAATATCCTCTCCAACGATTGTGAATTCCGTCAACCAAAAGGTCGTTCTTAGACCGCGTTTTAGCAGTGAACGTGGAATGCAGATATTGGGATGGAAATCGCGAAATGGGAAACCGATCCGAAGTAAAACATGATCTTGAGAAAGAAGAACATTAACACATGCTCCATAGTCAACTACGCCTAAACGAACTGAGCAAAATCGGTAAGTAGTCGCCTCGGGATCGCTCACGCTCGCCGGAAATCTAGAAGATAGATTTCCCCAGCCGCTTAGGGATGTAAAGATCCAAAGCGGTAACCTAAAAGCAAGCCGAGCGAGAACCAAAAACACAACCAACAAGACGACCCCAATGATGATCGCAGCAATTATTTCCATCGGAATCGCTCTTACGCACAGGAGATGACCGCCAAGTCGGCTGCCCAGGCTTCGATCAGTGCCGCAGGACTAACCATTCTGTCCAGATGCTCGCGAGCTTCGATGCAACGTTGGATCGCTGAGACAAAAGATTCGGACCGAAGCGAAGACAAATGGCCATTCTGCGCCTCCCCGAAAGCTCCAGCTGCCCCATCCGCATGAGCTTTTAGTTGCGACCCCATGGCCGATCGATAAAACTGCAATGCAAAATCGAACAACACTTTGAGGCGTTCTCGCTTAAGTTGCAATTCGGTCCCAACGGAGTCCATGTTGGCCTGTACCGCCTTGGCCAACTTCGTGAAATCGAGCGGGCGCTGGATCAACTGATTGAAGAGCTCGGCTCGAAACGCTTTGAGCTCCTGGTTGGTCCAGTTGGCAACGTTGGCCATCGAGCCGCCCGACTGTGCCGCTAGGTTCAACGCTTCCTCGCGCGTCTCTGCGTGCCCATGACGAAGAATCAGCTGAGCCAGTTCCTCAGCTCCCAACGGTTGAAAGCGAGCCATCTGGCATCGAGAGCGAATGGTTGGAAGCTGGCGCTGGACGCTGGTGCTGATCAAAAAGATGAGCGAACCAGGGGGCGGTTCCTCGAGAGTCTTGAGCAGACTATTTGCACCCTCCTCAGCAATCGTATCAGCGTCGTCGACGATAGCGATTTTGCGTCGCCCCGAATAGGGTTTCATCCTCAGCTCATAGCACAATCCCTCCCGCATACGGCGTTCCCCCTCGCCGACCAACTGCTCCATGACCAATCCCGTCTTGTCAGGCCTCCTCGCGATCTCGATCAAGTCAGGGTGTGTGCTTGCGTCGATTTGAGCACACGCTTCGCATCTCGAACACGGAGCAAAGGCCGAGGGATCACTACCGGTACACAACATGGTTTTTGCGATCAAGCGGGCGAACGTCCGCTTGCCGATTCCATCAGCACCCACCATCAGAAAAGTGCTTGCGAGCCGATTGCTTTGAATGGCGTTTCGAAACCAATCACGCTGTCGTTGGTGACCTAGATAGTTGTTCCAATCCATCGTAATGACCTAATGTACCCCTAGTCGTTACCGGCTGTTATGGGTTGTTCGCCAGAGGCTCGTAAATGGGAGGCAGTCTTAGTCGTAGCCCTTGAACCGTAAGCCACCCGATAGGTCCGCTTTGCGCCGTTTTCCGGCGACTCTCCGCCTCCATCAGTTTCGAAATCCCAGGCGATTCAAATTCAGGATCGCTGCTAATGGGATCACTACTTTTGGTCACTATCGCCGTCGTTCTTAACTGGTCTTCGATTCGAGCTGAGGCGACCGACTGACGATCGAACTGGCTCGAAACTCCAAAATCCTGTCGGTTAGCTTCCCATTCCTTTTTAATGGATTCTGGGATTTCAGCATTCGCAACGAAATCAGTCAACCGATCATAGCGAGGTACAAGCTCTCTGGATGCATTCGGCCAAAGCGAACGCACCTCCTCAAGTCGAGCCATAATGGTTTGGAATCGCACCGCGACGGCAAACATCAAATAGCACAAAAAAACCAGGAGCACAACGAAGGCCAACGCGAACGCTTTGCCCGAAATGCTGCCTGGTTGCTTTTTGACCGAATCACCTAATTCAGAGGTCACTTTGGAATTAATGCCTAGCCTAATTGCGTTACGCTGTCGCGGACTTGCCGCCATGGATTTCGTACATGTCCAGCCGAGTCATTTCCTCGGTCACGCTGCTACCATCTGGCGTCTCGTCCGACTTCGTGTCGAACCACGCTTCATCGAACTTGACCCAGCCAGCTTCACCACGAGCGCCACGTTTCATTGCGACGTTGGTCGTGAGCGCAATGACCGCGTCCGCCATTGCCACTTCGGGGTGGCACTTTGGTTGATTAGCCTTGTCTGGATTTCGAATGCAGTAAGCCCAATGCTCAATCTCCTCGGTGTACCCTCGACTAACAGGGCCCGATGCAGCAGCCTTGGCGATAGGTGCAGAAGTGCCACCGCTCGATTGTGTGTCCAACGCGTAGCCACCCTTTGTCGCTTTCACTCCCGCCGCCGCGCCTGTGTCGGAACCAGCGTAAAGCATGACTTCCTTTTCTTGATCGATGACCATGGAGCCCTTGGTCCCCATGACAACTTCGCCGTAGCCGCCGTAACCATTTCCATTGATTGAGGAATAGGTGACCACGATCTTCTTGTTGGGATCTTCTGCGTACCCTGCGATTTTTTTGACGCCTGGAATCTTGTAGCCAGCATCGAACGATTCGTTGTACTCTGGCCCTGGGAATTCATATGAGCAGTAGACGTGATCATCCGCGTCGCGGTCGGCTGGAAAAATATGTCGGCCACCTACAGCATGAACCGTAAGCGGATGCGCCTTTTTGCCGTCAGATCGCAGCGCGCTGCAGAAAATGGTGGCCGCATCGAGTTGGTGGCTACCAAGTTCAGCCATAAGTCCACCACCGGTTCGGTCGAAAATACGCCAACGAACCAACTCCTCAATCGCAGTTCGAGTACGACCCGAAATCTGCTTGTCCATGTACCCGAATCGTACAGCGTCGACGATGTCCTTGTTCCAAGCCTCCCACTGTGCAATTTTCCGTCCGAGCAAGTCTTTTTCGGCTGGGCTCGTGGCAGAAGCCAACTCCTTTTGAAATCCAGCCAAATCGGCTAGGATTTTTCCAGGTTTTCCATCCACAACAGGTTCTGGCATTGGTGGTAGCCAAGAATCCTTTCCCGGCAGATTACCTCGGTGCCATTGGGCTCGGATATGGTGCAATTGTCCGATCATGCCCCAACGCAACATATGCACCGCGTTGTCGTAGAGGACACTGTAGTGACGTTGGTGCCCGGTGGCGCAATGGATGGGGTGTCCTTTTTTGTCGTTCTTCATGCCAGCGACGCGTGCCATGACTTTGCATTGGGCAACATTGTGTGCCATCAGCTTTTCCGTCAACACGTGCAGTCCACGCTTCATAGCTTGCACGGCAATTGGAGCGTGCAAATGCAGAGGCAACGCAATGATAACCGCTTCGATGGAATCGTCATCGAGCAACGCTTCGATGCCGCCATTGCTGGCGTCATACACCTTGACGTTTTTTCGAGCTTCCGCTTCGTCTTTGTACTTATATTGTTTGATCAATCCGGGCCGAGCAGAGTTTGCGGCTGGAGAGGACCAGTCACCGTGGAAAGCACGATAGATACTGTAGGGGCGGATATCGGCGATCGCTGTGACCTGTACGTAGTCCGGTGTGCAACCACCGATCAAAACGTTTCCTTCGTCGCCAGTTCCGATAACGCCAACTCGAACCGGGTCGCTAATCTTTTAGTAGCCAAATTACATGGCTCCAAGACCACCGCCGGAGACAGCACCAGCTGCCACGATCCCTTGCATGAACTCGCGTCGTGTGAAACCGACGGCTTCATCGAAATTGTTTTTGCCGGTCGTGCGATCTTCAGGGCTCAGTGGGTTCATCTTAGAAACTCCTATCGTTGATTGGATCGTAAGGTTTTGTCTTAATTGGAAGAAACGTTGGATTGTCGAAAGACAGAATTATTTGGAAGGTGTCTTTTTGTTGCGGTTCCAGAAACTCCAAGGCAGGAAGTCTAAACCAGCATACCGCCCGGCGTCCGAAAACGCCAAAAAGAAACAGCCGAGCATTTCGATGGCTTGGTAATACGTCGGCACGGATCCATGACTACCCGGAAATTGAGTCAACACTACAGATGCGAGGAATAAACCAGCAGCCAATCCTGCCAGAGGTGTCAACAAACCCAACATCAACAAGATCCCCACACTCATATCGAAGATTGGAATGATTTTGTCGATGAGTTTGACATCGATCGGCGACGAGCTTTGCAGCCTCAAGCTGGCATAGATTTTCTTCTTTTCAACTAAAGACTGTTGTTCAGTAGCAAGTCCATTCACTCGGCTCTCGAGTTCCGCGGATATTCTATCGATGTCGTAAAGTGACTGTTTGACGAGCGCTCTCCATTTGGACTCAATATCGTCCCGTTGTCGTCTCATCGAAGCTACATTGGTCCGCATTTCATCATTCTCAAACAAAGCAATTCGCGGCATTCCATTCTTGTACTCGTCGATGGCGGCTTTGTGCGTCTTGTACGAATCGACAAGTTGCTTGCGAGCGTCCTCGACAAACTGTTTGGCGTCCTGTTGTTGCTCCTCTGTGAACTTATAAAGCCGTGCGGCATCCTCGACGAAACTATCGTAGACTTGCTTCAAAGCACCAGACTTGTAGTCGTCTTTTGAATCTGGCTTATCCTTGTCTTTGCCGGTATCCAAACGTATCGAGCCGTCAAAGTCGGGTAGCATTGACTGAAAATTCTTAGCAAACGGTCCTTTGGCAGAGGCCAAGAAACCATAGGATGAAAAGCCCCCTTCTCGGACCTTTGTGGAGCCCTCCATATAGAAGTGAAAGCCGATCACAAATCGGAGGAAAACCAAGGCGATAATGGCTAGATAACCGAGCCGCGCGTTGCGAAAAAGCATAGGGAGGAATCGTATGTGATGGTCGATTTGGTGGGAATCGCGGCAAGAACCCTTTCTTTACCGCCAATTGATTGCCGTCATTCACAGAGTATGTTCCAAATTTAGCCATCAGCCAAGTCTCTTTCGTCATTCAACCTTAGATAGTTGTGTTCCACTCCCCCGAGTTCACGGGATTTTCCGCCCAATGCCGCATGCAATTATTGGTTTTGCTTGTTTTCCACGAGCAAGTCAAAATATTGGCTGCTATCCTTGTGTTACGCGCGGATTCGTTGTGGCCGCTCGGTATATTTTGCCCAGTCTATTTCTTCGGCGTCCTTCATGCAGCAGTTCCTTCCCTGCAACGGTTGCGGCAACCAAATTCCTATTCCGGAGCAACATCAAGATGTTGAAGGGTCAGAATGTTTGGAATGTGTAAACTGTGGCAATCAGATTGCTTGGCCAATTGCAGTAACCGAGTTGAAGGAACCTGCTTCGCCACCCGAGTTTGCTTTAGAATTGGAATTGGATCCAGCGGTATCAGACCTCGAAGAGGCCCCCCCCGACGCGACGGAGCCTGTGCCGGACGAAACCAAGCCCGTTGAAACGACGCTGGACTGGAGTGTGCTCGGGCCGGCAGTACCTCGACGACGACAAAAAGAAGTCTCAGCCTTTCGGAAGATCGTTCCGCCTGTCCTCGGTGGCTTGGCCGCATTTCCGATCGCAACTCTTATCATGTGGTACGGTTTTGGAAGAGATATTGGTTCCACCGGCCCAACTGTTGCGCAGTACGTGCCCTGGATTGTGCCGCAAAAATTCCATCCACGAGCCTGGGAACTCCCAAAACGTAATTTCGGAGGCGCCGCCAGAGGCAGTCCACCTCGGTCAAATTCGACATCACAAAATACACTTCCAAGCTTGAATCGGGACAATCCGGCTATCGCAATACAAGCAAGCCCGAAAACCACTGTGGATTCGCCGAGCGTCGATATTCAGCCGCCCATCCCCGAGCCAGTGAAGACGCCTGCGGAGAACCAGAGCAAAGAGACCATTCCAGAATCGACCAAACCTGCTTTGTCCGAGACAATCCGAGAATTGCGAGCACTGCAACTTGGATGGGAATCCACGCCCGTTTCCGAGCGTACCGACATGTTGCAGAACTATTGTGCATCAATCAAGCAATTGTCCGAACAGTCTTCGAAGCTAAATGGACGATCCGCAGTCGTATGGCGCAAAGAACTGGAGAAGCTCGCGAGAGAGATTCTGGCACATGCCAAAATACCAAGAGCAATTGAACTTGGGGCATCCGGAAAACTGACGGGGGTGCCACCCACATCGTCCGATGGATTCGTTGCCACGATAATCAAACTGGGAGAAGATAATGATCCAAAGCCAAACGAACCATGGAGTCTGCGGGCAGCCTGGCCCAGCGACAAAGGGGACATACCTGTCGAAGTTTTGGCTGGAGCTTGGCGCACTGGCACAACCGTGCTTCCTGCAAATTGCCTCGTCCTCGGGCAAGTAGCCAAAAGCGAATCATCGGAATCTGAATTCATCCTTAGGGTTCACCTGATTCTGGCCGAATTGATCGGGATTTCACCTATTGAACACGGTGGAGATCGGCGAGAAATGTGGGATCCAGCCTAATTGCCCCTAGATTTTTCTTGCCGTCTGCAAGAATTGGCGGACGATCGTTTCTGCAAGGCATTACTCACTTCTTTCCAAATCAAGTGCCTTTGAGTCGGTGTTTGCCCGAAGTACGAGCCAGTTTGACTTTTGCCAATGCCGCAGTTATTTCCGCTTGGGACGTGAAGCTCGGACACGAATTGCAATTGTGCCCATTTCGGCAAAAAAGGCAGGAAGAGCGATACGAACGATGCGGCGCAAAAATGCGTAAACACATTCCCGTTCAGCGTTTAAGATATCGGCGTTTAAGACATACGTGCGCGTCGGAAACCATTGCGAGTTGGAAATGCGGGGCATCCTTTCGTCGGGTTTGTCGGTCATTTTCCGCGCCCGATTCCGAGTCTCTGCACTTTCGCTTGGCACCAGAAGAAGAATCTACACAACACAAAGAGAGACAAGGTATTCCTTTCCTGCGGGCAGCCTCAAAGCAAGGGCAAAAACCGACGACACCATAATCGATCGCTTAGCTTTGCTGCGAATTCGTTTTGTCCCGATCGATTTATTAGTACACTGAGTTCCTCAGATGAGCCGAAACTCCGTCAACCCATCCAAGGAACTTCGAAAGGATGACTGCAATGCTGTCGAACAAAAATGTCTGGTCGAGGGCACACGCGTGGAAACTTGGAGCCGTCGTTGTGCTTACGTCTCTCGCGCAGATTAGTTTACACGGCACAGCCAACGCTCAGTTCGTGGAGTCATCGCTTGCTGCGGCTCATGAAGCTCCCTTTCCAAACGAATGGTACGTGCGCGATGGCGAGGGTCTAGAGGATCTTCGCAATCTCGAAGGTAAGCCCGCCACCGAACTTTCGGTTGGCGAATGGCGAGGTGAAAAAACATCGATTGCCGAACTCAAAGGGAAAATCGTGGTACTCGATTTTTGGGCCACATGGTGCGGACCTTGTATGGCGGCCATTCCAAAGAATGTTGAGTTCGTCGAAAAGTACAAAGACAAAGGGGTTGTATTGATCGGTCTACACGACGCGAAATCCGGCTGGGACACCGTCGACCAAGTTATCAGCGACAAAGGGATTAACTACCCCGTCGCCTTGGACGCTGGGCAAGGGGAGACGACCAAAGCTTACGCTCTCAAGTTCTGGCCAACCTACTTTGTAATCGATCGCGATGGCATCGTTCGCGCCGCAGGTATCAAGCCAAACAAGATTGAAGACGTAGTGGTCCAACTGATGGCTGGCAAGCCGGGAACCGACCAAAACGGCTCAATTGCCAAAACAGCTTCGTTCCCAGAAAAGTGGTTTCTGGGTGGCGCAAGTCGTATGAAATCAGCCAAATCAATCGAAGGAAAACCGGCACCTAAACTTGACATCGTGAGTTGGATCAAGGATGCGATCGAACCCGACAATTGGGACCAAAGGGTTCGTGTCATTCAATTCGTTCGACCAGAACTGACAGCGTCGATCGATCAACTCTTGAAATTGCAAGCCGTCGCCGGTCGATTCGCCAACCAAGGTGTCGTGTTTGTGGCTGTCTGTGATTCCCGTGCCAACTTCGATAGGATGAAGTCCGTGGTCGAGGAAAAGGGGATTGAGTTTCCCGTTGCCATGGATCGCTCCCTCGAAAAGGAAGTATCAGGGATTGGCGTCACAGGCAATTCGATGGGAATCAAGTTTTCTCCAGCTACAATTGTCATTGACCGAGCTGGTACCCTCCGTGCTAGCGGACTCAAGCCAGACTTTCTAGACAAGGTCCTAAATCAACTATTGGCAGAATCCATCCCGATTCCAGCAACACCGGTGACAAACGCCAGCGATGCCGTTGTCGATCGTCCGAAGTCAGTCGAGCCCGAGAAAAAGACAAAAGCTACTAAAGACGAAGCCAAACAAGAAGTGCC
>JANMNR010000170.1:0-15567 GCA_031368325.1 Pirellula sp.
GAGTGTTTTCTCCGTGGTCGCGCTAGTCGTGGGATGCACCAGTCCCTCATCGGTACTTGCCAGCTCGATTGTGCTGGAATCCTTCATTTCAAGTGGTCGGGCAAGCCCCCAGTCGACGACCAACGTTTCACCGAAGCGACCAAGCATGATGTTGCCTGGCTTTAAGTCGCGGTGCAAGATCCCTCGACAATGCGCATACTCGATCGCATCACAGACGTCGATGAACCGTCCCATCAGGCCCCGCAGTGTTAGAACTCCACCGTCGGCCCCACCCTTTTTGCGAGCTGCGTGGTAGCTTTCCAGAGCATCCTTTAGACTGTCACCCCGAATGAATCGCATAGCATAGTAGGGGCGACCGTCCGCGTAGCTGCCCAAACCATAGATGGGGACGATCCCTGGATGCTCAAGCGCACCGGTGATTTCGGCCTCAATCATAAATCGAGCGCGGCTTTCCAAATTGTCGGCATGCTGATCTCGTATTTGCTTCAGTGCGACTGTCCGATTCAGTTCGTCATCGGAGGCCACGAACACTTCTCCGAGACCACCTCGAGCATGTGGACGAAGCACCCGAAATCGGGAACTACCCGAACCACTTGGTCGGATACTGGGCTGTAGCGTCGCCATGGGATCCACAGCGTCCTTATCCAGGGACCGGGGCGATCGGGCTAGATGGCCAATACTGGCTTGCAGATCGTCGTCTCGGACCGGCATCAAATCCAAGGCAACGGCCCCAGCGGAACTCAAGGCGGCCAAACTCGCTTGCGCATCCCCGCCATTCTTGGCAATGTGACGTTTGACCAACGCCTCAATCAATGCTTTTTCCTCAGGCGTAATTGCATGGATCTGAACAAGAATTTCAGCCATCGACTTCTTCTTGTCGCTGACCCATCGATCAAATGCGGATACCATTTGATGCCGATCGATGAAATTGTTCTGGAGTGCTATGACCCCCAGCAAAAGGCTACGATCGGCGTTCATTGGTGTCTCCGCAAAAAAGTGAAAGAGAGCGAGTTACTCACGGTATTGTCTGGGCGACCTGTTTCGGATAACGCCGTTCATCACAAAATGAAGAATCCATCGTTCACCTAGCGACATGGGCCATCGATCGAATACCATGTGCCGCTGCCGAAGTTGATTTCACGAATCGTTGCCCAACCAGCCGAAGTGTATTTTAGCATGAGCGAGACAAAGAACCGTTACGACTCGATTCTAAAAGCGATATTGTATCGCGAGGGACGCGAGCTGATTGCCTGTCGTCTCGATAGTAAATTGATTATTGGCAGACGAGACAAATCCGAACCGCCTGCGCCAAGCCAAATACAGATCGACGATGCGTGCAAAAAGATCGTCGCCGCGGACAGTGACCGCCCAAAATTCCCCCGAAAGCTGGTCGAACTACGCCGAGTTTCCAACAACCAAGTCCAAGTTTCCAACATCCATGGCACGGAAACGTTTTCGGTGACTGGGGGCGGAATCGTCGACTGCAATCAGTCTAAGTTGGTCGGAACACCGCTAACTTTGCTATTGCCGTACGGCTTCACTTTGGCAGTCGTTGAAAACGAAGCGCCGCTTTCAGAAAGGCTCAAGCCTGCATCCGAGGGATCCGGGGCGCGCGCGAAGTTGAGATTGCCCAGTGAAAACTTGGAACCGATCCATTACAACACCATGCGATCCAGTCTGCGGATCGGCGAAAAACTATCCGAGCATTCTCTACTATCGGCCCCGCTCAACCAGAATCCCGACTCGGTTCCCATTGAGGCTTCGGCCTTCTTGGAAATCCTCGACTTTGTTGTGTTAACGGCACAGAAACCCGCCACGTCCAAAGAGTTCTACAGTGGGATTGCGGAGGCCGTAACACGACTGATCGAGGTGGATCGGGCGGAGGTGATATTGTGGAATGAGGACCGTTGGGAGCGGTCATCGGATCGAACATTTGTGAAAGCTTCCAAAGCGGAAGTCTCAAGCCGCGCACCGTCCAACACGATGCTTGAAACCGCGTTGCGAAAACGAGAGATGGTTGTCTTTCCCGATTCGGACCTCGACGTAAACATGTCGAGTTTGAGAGAGATGGTCACCGCAGTCGCTTGTCCTATTCTGGATGAAAGCGGAGCCGTCTTGGGTGTTTTGTATGCGGATCGCGTATCGAGAATCGGCACTGGAAAAGAACGGGTTACGAAGATCGAAGAAACGTTGATCGAAATCTTGGCGACAGCCATCGCTACTGGTATTGCCAAGATGAAGCGAGAATCGTTGGTGACAACCTATCAGCAATTCTTCTCGTCTAAGGTCATCGATGCAATCCGTTCCAATCCGAAGTTGTTGCACGGAGAAGACTGCGATGTAACCGTTCTGTTTTGCGACATTCGCGGATTCAGTCGGATCACCGAGCGCATCGGATCGGCAAACGCCATGGCATGGATTCAGGATACGCTGACATCTCTCTCTGAGCAGGTCCAGGTCCTCGACGGCGTCCTGGTCGATTACGTGGGTGATGAATTGTTTGCGATGTGGGGTGCACCAGATAAAGTGCCTGACCACGCTATGCGGGCAGCAACGGCTGCGATTCAGATGATGCAATTATCCGTCGAAATGTCCAAACAATGGAAGGATACCATTCCCGAAGGATTTGACTTCGGCATAGGACTTTGCACCGGAGCAGCACACGTAGGAAACACCGGTTCCAAACAGAAGTTCAAGTATGGACCGATGGGAAAGACCGTCAACCTCGGTAGCAGAATCCAAGGACTCACCAAACTCTGGCGTGTTCAAACGTTAATGAATGAAGAGACTGCATTGAGGCTTCCCGCCGACATACCCAAGCGACGCATTTGCCAAGCACGCGTTGTAGGCATGGATGAGTGTGTCACGTTGTACGAACTCTGCTTTGAACCCAACGCGGCACAGACCGTGCTCCGTCAAGACTACGAGAGCGCATTGCTTAGCTACGAAGAGGGGAGACATCGCGAAGCGGCGCAGGCCTTTAGCGATCTTGCCAAGCGGTTTCCAAACGACGGGCCATCGGTCATGATGCTAGTCCGAGCGGTCCAGGAAATGGCGAACCCCCAAGACAACTTTGATCCCATTTGGATTGCCACATGCAAGTAGTTCATGAGTCACAATCGACCCTTGAGGAACGCACATAGGTGCCCTGAGGGTGGAAAAACCATGCCTCCGGCGTAAGCCCCGATTTCCGGCCAAAGAACCAACTAGGCCGGTGGCTTACGACACCGGCAAAGATGTTTCGGCCTCCGGGGTGCGAAAACATCCCGTCCAATGGGCATCCATGTGTTTCGTTAGTCGAGCTTTTAGCCCCTAACTCTTGATTTCAACTAAGAAAGGTTCGCTGCTCTCGGCTGCCATCTTTCGAATATCTTCGGTGATGCGCATTGAGCAGTACTTTGGCCCACACATACTGCAGAAGTGAGCACTCTTGAAAGTGTCCTGCGGCAAGGTCTCATCATGGTATGCCTTGGCTGTTTCCGGATCGAGCGAGAGCCTAAACTGCTCATTCCAATCGAACGCGAAGCGAGCTTTGGAAAGCGCGTTGTCTCGATCTTGAGCGCCTGGACGTTTACGCGCTACGTCGGCTGCATGCGCCGCAATTTTGTACGCAATGACTCCTTGTTTGACGTCTTCTCGGTTTGGCAGCCCCAAGTGTTCTTTTGGAGTTACATAGCACAGCATGGCGGCTCCGGCCCAGCCGGCTAGCGCTGCGCCGATGGCACTGGTTATGTGATCGTAGCCTGGAGCCACGTCGGTCACCAAAGGGCCTAGCACATAGAATGGAGCACCATGGCAAACCTCGATCTGCTTTTTGATGTTCATCTCGATTTGGTCCATCGGGATGTGGCCAGGTCCCTCGACCATGACTTGAGTCCCCTTGCTCCAGCCACGCTTGCAGAGTTTGCCCAAGACATCGAGTTCCGCAAACTGTGCCGCGTCGCTTGCATCGGCGATAGAGCCGGGTCGCAACCCATCACCCAAACTCCACGTCACGTCGTATTGTTTCATGATGTCGCACAGGTCGTCGAACGCTTCGTAGAGCGGGTTTTGCTTTCGATGAACCATCATCCATTTGGCAATCAGAGAGCCGCCGCGGCTGACGATTCCTGTCACCCGAGATGTTGTTAGGTGCAGGTGCTCTAACAGAACACCGCAATGGATGGTCATATAATCGACACCCTGTTTTGCTTGATGTTCGACCATGTCCAAGAAATGCTGAGCACGCATATCTTCGATGTTGCCGCCGAGCTCCTCAAGCATTTGATAGATCGGAACCGTTCCGATGGGAACGGGCGAAGCGGCGATGATCTTGCTTCGGATGTTGTCGATGTCTTTGCCGGTCGACAAATCCATGACCGTATCGGCTCCGTAATGCACGGATACGTGTAGTTTTTCGAGTTCTTCGTCGATGTTGCTCGTGACGGCTGAGTTGCCGATGTTTGCATTGATTTTGCAGGTGGCTGCGATCCCGATGCACATCGGCTCGAGGTTACCCTGCAAATGAACCTTGTTCGCTGGAATGACCATCCGCCCGGCCGCGACTTCATCCCGGATCACTTCGGGGGTCAGGTTTTCGCGTTTGGCGACAAACTCCATTTCAGGAGTGATCTGACCGGCGTTGGCTGCAATGTATTGAGTTGTCACAAAAAGTAACTCCGTTGAATTATCTCTGGTTGAAAAAGTCGGACGTCGGATCGACCGGAAAACTAGTTTATCGCCACATCCATGGGTGGGGAACCGGAAAAAGCCCGGATCGCGGTTACTTCCTGCCAAGCAGCAGGTTCATGTTCCTTTGGTAGGCCTCGACCCCAGGTTGACCGTAGGGATTGACTCCCATTAACCTTCCTTCAACCGCCGTAGCTAGCATCATCATTTGGAAAAGCTGCCCCATATGCAATTCGTCGACCCGCGGAATGTAAAGATTCGTGGTCGGGCGGCTATCGGCACGAAGGGCTTGATTGGTCCCTACGATGGCCGCTTTCATGACTTCGGGAAGCGTCTTTTCAGCAATTTCATTGAGCGAGTCGCTGTCGTCGGTTCGGGTTCCGATCGACAAAGCATCAAAGCGAAACTCGTCGGCAATGATGTTATTGATAACTTTATTCCGTTGCCCTTGTTGGTGCTGTTGGTGACGTGAATGCAGATCGCGGGTGTTGAGAACGCTCAATGGAGTAAAGCCAAGCAGCTCTTTTCCTAGGCTCTCCGATGCCAAATGGTCGTACCACATCCCGAACGCTTCGAGGGCTTTGCTCCAAACGCTCATGACACGAATGTTGATGCCGCGTTGCTTTTCGAGCAAGTGGTTAACGGCCACGAACTGGAGGACGAGGTTGTCCTCAGGTTTCGCTGTGCAAAAATGCTTGGTCATGTAGGAAGCACCCTGCAAGAGCTCGATGATGTTGACACCAATCATCGCAGCTGGCACTAACCCAGCGGCCGACAGCACGGAGTATCGACCTCCTACGCGGTCCGGCACCGGGTAAATATCAGTCGCGCCAAGCTCCGAGACCATCTCGTGAAGCTTGCCATTCAATCCCGTGACGGGCACCAGCAACTCGATCAGTTTTTCTCGGTCGTTGGAGGTGCTCGACTCGAGTGCAGAGAGAAACTGGCGAAATGCGGCGGCTGTATCTAACGTGTCGCCACATTTGCTAATGACAACCAGAGCCCAACGATCAAGCTCATTTTTGGCCGGCTGCTGCTTGTGTGCGCCCAGCAGGTAAAGCAGGCCTTGGGAGGCGTCGTTGTCGACGTTGTTCCCCTCAAAGTACATTCTAGGTTTACTGCCGCGATCGCCTCGCGACAATTCGTTCCAATAGGGCTGGCAACACGACTCTAAGATGGCCTTTGCCCCAAAGTGATAGCCCCCCATGCCGAGCACTACGACCCTGTCAACGATTTTGTGAAGATGCGTTGCACGCTTGAAGAGCCGTCCTAGTTCGCTTCCTCGACGATTCGCTTCGTATTCAGCAAGCAGTCTGTCCGGCATAGTTACGAAATCCGCATCGAGCGGTGACAGGTCCGTTGGGGTCTGGCGGTTGCCTGCAAGCATCTCCATCTCGATACTTATCATCGCATCGCGAATGCCTCCAAGCTTGGGATACAACTCCGTCAACTGTTCGGCATCGATTCCAAATTCAGGGAGTAGGGCGCCGGAAGGATCGAAGCGGAGAGGTTGCAGAGTATTGCGACGAAGTTTCAAGGGAATTTGGCAGAGAGTGGAAGGAGCTAGTGCGAACGAATGACGCTAGCAAAGAGAATAGCTTTGAAACCTTCCTTGGAACATGGGATTTTGGCCTAGACCGCGGGGAAAGAAATTGCCTACCATCGCCAGCATTCGGTAACCTTCCCCAATTCGTTCAGGAATTTTCAGATGCAGCCAATGAAAATGAAGCTGGCGCTGATGTCCTCCCAAATAAGCTGGGGGGGCGGCGAGCAGTTTTTGTGGTCGCTCGGGAACGGACTGATCGATCGTGGACACTCGGTTCTATGGGCTTGCGACGAAGTCAGTCCACTCTTTGCCCGAGTCAAAAACGCCGGATTTGATACCATTGCGATGACGGGGCGCATGCCCAAGCCACAGTCTTTGCTGCGTTTGCGGAAAGCAATTTCAAAACATGGCACGAAATTAATCCATGCAAATGACTCGCATTCCCTGACCTGGGGATCGTTGGCGATGCTCGGCAAACTGAGGATCAAACGAGTCGGAATCAAACATACCGCTTTCCCAATCCGGTCGGCAGTTCGGTACAACTGGATGCTGGACGCTTTGGTTTGCGTCTCCAATGCCGTACAAGACGTTTGCATTCAAGGTGGCGTTGCGGCTCGCAAAATGCATGTTATTCATGGCGGGTTGGAACCGCCCCAGCTCGAACGGTGGGTCGAGCGATTTTGGGCCTGTGAACATCTAGGAATAGACCACCAAACACCGCTCTTTTGTGCGGTTGGCAGCTTGATTCCTTGCAAAGGCTATGAGCGCCTGATAGAAGCGGCACACCACCTGCGATGGCATCTGCCTAATTTCTGTGTTGCTATCTGCGGTGAAGGCAAATCTAGATCAGAACTTGAACAACTCATACGGAAGTACGACCTGCAAAAGCATGTTCGACTACTGGGATTTCAAGAACGCCCCGAGCGTTGGATCTGCGCTGCAGACGCCTTTGTTCATCCGTCCCTCAGCGAGGGCCTATCCCTTGTGACCATTCAAGCCCAAATGATAGGTACGCCAGTCATCGCGTCCGAGGTCGGGGGCTTGAGAGAGGTGCTTCGAATGCCACAGACGGGCCAACTCCTTGGCTGGCCAATTCACGGCAACGATCCCGCAACTCTCGCCGACCTGATGAAGTTCTCGATCGAAAATTCTCCAGAACGTTTTGCACTGATCCGCGCCGCAAAGCAGTCTGCCTTAGAGCGTTTTGAACTACGACGAATGCTCGACCAATTTGAGGCACTATTCCAAAGGTTATTGAGCGGTCAAGCCAAAATCGAAACGCCAACAGCATTAAGAAATTCGGGCTGAGTGAATGGCAGGAGTGGGATTATGACGACTTCGCTACAAATCATCATTGAACCACAATCTTCCGATCGATACTTAAAAACATTAAAGAAGAACGGTTGCAGATGATGCGACCGCAGGCTGGGATCATTTTGGGAAGTAACGGAGTACTATTTCGATGAAGCGATTTGGACGAACTTGGTTTAAGGCGGCTCTGTACTCCCTGACTCTGACCGCACTTTCCTCCGGATTTGTAGCTGCACAGCAACAAACAGGTGGTCTTACAGAACCAGTGTTCCGCGTCTCGAAAGTTGAATCGACCAACCCCGCCCTCGCCCCGCACCCGCTTGATCCGGCCATCCAGCTGGCACATCAAAGCCTAGGACAAATTCGGGCCGACCTGAAAGACTACACTGCAGTTTTAGTCAAACGCGAGCGAATCGGCGACGACGTTGGTGAGCATGAATTCATGTTTGCCAAAGTTCGTAATCGCAAGGTTCAAGATAACAAGATCGTGGTTCCGTTTAGTGTTTATCTAGCATTCCTCAAGCCAGCTTCGGTCAAGGGCAGAGAAGTGCTCTACGTGGAGAACCAAAATCAAGGAAAGCTTTATGCTCACGAGGGGGGCATGAAACGGATTCTTGGTACCCACCTACTGGAAACAACCAGCTTTCTAGCCATGGCTGGCCAGCGATATCCAATCACCGATATTGGGATTGAAAATTTAGTCGTCAAACTGATTGAACGTGGCGAAAAAGACAAGCGTCATGGTTTCTGTTCGGTGGAGCTCGTGCCCGGTGCTAAAGTGGGTGGACGCAATTGTTCCATTATTCAGGTGACGCACGAGATTCAACAACCTCATTACGATTTTCACAAAGCCCAAATCTTCATGGATGACGAATGGAAGATTCCAGTTCGTTATGCGGCATACACCTGGCCAAAACATGGTGCCAAGCTCGATGTGGATAAAGATGTGATCGAGGAATACACCTACCAAAACATTAATTTCAACGTAGGTTTGACTGACGCTGATTTCGATGTCAAGCATAAAGACTACAAGTTCAACGGCAAATAGTTTCTTTCGTGACATTCCCCCGGCGTCATGCCGGGGGTTTTTACCTCGGTGAATCTAAAGTGTGAGCGGGTAACGAATGGCCGCATTAAACGAGGTGTTATTCCTCTCATTGCCCCGGCTTCCTACCGGAGGTGCCCGCCAAATACAAAAAACTTTTCGACGAACCGCTTTGTCGTAAAACTCGTACTTCTCATTAGCGATTTTCCGCCCACCCATTTGGGTGCATAAGTCTCCCGAGTAGGGTGTGTAAATCTCGCTGGGGTTTTGGAAGACGGATCGCTCTCTTTGACCCTCCTTTTCGGTTTTCACGGTCCAAAATCTCATCTGTGGAGCCCTGTCATGTCCGCTTGGAACTTGATTCGAGGTCGTTTTGTTTGGTTTCAATCTTGCCGCCCGGCCAAATGGGTTGCAGGTGTTTCGGTTTTAAGCATCGTTTTGGTCAGCGCTTTTGTTGGCAGCAGCATTTTTTTGTCGTCCGATTCCGACGAACAAGAGTTCTTAACGCGGTTTCGGGGCGGCACCCTTTTGATTGCAGGTGGTGGCGAGATGCCCGCGATCATAAACCAACGCTTCTGGGAATTGGCGGGCGGGCGAGCAGGCAGACTCGTGATAATTCCTGCCTACGATGCCTCGCGTGATGACGCGAAACGACTCAAAGACGACTGGCGGGGCTGGCAGTTCTCGACGATGCAGGTCATCCAAGCTTCTTCGCGCGAAGTGGCCGACGAGCTCTGTTTCTCCGAACCGATTCGAAAAGCGACCGCGGTGTGGTTTAGCGGAGGTGAACAATCGTGGTTAGCAAACCTGTATGCGGGCACCGAAACCGAAACGAGGCTACAAGAGTTGCTCGATCGAGGCGGAATCATTGGCGGAACTTCTGCTGGTGCTGCGATCATGACCAAAGTTATGATTCAGGAGGGAAGGACCGTTCCCAAACTTTGTCGAGGGATGGATCTACTGAAGGACTCCGTCATTGACCAACACTTCTTCTATCGCAACCGAATGCAGAGGTTGACAAAGACGCTCAAGATGGAGCCGAATCTCATCGGCTTTGGCGTAGACGAAGGTACAGCACTGTTTGTCCAAGTGTCAAGCGGTCGCATCGGCGTACTTGGCCGTTCCTACGTGATGGCGTGTATCCCAGAATCCGAAACCGACTCGCTTCGGCTGGAGGTGTTGAAGGCGGGAACCGTCATGGACATGAACGGCTTGCGAGGAGTGGACGATTGGGTCGACACCACATTCGACCAGACTTAGATCCTATTTTCAATTATTTGAAATTGCTAGCTCAACATTGGTTCCACGACAAGACTGCAAGCAGCCGATCACTATCTAGTTGCTTGTATGCTTGGCTTAACTTGAAACCCGATGAATTATGCGATTTCGTCATCTGTCCTTTGCTGCACTGGCAATTTTTCTCGCGCACAGCAAAATCCACGCGCAGGAGTCCTATTACCCAGCGCCAATTGGGTCGGGGGTGGCAAGTACTCCCGCAGAATCGCCATTGCCTTATGTTCCATATCAGCTTGTATCCTCGCCAGCGGATGAAATGCCGGCAACCATCGAAGAATTGTCGCTGCGCCTGAAAGCCCTTGAGGCGAAAGAGTCGTCAACCGAAGCTGATCTAAAAAAGCGAATCGACGCCAACAAGCAAGCCGCGGAAAAACCCAAATTCCCAAACGTAGCCATCAGCGGCGTTTTCCAAGCAGACTCCGTTAACTTCAATCAATTGGATTCAAGCCGAGACGCTTATGGGCGTATCGAAAACGGAGCCGCCTTTCGCCGCGCCAGGCTTGGTGCCAAGGGGGCCGTTACGGATCGCATGGACTACTTCATGCAAATGGACTTTGGCTTCTTTGGACGCCCAACTTTTACCGACGTATGGGCTGACTTCAAAGATGTCGGTCCGTTAGGGACCGTACGTGTAGGACAATGGAAGCAACCTTTCGGGCTCGAAGTTGTTAGCAGTTTCCGATACACAACTTTCATGGAGCGATCCTCACTCTTTCAAGCGTTCACACCATTCAGGCACATCGGCATCGGTTTCTACAACCACTCGGACGATCTGGATTGGACTTGGGCAGCCTCGTATTTCCGGACGGGCCAGGACCAATTCGGTGGCTCGCTTAGTACGGACGGCGGCAACGGCGGTGCGGGCCGACTCACTCATCTATTTTGGCACGAAGGAGCAAAGGGCGAAGACTACTTGCATGTCGGTGCCGGATACTTTCTCAATTCGCCCCCGAACGAACGCATTCGCTTTCGAAGCGTGCCAGAGATTTTCGTAGGTGAATTCGTGGTCCCGACGGGCTCGCCCGTTGGAACCAGTGGACAACCTGTTCCATCTGTTGCCAACGGCACGCCTTTCTTTGTCGACACAGGCACTGTCAGTACAAGCTTGACGCAAACTTATGGAGTGGAATCCTTGTGGGTGCGAGGCCCGGTGTCTTGGCAAAGTGAAGCCATGGGTTGCTTTGTCGATTCATCCAGCGGGGAGAACGCGTTTTTGAACGGTGCCTACTCGCAGGTAGGTTGGTTCCTGACGGGCGAGCACCGTCCGTATGACAGAAAAGCCGGGAGCATTGACCGAGTCATTCCGTATCATAGTGTCGCGAAAAGTTGTGGTGGCTGGGGAGCTTGGGAAATTGCCGGCCGATGGTCGTACTTGGATGTGACCGACAAACAGATCCAAGGAGGGATGATGCAAAACATGACAACCGGGTTGAACTGGTATGTGAATCCCAACTGCAAGTGCGTGTTCAATTACATTCATTCCTGGGCAGATTCCCGACCGATTCGCAACGGAGTCATCCAGTCCAACGATTTCATCAGTTCGCAAACCGACGCCTACGCGATGCGATGCCAACTGGATTTCTAGCAATCATCACAAAGCGAAGCCGTTTAGCCTCCACCGCCCCCAGCAGCAAATGTCGCCTTTGCCGCGATGCTGCTTAAAGCTTCTTCGATGAAATAGGTGCCAGGTGAAATAGGTGCCAGGCACTGCCATTCGCCAGGCACTGCCATTCGTTGGAGAATGACGCAGCTTACGAAGCCTTTGAGCAAATACTGGAGCAACGCGTTGAGCGAACCAGAACGCCATGTTTGGACCACGAATCCGACGAGTGTTGTGTCTGCTGTTTTCGTACTCGTACTACTTGTTTCATTCATAGTCAAACAACTCATGACCATCAGGTCGAAAGTTCTAGGAAGAACGAGCATCTTTGACTGGCAATTGAATGGCCAGCTCAAAATACTTGTAACCATGCGCAAATGGTTTGCCTATCCAGGCTTCAAAACAAGGCTGGTCATCAGGCACGTACCCGCTGCGAGGAAGCCAACTTCCGTACAACCATTGCAGCAAACGGATCTCCACATCCAGCCCCCCTTTCATAACAACTTCTGCGACTAGCATGCTTGGAAAATGAAAGACTCCAATTTCGCCCTCCGGCTTGCATCCCGCTTTGACTTCGACAGCCACGCAATAATGGCACTGTTCCAACGCAGTGATTTCCGGCCTTTCAAACTGGTAGCCTAGCCATTGACTGTCCGCAACCTGCCGATCTTCAGCCCAAGCCAGCAACCTGTTTGCTGCCTGGCTAACTCCGTCGCCATGGTACGGATTAGGCACTCGAATGTACGCCACTTCTCGGGACGCGATCTCGCGAACGCGAGCTCGAAATTGATCTGGATTCGCGCGAGAGCGTCGCTTTTCCAGTTTGAACGAACACTCAGGAACTGCGGTTTCCAATCGTTCGCCATGTTTAGCTTGCCACTCCGCCAAATCAAATTTGCTTGGTGCAACTCCGTAGCGTTGCTTGAAACTACGAGTGAAGTCCGACGAACAGGAGAAACCGCATTCCAACGCAATTGCCGTCATTGACCTTTGCTTTCCAAAACTCATTAGGCCAAGTGATTTTTCCAGTCGCAAGCGTTTAACGAATTCATTGGGTGTTTCGCCAACCATCGCTTGAAAAACGCGATGAAAATGGAACGGTGAAATGTCGGCTAATTCGGCCAGCTTATTCAGTCGCAATGGCACCGTCAAATCAGAGAGGATATGATCGAGTACTCGGTTGATCCGTTCGACGAAGCTTGGTTTTACAACTGGAGATGATTTCTTTGTGGATCGCAAGATTTGTCAAGATATTCAAAAAGTGTTTGCCAAAATGACGAACGTAATTTAGCTGAATTTACAGCGTCGGGCCTAAGTCGGGCCATCTAGTGTATTGATCGAAAACCAATTCCTTGCGGAGTCCCTTTATGCGATTTGCGATTCTCTGTTTCGCATTAGTACTATGCTGCTGTTTCCACTATCCCGTGGACGGCTCGCATCAAGACAATCAACCTAACAACACCAAAGGCAGCACCAAAGGCAGCACCAATATGCAACTAGGAAATTTTTCTGTCAGCTTGGCCGTGAAGGACATCAACGCCTCAAAGGAATTCTATGAAAAACTGGGCTTCAAAATGAGCGGAGGTGATTTGAAACGCAAGTATGTAATTTTACAAAACGACACGAGCACGATTGGGTTGTATCAAGGCATGTTTGAGAAAAACTCTTTGACATTCAATCCTGGCTGGGACCGAGACTGCAAGACACTGCCCGAGTTCAAAGATGTGCGCGAAATCCAACAGGAATTGAAGCGGCTAGGACTGAATCCTATCGTTTCTGCCGATGAATCCGCCAATGGTCCTGCATTCTTGACACTCGTCGATCCCGATGGCAATCCGATCTTGATCGACCAACATGTTCCCAAACCTACTAGATAACTACAGGTTCTAGTAACGAAGCGCCTCACGAGCTCATCGATTCGAGGCGCAGTGGTAGGAAAGTAGACTGCTGATCGCCTTCGGACCGAGAGATAACAAATCGACACCTTTGCGCGCCGATTTAGATGTGGAGGGCCACACAAGTTGACAAGCTTCGGTGGCCATGAGCAAGCGCACGGAGGAACTTGATTCCCCCCTGTTTTCTAGACTATTCCTTTAGCGAATGATTTGGTTCGCCTTGAGCAACTCAAGCACTGCGCTGACGGATTCATCCACGCTGAGCTCGCCTGTATCCAAGATCAAATCCGGATCTTCAGGTGGCTCGTAAACGGCTGAAACACCGGGGAAATTCGGCATTTTTCCAGCTTCGGCGGCGGAATAGTGCCCCTTTGTATCGCGCTGGCGACAAACAATCTCGCTCGCCGTGCAATGAATGGTGATGAAGCGGTCCTTGCCAATGACATCTGCAACTCGCTCTCGAACCAATTGGCTGGGCGCTACAAACGCTCCCAAACAAATGAGGCCGTTGTCATTGAGGAGCTTGGCCACATGCGCCGAGCGTCTAAGATTTTCGCTTCGGTCCTCGACGGTGTATCCAAGATCCACGTTGACTCCCCGACGCATCAGTTCGCCATCCAAGACCGCCACCGCTCGTCCGTCGTCAAACAAAGCTCGCTCGACCGCATGAGCAATCGTGCTTTTTCCAGTGCCAGTGAGGCCCGTGAACAAAACGGTCGCCGCCTTCTGTCCGAATCGAGCCGTTCGCTCCGCTTCGGTGACGTCCGAAACACTTCGTTGTCCAGTTACGGTTTGTTCGTCAGTTATCTCCCATGCCGCAGTGGTCTGCTTGGCAGAGTCGCGATCTGAGATCATGCCTGCCCCGACCGTCGTATTGCTCATCCGATCGATGATAATGAACGCCCCGGTCCCGCGGTTTCGGCGATAAGCGTCGAAGTAAATCGGCTGACTCAAGGTAACCGCACATCGACCGATCTCATTCAGTTGCAAGTCGGGAGCCGGCGTCCGGTGCAACGTATTCACGTCGACTCGATACTTTAGCGAATCGATTTGGCCCGTCACCGTCTGAGTCGTGTGCTTGAACAGATAGGTCTTGCCGGGAACCATTGCATCCGTGCTCATCCACACAATGGTCGCATCGAACGCATTGCTGATCTTTGGTACGTTGCCGGGACGAACGATCATGTCGCCGCGCGAACAGTCCACCTCATCCTCAAGCACCAATGTGATCGATTGCGGGCAAAACGCTTCTTTCAAATCACCGTCTTGCGAGACGATGCGTTCGACTTTGCTGGTTCGTTTCGACGGTAGAACCATGATCTGGTCCCCCTGTCGGATAATGCCGGAGGCAACCGTTCCGCAGAACCCTCGGAAGTCCAGGTTGGGACGATTAACGATTTGCACCGGCATACGAAAGTCTTCGAGATTGCGATCGGAGCCGATATAGACAGACTCCAAGAAGTTCATCAATGTGCTGCCGCGGTACCATGGCATATTGACGCTTGGGTCCACAACATTTTCGCCATGAAGCGCGACGATTGGGATGAAATGCAAATCCGGCAAATCCAAACGCGATACAAAGTCTCGGTAGTCCTTGCATATTTCTTCGAAACGATCTTGGCTATAGCCCGCAAGGTCCATCTTGTTGATGGCGACGACCACGTGCCGGATACCGAGCAACGATACGATAAAGCTATGCCGTTTCGTTTGCGTTAGAACACCGTAACGAGCATCGATGAGAATAATGGCCAAGTCGGCGGTCGATGCACCTGTGGCCATGTTGCGAGTGTACTGCTCGTGGCCGGGAGTGTCCGCAATGATAAACTTGCGTTTGGCTGTTGAAAAATAGCGATAGGCAACGTCGATCGTGATCCCTTGTTCGCGTTCGGCTTTCAGTCCGTCGGTCACTAGAGCAGGGTCGAAGCCACCGCCTGTTGTGCCGTGCACTTTGCTTTCGGTCTCAAGCTGGGCCAGCTGATCCTCGTAGATCATCTTGCTGTCAAAGAGCAACCGTCCGATGAGAGTGCTCTTTCCATCATCAACGCTGCCGCAGGTGATGAATCGCAGCAGCTCTTTGCGTTCATGCTGGTCTAGGTATGCCAGGATGTTTTCGGCAATCAATTCGCTTTGATGAGACATAACTTAGAAGTATCCCTGCGTCTTTTTGAGTTCCATGCCAGCACCGCCGCCGTCTTGGTCGATGACC
>JANMNR010000251.1:0-4442 GCA_031368325.1 Pirellula sp.
TCTTTAATGAGGGATACTCAACCTCGTCAGGCGAGTCTCATACGAGAGGCGACTTGACCGAGGAAGCCATTCGTCTCGGACGATTGCTTGCCGAGCTGATCCCCGATGTTGAAGTGTTCGGCCTGTTGGCATTGATGCTACTACACGAATCGCGACGGCCCGCAAGAACCAACGAAGCTGGTGACCTTGTTCTGCTAGAGGATCAGGATCGTTCGTTGTGGAATCGCGGGATGATTCGCGAGGCACGTGGGTGGCTATCTCGTGCCTTGGAATCCGGAGAGGTGGGCACCTATGCGATTCAAGCCGCTATATCAGCGGTCCACGCTCGGTCCGCGTCTGCTGCCCAAACCAATTGGAACGAGATTGTCGAGTGGTACGAATTGCTGATTCAAGCCGCGCCATCGTCGATCGTAGAACTTAACCGGGCCGTCGCGATCGCCATGCGAGATGGACCGAAAGCGGGCCTAGCGCTGATCGATTCGATTCTTGAACGGGGTGAGCTGACCGACTACTACCTCGCCCATTCCGCTCGCGGCGAACTGCTGCGGCGAAACGGAAACAAGTTGGCTGCCATAGCTTCATTCGAACAAGCATTGACCATTGCGAAACAAGAACCGGAACGAAGATTTTTGCTCAGGAGGATTGAGCGGATTGCAGGTAAAGACTTGAACTAGAAAGTTTTTAAAGAATCTTGGCAAGATTGTCGAATCACCGATTTCCCATTCGACTAACAGATGAAAACGCAGGAACAGCCCGTGCGTCCGTTTAGAAACGCATCATGTACTCACCGAAGAACAGACTATGAAATTCATTTGCCTAGGTTACGCAGATCCCTCGCAATTCCAGAACATGGACGAGCAAGAGCTGCAACACATAATGGAAGAGTGCATGGCCTACGACGACCTTTTACGAGCTGGCGGTCATTTCGCTGGCGGTGAAGCTCTCGTGGAAGCAAGGAAGGCGAAGACGCTAAGGTTGCGCGATGGAACAGTTCAAACGACCGACGGGCCTTATGCGGAAACGAAAGAGCAGATTGGTGGGATCCTTATTCTTGAAGCTGACAGTATAACGCACGCAGTAGATTTGATGTCGAAACATCCCGGCGTACGTGTAGGTCCCTTCGAAATTCGTCCTGCAGATGAGCACGTTAACAACATGATCACCGAGCGTGAAAGGCAGTTCCGCTCTCACAAAAAATGAAGCGAAATGAAATTAAGACCGAAACCCTATCCCACACAGTAGAGATTTGCCATGAAAGTCGTCGTTTTTGTCAAAGCCAGTCAATCGTCCGAAGCGGGAGTCATGCCCAGTCAACAATTGTTGGCCGAAATGGGTGCATATAACGAAGAGCTATTCAAGGCTGGGATCATGAAGGACGGGGCCGGTTTGCATCCCACGTCCAAAGCTGTGCGAGTTCGTTTCTCAGGAAACAACCGAATCGTTCTCAATGGCCCATTTGCCGAAACCAAAGAACTCGTTGCAGGCTATTGGATATGGGAAGTCAAATCGCTGGACGAGGCCGTTGAGTGGCTAAAGAAGTGTCCGAACCCGATGCCCGAAGAGTCTGAGATTGAGATACGTCCGATATTCGAAGCCGATGATTTCGGACAAGAGTTCACAAACGAACTTCGTGAGAAGGAAGCAAACCTGGAAGCTGCCCTTGCAATGGAGAAAGCTACGGTCCAGCCGTATCTCTTCTTCGGAGGCCGTTGCGAAGAGGCGATCGCTTTCTACAAGACTGCGCTCGGCGCGAAGGTGATCATGATGATGCGTTTCAACGAGAGCCCTGAGCCAACACCGCCAGGCATGCTCGCTCCTGGATTCGAAAGCAAAGTAATGCACTGTAGTTTTCAAGTTGGTGGCATGGTGCTTATGGCCTCGGACGGTTGCGATGACAAGTCACGATTCGATGGATTCCGATTGGCACTATCCGTTCCCACGGAAGCTGCCGCAGACCATGCTTTCAACGCTCTGGCTGAGAGTGGCAAAATCGACATGCCGCTGGTAAAAACCTTCTGGTCGCCGAGATACGGAATGGTCACTGACCGATTTGGGGTGGCGTGGATGGTGATGGTGCCAGGATCGAATCACCAAGATTAAAGGAGCGGTTGGCAGCACTTGTCGATTCTGCAATCGCCCAATTGGTCCTATCATAATAGTCACGGGAACGGCCCGTTGCACAGAACGAAACACAGCCCCCAGGAAACCCCATGTCCACCAAGATTTTCGTCAGCCTGCCCGTCAAGGACCTAAAGAACTCGATGCGGTTCTACGAGGCGATTGGCTACAAGCAGAATCCACAGTTCACTGACGAAACGGCAGCCAGCATCGTCATAAGCGATACGATCTATTTGATGTTGGGTACACACGCTACGTTCAAGAAACTCACTCCGAAGGAGATCGCAGACGTGACAAAAGTTTGCCATACGCTTATTAGCTTGTCGTGCGAGAGTCGTTCCGCAGTTGAAGACCTAATGGCCAAAGCACTCGCGGCAGGCGGTACTCAGGCACATGATCCGGAAGATCATGGCTTCATGTACCAGCACGGATTTTGTGATCTCGACGGACATGGGTGGGGACTCTTCTGGATGGACCCGGCGGCTGTTCATTAAGCGTTTTGTCCCGCTCGAATCAATGTCAAGCGATACCTCCGAACAACAATTGACGGGAACTTACAATGGAAATTCCGCAACCAACACCTGAACACGAATGGCTTCTCCAGCTTGTTGGAGCTTGGAAGTTTGAATCCGAGTGTTCAATGGGACCTAACCAGCCACCCCTGAAGTCTTCAGGAAAGCAGACGACTCGATCGTTGGGGTCACTTTGGACGCTTGGCGAAATGGAGAATATTGGACCCGACAACCAGCCTGTGCGTTCTGTAATAACCCTTGGGTTCGACCCCATTAAACAACGCTTTGTGGGAACATTCGTAGCGTCTTGCATGACGCACATGTGGCCCTACGACGGACAACTCAATGACAGTCGTAAAATTTTAACGCTTGATTCCGAAGGACCAAGCTTCATTGGGGATGGAACGATGGCCAAGTACCAGGACATCGTCGAGATCGTAGACAAGGATCGGCATGTCTTGACTTCTCGATTTCAAAACCAAGATGGTACTTGGACAGAATTTATGAGATCCAATTACTCGCGAGTTCGTCACTAACATTGACATGCTGGACCTTGCGAGCGTTACTTTAAACGGAATCCTCCGCATCTACGATCGCCAAAGCAATCATAACGGAAGCAAATCGTGATGCATCGATACTTGATCTCATTCGATGATGGCTCGATGGATCACATTACCGCGGAAGACTTGCCAATGGTGGGCGAAGCCGCGCGCGCCATCGTCCGCGAGGCCAAGGCCGCAGGAATCTGGATCTTTGGTGGTGGTATTCAACGTCAGCAATCAAGCATCGTTGCGACCGACGGTACGAAAACAAATGGACCTGTACCGGAAAAAAAGGCAGTTGTCGGCGGCTTCTCGATTATCGAGGTCTCCTCACGCGACGAAGCACTGTTGTGGGCAGCCCGTCTGGCCCAAGCGTGTCGGTGCCCGCAAGAAGTCCGCGAGATTATGTTCGATCCAGAGTCCTAATTCGGTCAGTCCATTCCCTCTCAGTAACTCTTTGCCAGAAGTAAACAGAAATGAAGATCGACGATCCGCTCCAAAACCGTATCTGCCTCTGGTACGACTGCGACGCAGTTGATGCCGCGAAATTTTACGCCAGTACGTTCCCCAATTCGTCGGTGGGAGCTGTCCATTTCGCTCCGGCTGACAACCCATCGACTAAGCAAGGAGCGGTATTGACTGTGGAATTCACAGTGATGGGTATTCCGTGCCTCGGACTCAATGGAGGTCCCTCAGTGGAGCACAATTGGGCATTCTCATTCCAGGTCTCAACGAGCGATCAGGCTGAAACCGATCGTTACTGGAACGCAATCGTCGGTAACGGTGGTGAAGAGAGCATGTGCGGCTGGTGCAAAGATAAATGGGGAGTCCATTGGCAAATCACACCGAAAGCGTTGGTCAATGCGACCACCTCCCACGATCGCGCCGCAGCCAAGCGTGCGTTCGACGCGATGATGACAATGAAGAAGATCGACATCCGAGCGATCGAAGCGGCATTCAAGAGCAATTGAGCATCGTGCGAGTATTCGCGTGGTGATGGTTCAATGCGAGCCTCACGCCTCCCACGAACAAATCCAAACTTAATCCTAATCTTACTCTTAAACCTAATCTTAACCGGTCTTTGTTTTGGATAACGACATGGCATGAGTAAAAGTACGAGTAAGGGCAAGACGAACCACGAGTAGATTACACTTTAGACAGGAAACAAACCCCCTAATGGCATCCAAGGCTCAACTTATCACAGGACGAGTTCTGACAGGACTTGTAGGCTTATTCCTGATCGGCGCTAGCGGCATACCCAAGTTTTTGG
>JANMNR010000269.1:0-26831 GCA_031368325.1 Pirellula sp.
CCTCGAGGTCGACCTGTTGTTCTTCGACACCACCTCGACCTACTTCGAGATCGAGGGCGCCGACGCGCCCGGCGAGGGTGAGCGGGTCGGGTTCCGGGCCTTCGGGCACTCCAAGGACCACCGCCCCGATCTGCCCCAAGTGGTGATCGGGATGGCCGTGACCCGCACCGGGATCCCGATCCGGGTGTGGTGCTGGCCGGGCAACACCAACGATCAGGCGTTGATCCGCCAAGTCAAAGACGTTCACGGAGCCGACGCTCGCGTCGGGACCATGTTGGATCGCAACCCACGAAAATTTTCCGTCACCCAACGGATAGGGCCCCTCGGGCAAAAAACGGAGGGCACTGGACGCAGGTGAATACAGAACTTGTGTCGGTTTCAATTCGGTTATGCTTTCTCGAACGCAGAGTCAAATGCTCGACCGCTCGGTGCAAAGTCGATGTTCTTAACAAATCCAGCTGCCTCTTTCGCGCCAAACTCGCGATCCATTCCGCTGTCTTCCCACTCCACGCTCAATGGTCCCGTGTAACCGATATCGTTCAGCGCACGAATGATTTCTTCGAAGTTCACACTGCCACGACCTGGACTTCGGAAATCCCAACCGCGGCGTGGATCGCCAAAATTGAGATGGCTGGCCAAGATGCCGGACCGACCGTTTAGCTTGGTCGTCGCGTCCTTGATGTGAACGTGGTAGATGCGGTCGGGGAACGCGCGAAGAAACTCTACCGGATCAATACCTTGCCAAATCAAGTGGCTAGGGTCAAAGTTGAATCCAAACTCAGGTCGATGATCGAGCGCCTTCAACGCCATCTGCGCTGTGTAGATATCAAATGCAATCTCAGTCGGGTGCACTTCCAAAGCAAACCGAACGCCATTCTTTGCAAACTCATCAAGAATCGGATTCCAACGTTTTGCCAAGAGCGAGAATCCATCGTCGATCATCGACTGAGGCACCGGCGGAAAGGAATAGTTAAGGTGCCATATGCTCGACCCAGTAAAGCCATTCACTACCCCCACGCCGAATTTCTTCGCGGCGCGAGATGTGGCCTTCATCTCCTCAATGGCCCTTTCGTTGACTCCAGCTGGGTTGCCGTCTCCCCATACGTACCCAGGCAGGATTGCTTTGTGACGTTGGTCGATCGTATCCAGCACAGCTTGGCCAACCAGGTGGGCGCTGATCGCATGGCATTGCAACCCCAAATCGTTCAGGGCCGCTCGTTTGGTATCGCAATACGCAGCCTCCGAATTCGCTTTCTGAACTTCAAAATGGTCACCCCAGCATGCCAGTTCGATGCCATCGTAGCCAAAATCTTTGGTAAGCTGCGCCATTTTGGAAAACGGCAAATCGGCCCACTGGCCGGTGAACAACGTGACAGGTCTGGCCATGCTAAAACTATCTCCTGAGGGTGAGAGTCGACGGAAAGGATCGGGCACTAAAGAATAACATGATCCAGCATTCAGTTATAGTCAGGGAGCCAGAATGAAGAAAGACATAGTTATCGAGTTATCTTCGGGTAACCGAGATCTCGCAGAGATCCGAAATCTGCGATACGAAATCCTTCGCAAACCGCTCTCCATGCCGACCTCAGGAACCATTTTCCACGGCGACGAAGACGTAGCGACAATTCATGTTCTTGCTCGCCACGAACTGGAACTCATCGGCTGCGCAACACTTCTTGTCGACGATTCCGGCGATATTCAACTGCGAGGCATGGCGGTTGCAAATGACTGGCAACGTCATGGGATTGGGCAACGCATCGTTGACGCTGCAAAGAACATCGCTATCGAAAGCGGCAAAGACCTTTGGTGCAACGCCCGACGTCTCGCCATTGGCTTCTACGAACGCCAAGGCTGGGTCCAGTCTGGCGAATTCTTCGATGTTCCGATTGTCGGACCACATATTGTGATGAAATGGACGAGAACTTCCGGGAAAATCCTTTAAATGGTTAATAGCCCAATAAAATTGGTGGGTATCATCTGATAGGTCAGGCTGCCAGCCTACTCATCCGTTTCGAATATCGCTAGAAGGCCACGATGAACGACCCGAACATTCAAGACATCGTTATCTTCGATGGCCAATGCAATTTCTGTCGGTCGCAAATCGATATCTTGCGTCGCCTTGATGGTCGAAATCGCCTGAAATTCGTTTCGCTCCACGATCCTGAAGTCGCCACAAACTACTCCAACCTGACCTTCGAGCAGTTGATGGAACAAATGTGGATCGTAACCCCCGAGGGGAAACAGCATGGAGGTGCCTACGCTGTCCGATACCTGACGCGTCGGCTTCCAATACTTTGGCCTGTGGCCCCGCTGATGCACATTCCTTTTACGATGCCGATTTGGTGCTTCCTCTATCGACTCGTCGCCAAGTACCGGTACAAAATTGCTGGCCGAGATTGCGAAGAAGGTGGCACTTGCTCGCTACATCGCTAAAGTTTATCGCGGCAGTCCGTGCGATTGTACTTCCGCGTGCCGAACTACAGTAGCGATCCATGATCACCGCCCAACTTGCCAAAGATCAACTTCGAAGCAAAGCGTTGGACCTCGGCTTCTCTCTCTTTGGAATCGCACGCGCTCAGCCTGCTCCGGGCTTCGAACGACTCAAAGAATGGATCCAACGTGGTTACGCAGGTGAGATGGGATACATCTCCAAACGAGAAACCGCCTACCAACACCCTGATTCGGTACTGGAGGGTTGTCAAAGCGTCGTCATGTTGTCGATGCCTTATGCCTCGAATCCGCGGACAACGCCCCGGAAGAGAAGCATTGATCCTAGGGCACTAGAACAGGTTACTTCCGAATGCAAAATCGGAAACTACGCAACGGGCCAAGTCGACTACCATGATCTGATCCGCGAACGACTGAATGAACTTACAAAAACGATCGAGATCATGTTCCCAGGTTCGCGGAATCGAGGTGTCGTCGACACGGCTCCGCTTCTCGAACGCGACTTTGCTCAGTTGGCGGGCATCGGCTGGATTGGAAAGAACACGCTGCTGCTCAATCGCACTGAAGGTAGCTATTTCTTTTTGGCGGCGCTTTTAACTAGTGTCGAGCTTGCCGAAGACACTCCCACCGAAACAGACCACTGCGGATCCTGCACGGCTTGCATTGACGCTTGTCCAACCTCCGCATTTGTAGGCCAACACATTCTCGACGCTTCGAAATGCATCAGCTACTTGACGATTGAATATCGAGGAGTCATCCCCGAGCATCTAAGTGAAAAGATGGACGACTGGATTTTTGGCTGCGATGTTTGCCAAATGGTCTGCCCATGGAATCGCAAACGTATCGTTAACGTGCCCAGCGAACTACAACCCGATCAACTTGACAGCAAGACGTCGCTCGAACACTGGCTAGAACTCGACGAAGCGACGTTTCGAAAGCTCTATCGCCATACTCCGTTCTGGCGCACCAAGCTCTCCGGCATGCAACGCAACGCGATGATCGCCGCCGCTAACTCCAATCGTGTGGATCTGGTGCCGATCATTGAGAAGTTCTTGCAAAGCAACGACGAAGTGTTGCAAGCGACCTGCGAAAGCTGCCTAACCAAGCTGCGTCGAATAGAATTCTCTGCAAGGTAAGCGTCGAACTTACCTTCACTACTACTTATCTTGTCTAAGCTTCAGCAATCGATCAACTTCCAAAGACTGTTTCTTGTACTCAGGTGATGTTGCCGAAAAGAACTTCAGCTTGGCAGAGAGCTCATAAACCCTTGGATTGCTCACGGAGTTCAATGTAAAAACGGAGTTAACTTCTTCAGGCACATCGTCATCGCCCAATCGAGTCCATTTCGTTTGGACAATGTCGGATCGTTTATGTTCTTTGCTATTCACATCGATATCTATCGCTTTCATTTGAGATTTCATCCAAAAAACCTCTTTCCGTACAACTAGATCCCCTTTGAAGCAGACCTTGCAATAACCCAATCCTTGTCCCGGCAAGCCCCAGTAAGACTCTAGTTCGCCATTCTGCTCGATCGCTAGGAAGCAAACTTTTCTCTCGAAAGTTGTTTTCCCAAGGACATGCGTTCCATCACGGCTGAATGTCGCGTACGAATGCAACGGCCAATCAAACGGCAATACAACTGCAGCGCCACCCGAGGAATAATTACGGGGAACGCTGGGGTCAAGAAACTGCAATCGATCATTGTTAACGATGAACGACTTTCCATCCACTATAAGTTCTTGGAGGCTTCCACGCGACGTAAACGGGATTTGCTCGTCCTTAGCTTTTCCGCCCCGGGAATCGGCAATTACACTCGGCTGCCAATCCACGCTACTAAATGTGGCATTTCCTCGACGAAAAAGAGTCATACTGCCATGGGAATCGAACACGAACTCCGCATCAGGCGGCGTCGCAACAACAACATCAGCGACCAATAAGTAGTTTTCGAGCGCAACCTTTTCCCCCAACATGTATTGCTCTGCTTTACGACGAGCATCTTTTTCGAGATCATCGCCATACACTCCAGTGACACTAATACTCAATGCACAAACTAAAACTGGAATCCTGCACACGCTAAACACATTCTCTCCTCGTTGGCTGAAATATTTGTGGCGACTTACAAGTCGATGAACTTGAGGGATTGGGATTCCCTTCATGTCATATCAACAAATGTCGCACAAGCCTAATGCATCGATTGTATCATTTAACAAGATGGCGACAGCAATGACCGTTCCACAGAAAAGGAACGAACAAACAACTTAAGCGATGGCTTCACTGCCCAGCGTCTCGCGAGTTGTAAGCAAAACGACCTGCGCTGAGCAAAATCAGCCTCGCTTAACCCAGCTAATCCTTGCCCTTCCCCTTGGGCTTTGTTTCTTTGCTTGGCTTTGCCGCAGGCTCCGCTGATTTGGATGCGGTCGCGTCTGACGACTTCGATTCAGACGAACTGCTTTCCGATTTTGTTTCGGACTTGGACTCCGAAGTCTTCGAGTCCGATTTGGACTCGGACGAATTCTTGGAATCGGAGGCTGCCGACTTCTTATACGATTCGCTGCGATAGTCCGTTTGATAGAAACCTGTCCCCTTGAACACGACGGCGGCTCCCGTTCCGATCAAGCGACGCAGTTTCATCTTCTTGCACTTCGGACACTTCTTCTCCGGATCCGCCATGATCGATTGAAACAATTCAAACTTGTGATCACACGCGTCGCATTCGTAGTCGTAGGTTGGCATCGCGATTCTCCCGCTCTCTGGATTAAGTTGCTGGACCGGTCGAAACAATGACCATGCTGGGCCGAATCACGCGGTCGTGAAGTATATACCCGACCGACGTTTCGTGCGTCACTATGCCAGCCGCATGCTCTGCGCTGGGCATCTGAGAAATAGCCTGGTGATGGTAGGGGTCAAAGGTCTGACCAACCGACGCGATCGGCCTGCAATCATACTTCCCTAAAACAGTTGCAAGCTGGCTTTGCACCAACTTCACGCCCGAGACCAAGCTATCTGTGCTGCCGCTCGCCGTCGCAGCGTCGGTCGCCCGATTCAAATTGTCGACGACCTCGAGCAAGTCCCTAACGAAAGGAACCAATGCATACTTGATCTGCTGTTCCGTATCTCTCAGCAAACGCTTTCGGAAATTCTCTAGTTCCGCTTGCGCCTTGAGCTCGCGGTCTCGAAACTCAGCAACCTGCTGCTCGAGCAAGTCGACAATCTGCTCTGGAGTTTCGTTGTTTAGCGAGTCGTTCTCAAGCGATTCAAAAATGGAATCGCTGGCTGAACTGGCCGAGTTTACTTCGTTGGTAGGTTCTATTGACATCTTTGATCAGGTTTGAAGGGGAGGTAAACAAATCGACAATTAGTTCTTTGACTTGGCCGGCGCTGTTTCCATTCCGTCGCCTTGAAAATAGGCAACGATTCGGTCCATGAATCCCTTGCGCTCCGGTGAAATATCTTTTTCATCCAGCTCAGCTAGCTCGCGCAAAAGCTCTTGCTGACGTTTGCCAAGTTTCTTCGGTACTTCAATAATCGTTTCCACAAGCATATCGCCGCGTGCACCGGTGTGCGGATCCGGCATGCCTAGTCCTCGCAATCGAAACACCGTTCCGCTCTGTGTGCCAGCCGCCAGATCCAGTGACTTCTTGCCGTCGAGCGTAGGCACGGTAACCGTGGCACCCAATGCCGCTTGACTGAACGCTATCGGCAATTGGAAAACCAAGTTGTGCCCATCGCGATGGAAAATCGAATGCTGCTTGAGATGAATAAAACAGTAAGCGTCTCCACGCGGACCACCATCTGGACTCGGTTGTCCCTCGCCAGGCAATCGGACACGCATGCCATCATCGACGCCCGCAGGTATCTTCACCTCCAGCTTAACTTCATGCGGTTTGAGTCCCTGGCCGTCGCAGGTCTTGCAAGGCTTGCTGATTGTTTTGCCACTACCTCGACAAATCGGGCAAGTTGTTTGGACACGTAGAATGCCAGATGCCTGTACAACTTGCCCGCGGCCTTGGCATTTTCGGCAGGTCTCGGGTTGCGAACCAACTGCTGCACCGGAGCCCGAGCACGTATCGCACTCCGAATGCCGAGTAAGCGAAACTGTCTTGGATACCCCTTTGGCGGCTTCCTCAAGGTCTAGAGTGACGTCGCAACGCAAATCCGCTCCGCGTCGAACGCGACCACGGGATCGGCCACCACCTCCTCCTCCGAAAAAGTCCTCAAAGATTGTGCCGCCAAAAACGTCGCCAAATGCTTCAAAAATATCGCCAACGTCCCGGAATCCTCCGCCACCTCCACCCGCTTCCACACCTGCGTGGCCATGCTGGTCATATCGAGCCCGTTTCTGCTGGTCACTTAAGACCTCGTATGCTTCGGCCGCTTCCTTGAACTTGTGGATAGCCTCCGTATCGCCCTGATTGGAGTCCGGGTGATACTTGAGAGCAAGCTTGCGATAGGCTTTCGCGACTTCGTCCTGCGTGGCAGATTGCTGCACGGTGAGAACTTCGTAGTAACATCGTTTCGTGGCCACGGTCAAGCTCGTCAGAAAAGGGCGGAGCGTCAGGTGCTCCCAAATGGGTTTCAACTAGAAAAAAAGGGCCACTCGCGGAGTGTCGAACACTATCGCAAGTGACCCCTGAACTTTCAAGCGATCGAAAAAGCAATCCAATCAACCATTAGTTGATCGAGCCTTCGACCTTTCGCTTGTTCTTATCGTCCTTATCGTAGGTTGTCACGAGAGAATCAGTGGTGAGCAGCAAACCTGAAATGCTAGCTGCGTTCGCCAATGCGGTTCGTACTACCTTGACCGGATCGATGATGCCGGACTTTAGCATGTCTACATAGACACCCTTGTTTGCATCGTAGCCCATGTTGAGAGGCTTCTGTGCGTCTTCGTCTGCAACAACGCTGCCATCGATGCCAGCGTTATCTGCGATTTGACGAAGCGGTGCTTCCAAAGCTCGCAAGATGATCTCAGCACCGGTCTTTTCGTCGCCGACAAGACCCTTGGCAAGCGAAATGACCGTATCACGGCAACGCAAGAGCGCAACACCACCACCTGGAAGAATTCCTTCTTCGATAGCAGCCCGCGTTGCGTGCAATGCATCTTCAACGCGTGCCTTCTTTTGCTTCATGTCCGCTTCGGTTTCAGCGCCGACGCTGATCACAGCCACACCACCAGCAAGCTTGGCAAGTCGCTCTTGGAACTTTTCCTTGTCGTATTCGCTGTCCGTCTGCTCGATCTGAGCACGGATCTGAGCGACGCGTTGGTCGACCGCTTTGCGATCCCCACTGCCTTCGACGAGGGTTGTGTTGTTCTTGTCGACAACGACCTTCTTAACACGACCCAGGTGTTCCAACGACACTTTCTCGAGCTGAATGCCGAGGTCTTCACTGATGAATGTTCCGCCCGTGAGGACAGCGATGTCGCCAAGCATTGCTTTGCGTCGATCGCCGAAGCCTGGAGCCTTGACCGCACAAACATTGAGCGTGCCACGCAACTTGTTCACAACCAAGAGGGTCAACGCTTCTGCGTCCACATCTTCGCAAATGATCAAGAAAGGCTGGGCTGCGGCACTGATCTTTTCGAGCAATGGCACCAAGTCTCGGATGTTGCTAATCTTCTTGTCGTACAAGAGAACCAAAGCGTTCTCGTACGTGCAGCTCATCGTTGCGGGAGTGTTGATGAAGTAAGGAGATACGAACCCCTTGTCGAATTGCATACCGTCAACGTACTCAACGGTCGTGTCGGCAGTCTTGCCTTCTTCGACAGTGATAACGCCGTCCTTGCCAACTCGCTCGAGAGCTTCAGCCAAAAGGTTGCCGATTGCCATGTCGTTGTTGGCGGAGATCGCTCCAACGGAAGCAACTTCTTGACGGTTGCTCACCGGCTTTGCCAACTCTTGCAGCTTTGCACAAACAGCTTCAACTGCCTTGTCGATGCCTCGGCGAATTGCCGATGGGTTGCTTCCAGCAGCAACGTTTCGGAGTCCTTCCTTGAAGATCGCTCGTGCGAGGACGGTTGCGGTGGTGGTGCCGTCACCAGCCAAGTCGCTCGTCTTCTGAGCCACTTCAACGACGAGCTTAGCGCCCATGTTTTCGAAGCGGTCTTCGAGTTCGATTTCCTTTGCAACAGTAACGCCGTCTTTCGTAACGGTCGGTCCACCGAAGCTCTTGTCGATGATCACGTTGCGACCAGTCGGACCCATGGTCACGGCTACCGCATTCGCTAGTTTTTCTACGCCTTGGAGCATTCTGGCTCGGGCTTGGTCGTCAAATAGTAGTTGCTTCGCCACGTTTAGCAGTCCTTATGGATTTTTGGGTTTAGTCGGTTGGGAGACCATCGCCTCAATGAAGCGATGGTTCGGATAATATCAGAGACGTGGAGCAAACTAAGCAAGCTTAGCAAGAACGTCGCTCTCGCGAAGAATCTTGTATTCCACTCCATCGATTTCCACTTCGCTTCCGCCGTACTTGCCGAAGATGACTTCGTCGCCGACGGTCACACTCAAAGCACCGCGAACACCACTATCGAGCAGCTTGCCTGGTCCAACAGCTACAACCTTGCCGCGCTGTGGCTTTTCCTTGGCCGAGTCTGGCAACACGATCCCACCAGCTGTGGTTTCTTCTGCTTCGAGCGGCTGAACAACGACACGATCATCAAGAGGACGAATGTTAACCTTTGCCATTTGCAATACCCTTTAAATTAAGACTAGTTTGATTTGAATTGTTGAATTGAAACTGAGTGAACAACTGTGCCAGAGCAGAGCGAACTACATCATTCCGCCCATGCCACCGCCGCCCATGCCACCCATGCCACCCATGCCACCCATGCCACCCATGCCACCCATGCCACCCATGCCACCCATACCCTGGTCATGGTCGTGGTGTCCGCCTGCAGCTTCTTCCTCTTCCTTTGGAATCTCGGTGATCAAGGATTCAGTAGTCAGCAGCAACGAAGCGACCGAAGCTGCATTGCTCAAAGCGGTCTTAACAACCTTAGCTGGATCGATGATGCCAGCCTTGATCATGTCGACATACTTGTCGGAGTTGGCATCATAGCCTTCAGTTCGTTCCTTTTGCTGCCGAACACGGTTCACAACCACAGCGCCGTCTACGCCAGCGTTGTTTGCAATGGCTCGTAGCGGATAATCAAGAACGTTCGAAATGATCTTGGCACCCAGCTTTTCGTCCCCTTCGAGCTTAAGCTTGCCCAAAGCAGCTTCGCATCGAATGAGAGCCACGCCACCACCAGGAACAATGCCTTCAGCAAGTGCAGCTTGTGTTGCAGCCTTGGCATCATCAAGCAATGCCTTTCGCTCCTTCATTTCGGTTTCCGTCGCAGCTCCGACGTTGATCTGAGCAACACCACCTGCGAGTTTAGCAAGTCGCTCTTGGAGCTTCTCGCGATCGTAGTCGCTATCGGTGTTGTCGATTTCGCGTCGCAATTGAACAACGCGTGCTTCGATGATGTCTTTCTTGCCTGCACCACCGATAACAACGGTGTTTTCGCTCGTGATATGAATCTTCTTGGCTCGCCCAAGATCGCTCAGCTTGACCGATTCGAGATCGATGCCGAGGTCCTTGAATATCGCTTTTGCGTTGGTTAGCGAAGCAATGTCACCAAGGATCGCTTTACGGCGATCGCCGTAGCCAGGAGCCTTTACGGCGGCCACGCTGAGGATACCACGCATCTTGTTGATAACGAGCGTTGCCAAGGCATCGCCGTCGATATCTTCGGCGATAATGAGCAAAGGCTTCTTTGCCTTGCTGATAGCTTCGAGCAATGGAATCAGCTTCTTGTTATTGCTGATCTTTTCTTCGTGGATCAGGATATAGCAGTCGTCGAGTTCGACGGACACCTCGTCTTGATTCGTCACGAAGTGCGGCGAGAGGAACCCGCGGTCAAACTGCATGCCTTCGACGACTTCGACGGTCGTTTCGTTGCCACGGCCTTCTTCCACCGAGATCACGCCGTCTTTACCAACCTTCAAGAACGCTTCAGCAAGGACGTCGCCGATAGCCGGATCGTTATTACCAGCAATGGTCGCAACTTGCTTGATTTCCTTCTTGTTCTTTGCGTCGATTGGAATCGCAACCTTATCGATTTCAGCCTTCACGCACTCAACAGCCTTAGCGATTCCTCGCGAAAGAGCCATCGGATCCGCGCCAGCAGCGATCATCTTGAGGCCTTCACGAAAGATAGCCTCCGCAAGAACTGTTGCGGTTGTTGTGCCGTCGCCAGCGACATCATTCGTCTTGCTGGCGGCTTCCTTGACGAGCTGCGCACCCAAATTTTCATATGGGTCATCAAGCTCGATCTCTTCAGCGACCGTAACACCGTCCTTGGTGATCTTCGGAGAGCCCCAACCCTTGTCGAGCACCGCATTGCGTCCTCGAGGGCCCAGAGTGCTGCGAACTGCTCGTGCGAGCTTGGAAACGCCAGCCAAAAGTGGCTGTCGCGCTTCGTCATCAAAAACCATTTGTTTTGCCACGGTGAACTCCTTGAGATGAGTCGGTAACAACCAACGAACATTAATATTTATTAAGAAGTGCAGGCTCCCCGCACCCATTGACCTAAAAATCAAACCCGAAAACGCGTTCGCCAGTTTTGGCAGTCCGTTATAAGGTGTCCCATTGCGAGAGCAACCGGCGTGCCATGAGCAAAAAAATTTACTTAAGATCAATCTGAATATAGACTTACGAACGAAACTATTTTGCCGCTCGAACTTCACCTGTCAAAAAGTACACGAGCAAAAGAGCCCACAAACATCTCCGCCACAGTCGTTCTGCTCCCGTTTCGCTTACAATCTACAGGTCGCGAAACCTGCCAAACGCCATGCACTTCCCCCCGTCGACGAAAAGGCCCCCTAACATGGCACGACTCACACGATTCGGTGGTCCAAACACAAATCGCTTTCTTGGACTATTGAATGCACTCCTGGTGCTTCTGGCAATAGTCGCAGAGTCGACCCTGAGCGGTGAATTCGGAATCCAAACGACTCGCCAGAGACCTGTTTCCGGTTTTCCAGATCGATTTCATCGTGTTGAGGGAAAAGCCAACTTTAAGCCATCCGAAACAGCTCTCATTATCTGTGACGTTTGGGACTCGCACCACTGCGTTAATGCTGTTCGACGTGTTCAAGAAATTGCACCGAGGATTGATGAACTTGCATCTGCCCTGCGGTCGGCCGGTGCAACAGTTATCCACGCCCCGAGCGATTGTATGCCGTTTTACGATGCACACCCAGCGCGAGAACGAGCCAAATCGTCTCCCACTGCTGCGAATCTTCCGAAGGATATCGCAACATGGTGCGATCGTATTCCGAGCGAGGAATCCGCAGCTTACCCGATCGATCAATCCGACGGAGGCGAAGACGACGATCCAATCGAACATGCTCAATGGGCCGAGAAGCTTGTCAGCGAAGGCCGAAACCCAAAAGCTCCCTGGCGTCAGCAGATCCCCTTGATCACGATCGATTCAAAACAGGATTTCATCAGCGACTCGGGCAATGAAATCTGGAATATCCTTGAGTCCAAGGCGATCAAACAAGTTCTGATTTGCGGCGTTCATACCAACATGTGCGTGCTAGGCCGCCCCTTTGGACTGCGGCAACTTTCAAGTCACGGCAAGAGTGTTGCCTTGATCCGAGACTTAACCGACACAATGTACAACCCCGGTAGCTGGCCGTACGTCAATCATTTTTCCGGAACCGATCTCATCATTGATCATATCGAACGTTACGTTTGCCCAACCACAACCAGCGATCAGATTTTTTCCGATCTGCCTAATCCAGACTTGGATTCCAAGACGATTCCGTTTCGGTTTGCAATGGACCGACGTCCACATTTAGCAATGCTGATCGCTGAGGATGAATACGAAACAGCCAAGACCCTGCCGCAATTTGCTGCGACACATTTACAATCTCAATTGCGAGTTTCCATGGTCTATGGCGACCCGAATGATCGTACCCGCATCCCAGGCATCGAAGCCATCGACCATGCCGATGTGCTTTTGGTCAGTGTTCGCCGCCGTCCATTATCAACCGACGACTTACGGACGGTCAAAGCATTCGTTCATTCCGGCAGACCTGTAATTGGGATTCGAACAGCCAGTCATGCATTCAGTATGCGAGATGGGAAACAAGTGGCTGGATTGATGCAATGGCCTGAGTTCGACGCTTATGCCTTTGGAGGCAACTATACGAATCACTTCAGCAACGACCTGCATCCAACGATTCAAAAAACGGGAAATGCCTCGCAATTCTTTACCAGCAAGGGTTCCCTTTACAAAGTCAGTCCATTGAAACCGGGAACGCGTGTGTCGCTGATCGGAACCATTGATGGTCAGCCATCGGAACCCGTCGCGTGGTCGTATGTGCGTGCCGACGGCGGAAGGTCGTTTTACACCTCTCTAGGCCATCCAGCCGATTTTGCGGAGCCGGCATTTCAAGAGTTGCTGACCAATGCCGTGCTGCACGCCTGCGGTTTGCAAGAACGTACCTCGGCTCAAGTGAGCGAGCACCAACTGCGATATTCGTCTGGAAAAGGTCGGCAACGCAAGTGATTAGGAGAGCGGCAGATGAATTTTTATCGTACGACGGATTTCCAAGTCCGCCGAAACACGCGACAGACAAGAACGTCCGTCGTACTGCAGGTAAATCTATATCTGACGCTCGCCTTAGATTACGTTGGCGAATGTCGGGCTCGCCCCGACGAGTCGCAATAGGTTTGGTGTGCTAGCTCGTGGGTCCGTAGCATTTGTCAAGTAGCATGCGAATCGTATCAGCCAAAAGATTCAGGCTAAATGGTTTGGAAAGCACTTGCTCCGTACTCAGTTGCCTCGCACGAGTGACAATCGACTCGTCCAACTTGGCCGACATCAATATGCATGGCAATGTCGAACAGGCATCGCGAAGCGATTGAAGCATTCCGAGCCCATCGAGCCTCGGCATATGAACATCCAGGAGAGCCAGATGGATATGCTGACTTCGGATCACTTCCAACGCTTCAACACCGTCCGCCGCCAGCACCGTTCGATACCCGCGCCGAGAAAGAGCTTCGCCTAGCGACAACCGAAAGTCTCGATCGTCGTCGGTGATCAACAGGTTTGGCTCTAGCATTTGCATGACTAGACTCTTACGCTCCAATAACCGTTATGGCTCTTCTGTGAAGTCAACTTCGCAATTATTCATGATGCAACCGGCCAAATCAAACCCGATTCCCCAATCTACCCATCAGGAACGACATATTTTGTCGGATAAATCGTCACATTCTGCCTTTTGGTGCCACTTAGACGATTCTCTAACAAAACGTCGAGCCCTGGGACTTAGTCGCGAATGTGTTGTGTCCCAGCCTGTTGGTCCAACGACACTGACACGAAACGGCGTCAACGCTATCCACTTTGGGTCCAATGATTATCTCGCCGTCGCATGGCACCCCGAGGTTCGGCGAGCCGCCGTGGAAGCTACCCTTTCGCTTGCCAAGTTTGGATCTGGGGCTAGCCCGTTGGTCACTGGCCACACAACTGCCCATGCAGACCTGGTCCACGCGATTTGTGACTTTGAGCAAACCCAAAGCGCAATCGTCTTTTCGAGTGGATACGCTGCGAATGTCGGAACGGTGGCGGCTTTAGTTGGAAAAGAGGATGTGATCTTCAGCGACAGCTTAAATCACGCAAGCCTCATCGATGGTTGCCGACTCAGCAGAGCTGAAGTGATCGTTTACCCGCATTGCGATTTTGTCGCGTTGGCCAAACTGGTAAAGCTAAATCGGCACCGAGGAAGGTTCGCCTTTGTTGCAACCGATTCGGTATTTAGCATGGACGGCGATCTGGCCCCATTGCGAGAGATCGACTCGCTATGCCATGAATACGATATGCAATGCATTCTCGACGAGGCGCACGCGACGGGTGTCTATGGCCACCACGGGCGTGGATTGATGGAGCACATCGATTTGTCCTCGGAGCGAATGGTTAGCATCGGTACGCTCAGCAAAGCGGTGGGTTGTTCGGGTGGGTTCGTAGCTGGGCCAAAGCTTTTGATCGACTGGTTAACAAACCATGCTCGCTCCTGGATCTACAGTACCGCTTCCACGATTCCAAACGCCGCAGCCGCGACGAAGGCCATTTCACTTGTGCAAGCGATGCACCTCGAACGAGCCGAACTGGCAACAAAATCCATCTCGCTTCGAGCAAGCTTAACCGCTCTCGGATTTGAAGTTGGACAAGGAGATAGCCCAATCATTCCGGTTTACGTGAACGATGCAACAAAGGTGTTGCAGTTCAGTCAAAAGCTTATGGACGCTGGCATCTATGTGCCAGCTATTCGACCGCCTACAGTCCCCGAAAACAAAAGCTTGCTGCGGATCAGCCTTTCGACCAAGCATACGCACGAAGAAATGGAACGGCTAGTACTCGGGTTCAGGCATTTGTTCGTTAGTTAACGCGATTGAGCTCAGTTTGATCGCGAAACGGTGAGAGCGTACCGCGATCAAACCTTCACATCAATTTTCTTTTGACTTCATTCAATCTGAACATTGGCAGCTTCCGCCGTGAGTTCGTGTCAAGTACACCAGTCTAGTAGCATTCAAATTCAGATCTCGAATGCAGTTGGTGAATGCAATCGAAAGCTGAGGGACCATTTGCCACTGCGACCTCTAAACAAGATCTACACATGCTATTCTTCACTTGTTAACAAAGCGAGACAAGGGATGAGCTGCTGACACTACGCACCTATTTTCTAGTTCTGTTAGCCCTTGTCAGTCAAATTAATGACCTGTTTTTTGCAGCCACTTTGAAGTCTTGATGAAGAAGGTCTTCGAAGGCTAGTAGCCTTTTTTTACACCGCTACACTCCGACCTACAGAGCTGAAAACTGGGTACTCACATGATCGGCAGCGTGGCATTGAGGGCTCAGTGGTTCTTTGTTCATTGTCGAACAAAGGGACTTAGGCGGTGCTTCATTTATGTAGGGGACGAATATGTTGTTTCAGATTCGAAAGAGAGTTAGGACCGGCTTTACGCTGGTCGAGTTGCTGGTGGTCATTGCCATCATCGGCATTCTGGTTGGTTTGCTGTTGCCTGCGGTTCAAGCCGCTCGTGAAGCTGCACGAAAAATGCAGTGCGGCAACAACATGAAGCAAATTGGATTGGCATTTCTGAATCATGAGTCTGCATACGGATTTTTGCCAAAGGGACCTTATGACGGTGACCCAAGTCTTCCAGGAATGATGTACGACGAAGCGGTTGGTCAGTACGAAGGTTCAACATGCTGCAATGCAGCGCATCCAAACGGTTGGAGTCACTGGTTCAAGATACTTCCGTATATTGAAGCAACCAATGTCTATAACCTGGCGCGGTTCGACTTGCCACCGCTCCACCCAGCGAGTTTGCGGTTAAATGATTACAACGGTGAAGATGCGGTTGGGCGTTCCTTGATCTCGACCTACTATTGCCCATCTCGTCGCGCTCCGACTGGTTACGGCGCGGCTTTTATCGGTCGATGTGACTATGCTGGTTGTGCTGGTTTCTACCAGGGTGAAGTTCATGAGAATTTCGGCGACATTCCGCCAGCACCCTTGGGCTTAGGTCCACGCCGAAATGAGCGAACTCGCGAAAACTTCGGGAACTTTAGCGGTCGCAAGGGTGCGATTGTATGGTCGGCTCAAGGAGCAAAGCGAAGACTTGCTGATTTCACCGATGGAACCTCCAATAGCATTGTTGCAGCTGAGAAGCACTTGCCAACAACTCGTCATAGTTCCGACGGCGGCGACAACGAACGATGGAACAACGCAGGATGGGACGAATGCGTGCTACGCTATCACTTCCCTCCAAAGTCTGACTTAGACAAGTCCCTCCCCGCGACTGGTACTGTAGGTAACATCAACGGGACGACCACCAATACCGTTTGGAGACGTTACTTCGGTTCCTCCCACGCTGGTGGCTTGAATTCGGTACGCGGGGACGGTTCAGTTCAGTTCGCACCGTTCACAGTCGACCCGATTGTTTGGATGAACATTTGCGTCATCGACGACGGCAACGTTGTTAACGAGCAATAATCGCCCAGTCAAATCAGCCTTAGGTTCAGCGGACAAGAATCGTCTCTTGTCCGCTTTTCTATTCCCGTTCGACAGCACCCCTGCAGATAGTATTATGAAATCCTGTCTCTTTATGTTGATTCTAATCGCAGTCTTAGGCTGTGGTCCGACCCGTCCGACAATCATACTACCGACAACTGCCCTAACGGAGGAGCAGCAGATAGCGATGGCACGTGAGGATGCAGAAGCGTGTAACTGCGGCAAGGTCGTGGCAAAAGAAGAAGAAAATTGATCGTTTCGAGAGATTGAATCGTACTCCTAACCCAGGAAGATTGTTTATGCAAAAAATAGTGGTTTGTATTGCCTTAGTACTTGTTTCTACTTTCGTTGGATGCGGTGATAGCAACACGATAAAGATCCCTACTGACAAGTTAACCTCAGAGCAAGAAGCACAAGTTAAATTAGAGGACCAGAAAGTCGAAGATGAGGAAAGCCAAGGTCAAATGAAAAAAAACGTGAAGAAAAAATAGTCGTCTTGTGTTTGCTCCGAGTTTATCTTTTTCATTTTTGCAATACAGAAAGCACCTGATTGATGAAGTCAAAGACCTTTTGGATCGTGTTAGGTTTGACATGTTTTGGATGCGGTTCCGGAGACAAGCCCACGGCAATCGTTGCTTTGACGGATCGCAGTGCAGAATTGGAGAGCTTGCCACGGGTTGCGTATCCCGAGTTCGTCAATTGGAGCAAGTTTCCGGTCGAATCATCCGTGAGCCGTCGGAAAGTGGTTTCCAATACTAGCGGCGAAGTCGTTGTAACTACCAAGGTCTGGCTTCATTCGAAAAGTAAAGAAAACGTTTCTGTGGGTAGCCAAATCACCGTGAAGCGGCCTGAGATGGCAATCGTAGAAAACGAAGCTGACTTTGTAAAGTTCCCGGCTACATTCCGATTGCCAAAAGGACTCACTGAGGAACAGTTCTATATGCCTTCTTCCAAAGCCAAGGAAACTGGCAAGGAGATTGTCAAGGTTGGCGATAAGGAGTTTGAAGCAACAGTTTACGAGTGGACCGAAACCAGTGAGGCGGGACCTTCAAGTGTAAAACTTTGGAGAAGCAACGATGTTCCTGGCCGATTTCTTCGTCAGGAGTTGATTACGAAAGGCATCGAAACGACAAGCCTCGAAGAGGTAATCGAAGTCAACTTAGGCAAGGAACCCAGCTGAACTTGTTTCCGCGAGCATGGTTGCCAGCATCTCCATGGGCAAGCCAACGACGTTGGACGCCGAACCGGAATCGAGCCTAATCCAGTTCGGCCCGTCTTGAAATCCAAACGCGCCAGCCTTGCCAACCCACTGTTCCGTATCCAAGTACGCGTCTAGCTGCTCATCGGTGATTCGCTCCATCCACAGGTGCGAAACGTCTACTCGAATGGACCGTGTTGCAGTCGCTTTATCCCATAGGCATACGCCGCTATAAACCGAATGCTTTCTGCCTCGCAGCCTTTGCAACATCTGCTTGGCATGCTCTCTGTTCTCAGGCTTCCCCAAAATGATCGCGACGCACTCAGCAACGGTATCGCATGCCAATACCAAACCTGAATCAATCTTGGCAATGACATTCGCAGCTTTTTGATAAGCCAACCTCGCAACAAGCTCGGGCGGTGTCTCGCGTGAACAGATACCACACTCTGCATTCGGGTCCGGTTCGACCACGCGACACTTGTAACCGAACCGTTCGAGCAGCTCGCGTCTCCGAGGCGAAGAGCTTGCTAGAATGATCTCTCGAGGGTTCGGTTGAAAATTAACGTCAGGATGCAAAGACATCAGGGCAATTCACAAAGGTTTGGGATTCAATTGGACGGCGGTAGGTTCTGCGGCGGATTCTGAGGCGGATGCCCCTGCGACAGTCTTGGCCGCAATTGCTCCCACGAAGCTCTCAACGATTCCAGCAATCGATGAATGTGTCCCGATGCCAAGTAGACGCGGCAACTGACTGCGGACTGCGGGTAGAAATTCGTGATGAAATCGAAACTGAATTCAAATGGGCCGTGGCCAATCATGACGGCGTTGGCATACGAACCACTCAGGATTTCATCCCGGAGCTTAAGGTCATCGTAGACCTCCTGTGGATTCTGGCGCCGAAGATGGTTGGTTTGGTTCGGCATCGCATTTGGTGGATGCGCTGTACTTTGATTTCCTACGATTGGTGGTGTTGGGTTCGGATTTCCATTGCTTGGAGGGGACGGCGTTTGGCCACTAGTCGAATTACCCACGGGTTCAGCTGAGCTAGCTCCCGGAGCATTTGCTGGTGGCGTAACTGGATTGGAACCGGGCCAGACGTCCACCGACGTTGATTCGGCAGCGACAACAGGTGAACCTGCCCCTGGAACACCTGGATTGGGGGTAGCGGTACTTGGCGTTTGTGTTCCGGGAAGCTCACCGTAGCGTTGCCGAAACAACTCGATATTCGCTGCCAATGCATCAATAAACTGCGGCATGACCAAGTGAGGCAGTACAACTCTAGCCACAATCATGTTGGGACGCGGCAAATTGCGCACGAAGTCTAATACATATTCGGTTCCACCCGTGACAACAATCACTCCCGTGCTCACCTCGCCGCGAGCCACATGCTCAGGAATCCGTGCTCGCATGGCAGGCATGTTTTCAAGCGGATCGGGTCTGTCTTCTGGCGTCGCAGGAAATGGCATCATGCAATTCCGAGTTAGTTTGTGCTCGAGATATTCGTAAAAGTCGTCCGCCGGGCTCCGAAACCGCGGCAATCCATAGAATACCAGAATTGACGAATGTTGTCGGTAACGCCATAACTTGGGATGCCCTGCAACAATCGGGGGGGATTTGCAGTACAATCCAACTCTAATTCATACGGCGTTTGACCGCCTGCCACTCCTCTCGTCTTGTCTCAATCTAGTATGCCCCGGTATGTCGTTCGATGCGGTTTGATGCGCACGCTGTTCGTGATGAATTCCCGAACCGATCAAGTTCGAGGCGATATTGTGGTTTCACGCACCAATCGAGGTCTGGAACGCGGTGAGGTACTCTGCGAAGCGACCGACCACGTGCTCAGCCAAATGAACGATCCGCCCAACGGCAGTATCCAACGCCTGGCATCGCCCGAAGACGAGAATGAACATGAACATATTCAGAAGTCGCAAAAGCGGGAGTTTGCACGATGCAAACAAATGATCCAAGATTTGAACTTGCCCATGTCCTTGGTAGATATCGAAATGATTCTGGGGGGCGAGCAAATGATGGTTTATTACACCGCCGACGATAGAGTCGATTTCCGCGATCTCGTTAAACGCCTTTCCTCGGAATACAAAACCCGAATCGAAATGCGCCAAATCGGTGCACGCGACGAAGCGAAATTGCTAGCTGACTATGGCGACTGCGGAAAACCCGTGTGCTGCAACACACACCTCTCGGAGATGCCACCCGTTTCCATGCGTATGGCGAAGCTTCAAAAAGCAACACTCGATCCGAACAAAATTTCCGGACGCTGCGGTCGACTGAAATGCTGCCTTCGCTACGAAAACGATACGTACGAAGAATTGGCCGCGGAGATGCCAACCGTCGGAAGTGAGATTGTGACCTCGCAAGGGCGCGGTAGAGTAATAGGAGTTGAACTCTTGGCGCAACAGTTGTTATTGGTAACCGAGGACAACCGCAGAATCTTGATACCGGCAAGCGATTGCTTAACGGTCCTAAAGCGTGCTGTCGAACACTGAACCTTTTCGTAAAATCCAAACGTCGTTTTTTTCGCGAACTCTCCAATGAACGAACACTTACAAGCCATTATCGAGCTAATGCAACAGGACCAACGCTATCACTTGGAAGCATACCAGTTCGTTCGAGAGGCGTTGCAATACGCGCAAAAAGTAATGAAGATGCCGGCTACTAAAGATGAGGGGAGTGAAGCCAAACAGGATCACCACTTGACCGGCCAACAACTATGCCAAGCGATCCGCGAGTTTGCACTGGAACAATACGGGTTCATGGCCAAGACGGTTCTCAACAGCTGGGGCGTCCATACCACCGGCGACTTTGGTGAAATCGTCTACAATCTAATTCGTATCAAAGAAATGCGGAAAAGCAAAACCGATCATCGTGAGGATTTCGATGACCAGTATGACTTTGATTCCGCATTTGAGCCCAGATTTGAACTGTCGACCGATGCAGGCTGATTTGAAATCCAAGCTGTTTGTCGTTGCAACTCTTCTGCTGATTGCTTGGTCAGCTTACTTGATTTGGGTCTGCATAAAAATCGCCAGCCCGTAATGTCCGCGAATTGGGTTCCAGGCAACACGGGGAAGTTCAGGATCTTTGCACACTGCGAATCCGTTCGAGAAGGTGGCGAATCAGCTCAACGGATTTTGTCCCGATGGGACTGCCGATGTCGATCAACGACGACCAGAACAATCCCCTTTGCTTGGTCGAACAGGGAAGGGTTTCCAAACTGCTCGAGAAGTTGCTGAGTCGCTCCCGAAATTTGCGAGGAGGCCGTGTCGTTGCAATACGCCTGACGCGTTCCGATGGATCGCTCTTGGCCATGACCGCCAGGGTGCTCCATACTCCCATGCTCTGCATCGCCTTGGCTGCAAGATAACGCATCTTTTCGTCGTCGCTCTCAGCAAACTTTGCTATCGTCTGCGAGCCAACATAACCACCGCATCGCCCACGAAGCCACAGGGCGATGATCTTTAAGTTGTAGTTCGGAGTCCTCTCAATCAGATAAGTAAGAGCTGCTTTGCAATTGTCCAACTCGCACGATCGAATCTCGGACCGCAACGTGAGCAAAGACTGAAATCGCATTCGTCGATCCAACATCTCAATGGCGAGTTCGATCGCTGTAACACCGTGGTCGCCGATGCGATAGGTCTGTCCATTGATTTGGATTTTGCTCGTGGCTTGAACTGAAAAGCCTGCAAGCGAGTTGATGGGTGACATGATCGTAACCTTGGCCTCGTAATGAATGACTTAGTCGCGATATTCCGAGCAATGCGTTTAGGCGAACGGCAGCTTGAACTTCACCCGTGGCATAGGCTTCCTTAATTCCCTGACGCGGTGTCAATCCTTGGAAGCTCTAAATCCGAGGGACTTCGATCCGTTTTCTCTCGAGTAAACAGATCACCGTATTTTGAAAATCCATCCACAAAACCACCGTGACTCAAAAAGAACTCGCCATTTTCGACTCCCATGAATCGATCGAAACGATCCGCGCGGCCCGTCGGGTCATGGCTAAACTTGGTAGTGGTAAGCTCGATCCATTTGCTATCCGGTGTGCGTATCCATTGATTGCCGTAGCGGGCTTTTCGCAAAAGATGGCCGTTGCTACCGCCAAAATTTTCGCTGAAGCTGTGAACTCCGCGAAGCCACCCACCCTCCTTCGGCGCACGCCACGACGAAATTAACATCCACTTCTGCATCTCTGGCTGAAACCAAAATCCAGAGAAGATCGTTGTCTTGCCAACCGGCTTGGCTGTGACAAGGAATCGCTGCTTCTGGCCCGTCTTCCACATGGTCTTGAGATGACTGTGCCCACCCGTTCCTTCGTTTCCAAAGTCACCGGTAAAGACTCCGTCACCCTTGCCCATTAGTTGCACGCGGTTCTCGTCAACGACATTCTTTCGATCTACCGCTTCGTTACCACTATCCCATACGCTGAAGATGATACGTCGTTCTGTTGGACTGTTGACCTGCATTCCAAAGTAACCTCGATGCCAACCACAGGCCATGTAAAACGTAGTGGTCGGATCTTCCACGGCGGTCACCTCACAATAGAACGCTTCGACATCCGTGCCATCCGGCACAGGATAAGTCAAGTGCACGGACGCAGCATTGCGTCGTTCCTTCAGATTAAAGTGTACTTTGTCTACAGCCGCCCCATCCAGCAAGATTGCCTTGACGTCACCGATAGGTCCCTTGGTTGCATTGAGCGACTCAAGCCGCAATCGTTTGTGTCCCTGCGTTGCGATCTTGAAAACACCGAAGTCGGCTTTCACTGGCGTATCGGCACCAAGCCCTGCCACGGTTGCTTCATGTGTCACTTCCTCGACGGTCAATTTAAAGCGTGACTGTGTCCCCGTTGGTAAGCACACTTCGGCCTTGACTTGAAGCTCGCCAGTGGCTGCAAATTTGCCGTACCAATTGACCGACTGAGCAGGGTCGTTCCAATGCGTAATCCCTTTTTGTTCGGAAACGCGAGCGCTCTCGGGATCGGGAAGGACGTAGGCTGTAAACGCAGGGATCCTCAAGTCGTCAGCAATAGATGGGCAAGCGATTAAGATCGTAAACAAGATCGAATGAAGGAGGTCGTGCATATATGTATTGCGCATACGGTGGTTTTACCATTCTGGCGACTTCACGTCCCCTTGATTTGTGACAACTCTTGCTCTTAAAGTGAGTGACTGATTATAGCCGCTTTCGAATCCGAGATATTCAAAGCGACTGCGAATTTAGAGAGACAGCGAATAGAGTTGAGCCTTATCCATTTGCTGTCTCTTTTCATTCGCTGTCGATCGATCTAAAAATGAAGAATTCAGATAGGTGAACATGATTACGGAGATCACTCACAAAGAACGATCGTTCCAGATCATCCGCTGCGTTTTCGACGTCCATAACGCGGTTGGTCCCGGTGTCCGAGAAGAGTGCTATCAGAAAGCGGTTGAACAGCGGCTTTATGAAGGCGGAATCCCGTTCATCGCCAAACAGGCGACAAGACGCGAGATAGTCTATCGCGACGTCGTCGTCGACGTTTTTGAGCCTGATCTCGTAGTTGCAGATTGTGCTATTCTCGAAATCAAGCATCAAGTGGAAGGTTTCGTGCCCGAGAACGTTTCGCAAGTGTTGAACTATCTGAAGTTCTGGAGCGTCGATTTGGGTTTGCTGGTGAATTTCGCATTGGACAAAGCGGCCTACCATCGCATTCCGCGTCAACCCGGAGCCCCCCTTTTCGATGAAAACTACGAGTTCATCTCAGATCGGATTCGGCCCGAACACAAGCCGACATTGCGCAAATCCCCATTTCGCCTTTCGTCGTTGACGGAACAGTTTGTGTGCAGGTCGATGCAATCAATGACGAGGTCTCCGCTCGACTCATTCGGACTATGCAAACGCATCTTCGGCTGACCGGGATGCCGCTGGGGATCGTGGCAACGTTTGGGCGACGTAAGTTGTCGATTCGAGGAGTTAGGCCGTGAAAAAGAATCGACAGCGAATTTAGAGAGACAGCGAATAAGACCATTCGCTGTCTTTTTAAAATCGCTGTCGTCGGCATAGCCTATATAGGCTACTCGCCCCGGACGGAAATGTTTCCGAACTCGATTCCCATCATGACGGAATTGAGGCCCGATCCAATACCCAGTAGCGCTGATTTCATGCCGGGCGAAAACTGCGATTGCGAAAGCCCAACCCCTAAGGCCGTTGGCAATGCCACCGAACCTGTATTGCCCAACCGCTCAAAGGTAGCAAAATCGGTCTCTACAGGCATACCGAGCGTCTCCAGCATTCGCCTCCTGTGTGCCGAACCGACTTGATGACAAACCGTTGCACCGATCTCGTCGCGTCGCCAATGAAGCTCGCTGAGCAATAAATCAAACGCAGCTTTGCCTGTCGCGACTCCGGCCTCTAACAACAACTCCGAATCGGTGTTCATGATCGGTTGCATACCGCTGCCCGCTTGGTCGGTATCGCTTTGGCATAATGCGTGATGTTGAGTTCGGGCGACAGCTACCGCACCTCGTACGCTCGCTCCTAACCCTGGATACTTGGACTCGAAAAACCGTCGATCGCCAAGCAGCCACGCACAACTCCCCGATCCGATCGTCAACGAAGCGAAGGCGGGCTTAATCGATTGGCGTGTTAGATTGGGGGCGGCGTTCAATTGATGAATCGTCGCCTCCAACAACCCACGGCAGTCTTCGGTTCCAACGACGAGCCCGGCTCGAATGACACCGCTCTCAATCAACTGCGCGATCTGCACGGCACCGTTCATCACCCCTAAACAAGCATTCGAAACATCGTACACCCAAGCGTTCTCAGGCAAACCAGTCAAATGATGCACACGACACGCTGTCGCTGGCTCGAGGTACTCGCGACAGACGCTAGCATGGATCAAGCATTGCACTTCGCCCGGCTCAACATTCGCCGCACCCAGCGCTCGGCGACAACTCTCGGCGCTCATATCGCTGATTCGGGTCTTGGGATGCCACAGTCTTCGCTCGTGAATGCCACTCATCCCCTCAAGCCGACCTTGCGGCAGTTTGAGCCTTTGATAAACGGCGTCCAACTGCGTTTCGATATCCGAGGACGTTATCACCAAAGGTGGCAGCACGTAGCCTACCGAAAGCAACGATACGTTTTGAAAGAGCATTGGTTTCGTTTCTTTGCTGGAGGTAGCTTACTTGCGCCGGTCACTCAGCTCGTGCACCATGTCGACCAGTGCGATCACATTGTCAACAGGCGTACCGGGCAGGATTCCATGTCCTAAATTAAAGATATGGCCAGGACGCCCCGCCGCTTGGGATAGCACATAGTGCACTTGATCGCGTATGGTTGCCAAGTCCGAAAACAAGACGGTCGGATCCAGATTGCCCTGAACGGCGCGATCGTTGCCTGCCATGTCCCAACCCACATCCAAGGGAACTCGCCAATCCAAGCCGACGACCGTTCGGTTATCACCCCGCAGGAGCGATGTCAGCATTGGATTGCCGGTCGCGAAATTGATTACCGGAACTCCTGGGACGATCGACTCGAGCAACTGATGCATGTGGGGCAGAATGCGGGTTCGATATTCGTTCGGCGACAAACAACCGGCCCAGGAATCGAACAACTGAACGCACTGTGCACCCGCTGCGATTTGCGAGTTGAGGTACAACGCAATCGATTCCACCAGCTTGTTCATGAGAACTTTCCAGGCAACCGGGTCGGAGTACATCAAGGTCTTGGTATGGACATAGTTTCGAGAGCCGCTCCCCTCAATCATGTAGCTTGCCAACGTAAAGGGAGAACCCGAGAATCCGATGACCGGAATCCGCTCCGGCAGACTGGCTCGCGTCGCTGTAACGGTATCGGCCACGAACTGCAAAGCCGCCATGCTTTCAAGCGGCTTGACACGGTCGACATCTTTAGGCGTTCGGATCGGGTTGTGAATCGCAGGTCCGTCGCCGGCTGTGAACTCGAGGTGAAACCCCATCGGCTCGAGGATGGGCAATATGTCCGAAAAGATGATGGCGGCATCCACGCCCAGTTTTTCAACCGCAGTGACCATGACTTCAGCGCAGAGCGAAGAGTTTTTGCAAAGTTCTAGGAAGGTGACTTTTTCTCGGACGGCTCTGTACTCGGCCATGTAACGACCCGCTTGTCGCATCAGCCAAACGGGAGTGACATCCGTCTCTTGCTTGAAGCAGGCTTTCATGAAGGGGTTGTCGTGCAATGGGTTCATGGTTGTACCGGATGCGGTTTTGTCTTTGTTGGATAGGTCGTTTCTAGAAATTCCGATTGGCAATCCGGTGATGCCGGTAAATCGTTTTGCTTTGAGGATGCGCGGACTTTTTTCCGCGGACGCTTGAACGAGGTGCCCCATTTTGGAATGCTCGGGTTCCAAGTCGATCGGGATCTCCAAGTGCTGCAGCATTTCGGAAGTGGTCGGTCCAATCGAGGCGACCACCATGCTGCGCAAGGCCAATCGCAATTCCGATTCGCAATCGAGTTGGTTTGCTATGCGGAGTAGATTGACGGCTTGATGGGCGCTGGTAAACAGCAGGCAATCGCGTTCACCTCGCACGATGGCTTGAACATTGTCGATAAGCGGTTGCGTGTCTTCGGGGAGATCCCACTGATAGACTTTGACGGTCGTAACTTTGGCACCACGAGCTTCGAGGCCGGCTATCAAAGAGTGGTTGGTGATGCCGTACTCTTGCAGTCCAACCTCGACGTTTGACACTGGAACATGGATATCGATGGTCTGCAGTACTTCACGCCAAGTATTTGGTTCTGGGGCTCGGTGCGTGGGTTGCAAGCCGAACTCTCGCATCGCGGCAACCGGCTTGGGGCCGCGAGCGACGGTTGGAATATCCGACAACGAATCCAGAAATCGCTGTTTGTCGACGTGCGGTTCGATGGCAGCAATCAATTGCTTGAATCCGACACCAGTCAAAAAGATGACGGCTCCAATTTCACCCGTCATGACACGGTAAGCAAACTCGATCGCTTCTTTGTTCTTGTCGATGGGAACCTCTCGCATGGACGGACTGACGAATGGCAGACCGCCAAATCGCTCGATCAATCTTGAGAAGTCATCGCGCCGTCGGCTTTCTAGAGCAGCCACACGGAGTCCACCA
>JANMNR010000342.1:0-6547 GCA_031368325.1 Pirellula sp.
GTGGTGACGACGCAGGTGGCTCGTACGGGTTCATACTACTGCCGATTCGATCGCACCAAATGAAAACCGAAGCGGTGGTCAGGGGAGGATGACGCCGCGATTTTCGGCTAGCAATCGCATTGCGATTTCAAAGTAGGGGAATGGAAATTTTGGCTTGCGTTTCCGAGACCACACGAACACGACGTTGACCATGGAACGCGGGAGTTCGCCCGCTTCCACTCGGGCCACGATATCGTCTACGAAAGCCTGTTGTTCCGGCGAGAAGAGCCGAAGTCCATAGTATAGTTGATCCTTGAGCTCGACGGTATTGAACGACATCATGCGTTCTGCCTCGTTGAAATCGAGCCCATCCTGTGCTTGCAGCGAACCAGTTGAAAATGCCGACATGGCGGTCATGAGGCTACTTAGTGTGCAAATTGCAAGTCTTCTCTTTTGTTTCATAATGCTCCCGACCAAATCGAATTTGCTCTGCTTTACGGTGCTGGCTCTGGTCAATCCTGGCCAATATGGGGAGAATAGTATCTGGACAAGTTTAATTTCAAGGGAATTTCGCGAGGCTGAGCGGTTTGGGTAATCCGGATTCGAGACAATTTGATTGGCCGGAATCAGGCCGTCTTGCGGGAGTCGATTACGGAACCGTTCGGATAGGCGTTTCTATATGCGATCCAAGCCGAACATGGACCAGCCCGTTAGAAACGTACACGCGAAAGAACTTGACGCTCGACCAAAAGCACTTCGAGGACCTGGCCCGTCAGAATCAGATCCTGGGCTGGGTCGTCGGTCTACCCATTCATTGCGATGGGAGAGAAAGCCAGAAATCTGTCGAAGCCCGCGATTTCGCTTCGTGGCTGTATCATATAACCAATTGTCCAGTTCGCTTTGTTGACGAACGCTATACCACCGCCCTTGCCAATCGATTGCTTCGCGAAGCCGAGTTGACTCACAAGAAACGCAAGAAACAAGTGGACAAAGTCGCAGCCTTGTTGATCCTCGAAACGTACCTAGAATCCGCAAAGCACCCATCTTTCCAGCCCCTGCCGCTCGAAGATTAGTCTCCTAGTGAAAGCAACAATCATGCAACTCTTTAAGCGGTCTGTCGTCCCCTATCTGATAGCATTCATCGTGCTAGCAGCATACCAATCGGGCCTAAAACAAAGCTTGCTGGCTCAGGAAAAAACGGCCAAAGATAACAAGCCTAGAACGGAAGCTCCCGAGGGAGTGACAAAATACCTAGGGCGGCGGGTCGCGCAGCCAATGGGTTACACCCACATGAACTGGCTCAGTCGTCCCGAGCGAATCAAAGAGGAGAACCCTCAAGAGATGCTTGAACAACTTAATCTCAGGGATGGAATGGTTGTTTGTGATTTAGGGGCCGGCGATGGATACCACACGTTGCAAATGGCCCCACGAGTTGGTCCGACCGGTAAAGTTATCGCGGTAGATATTCAACCAGAAATGTTGCAAGCGCTTTCGCGCAGGTTAGCCGAAAGGAAGTTTGAGAATGTGGATACCATATTGGGCGAGCTTTGGGATCCAAAGCTTCCGGATAACTCGGTGGACTTGGTCTTGATGGTGGACGTCTACCATGAGTTTTCGCATCCGGTTCAAATGCTCGCTGCCCTGCGAAAAGCTCTTAAGCCGGACGGATTGATTGCACTGGTTGAGTTTCGCCTAGAGGACCCGACCGTGTTGATTCGGCCTGAGCACAAAATGACTAAGGCACAAATCCTCAAAGAATACAAAGCGAACGGCTTTAAGTTGGCTAAGGAGTATGACCGGCTGCCTTGGCAACATCTCATGTTCATGCAAGCCGACGAGACATGGAAAGACAAGCGTTAACATCCCGCACCGAAAGACTCGAATCAACGAAAACAATGGCCCGGAAATTTGCAATTACGATTGCGTATGATGGAACAAATTACGGTGGATGGCAGCTACAGATCAACGCCGTCACCATCCAACAACGATTAGCCGAAGCCATTCTCAAGGCGACTACGGAACGAACGCACATTCAAGGAAGCGGTCGGACCGATTCAGGCGTGCATGCACTGGGACAAGTTGGAGCCTTTGTCTTGCGAAACTGGAATCACGATTCGGGCAAGCTGGCTTTGGCCATCAATCGCTTTTTACCCGAGGACATCGTGGTCCGCAGATGCCGCGAAGTCGTCCAGGCCTTCGATCCGATCCGCGATGCAAAAAGCAAACGATACCGATACACGATTCGCAATTCCAAAGTTGCAGACGTCATGAACCACAAGTTTCACTGGTGGCTTCCGAAACCGCTGGACCACGACGCGATGCGCGAGGGTGCCGCGTTTCTCATTGGGACTCACGACTTCAAGGGATTTGAAACGCCTGGCTCCCCTCGGCTTACAACAACTCGAACAGTGTATGCCTTAGAGGTGATGAGTGTGCCGACTATGGACGGTGTTGATTTATGGATCGATGTCGAAGCGGACGGCTTCTTATACAACATGGTTCGCAACATCGTTGGCACGTTACGAGACATTGGTGCAGATCGCTTTGGACCACGTTGGATGATGTCCGCCTTAGAGTCGCGTGAACGGCGTCAAACGGATCTCACTGCGCCCGCACGTGGCTTGTGCCTGATGCAAGTCAACTATCCTGAAAATTTGTTCCTCGGATCGGCAGGGCACGCCGCCGAGAGTGTGGTCCAGGTTGATGCTAGGATCGAATAGGAATTGCGGCTAGTCTTGCTCTTGCAGTTGTTTCGCGAGCAACGCGAACTTCGCTTCATCTTCGGGCAAGACGGCCGGATACTCCAAATCGAGTGACTCCAGATGGCCAGCAATAATGTCGGCTACCGCGGCTCGAGCGTACCATTTGTCGTCTGCGGGAATAATGTACCACGGTGTCGACTTGCTACTCGTGGCAGACAAGACATCGTTGGTCGCTTCCTCATACTGATCCCAGAGTTTTCGCTCCTCGAGATCCCGTTCGTTGAACTTCCAACGCTTGTCGGGTTCCGTTAGCCGTTCCATCAAACGCGCCTTTTGCTCCTCTCGGGATACGTGCAGATAAAACTTGAGCACACTCGTACCACTGGCCACGAGAGTTTGTTCAAACGAGCGGATTTCGGCAAAGCGTTGCTTCCAAAGATCCATCGGCTTCTTAAACGGAGGCAGACTCTGTGGGCCAAGAAACTCAGGATGCACTCGCACTACAATCACTTCTTCGTAATACGATCGATTGAAGATCGAAATCATGCCTCGAGCAGGCAAAAATCGCATCGGGCGCCAAAGGAAGTGATGCTGAACCTCTTCGGTATTCGGTGCGCGGAAACTGTAAATGCGGCAGCCTTGCGGATTTACCCCGTTCATAACATGGCGTACCGTTCCGTCTTTTCCCGATGCATCCATTCCTTGAAGTATCACGAGCAACGAACGTTTTCCGCCGGCGAACAAACGATTCTGTGCCTCTTGGAGGGAAGCGTTATCATCCTTTAACGAATCTACGCCCTCCTCTTTTTTTGACAGTTCTTTACCGGCCTTGGTCGAGATCTTGCTCAGTTTTACGGGATCGCCTTCTTTGACTCGGAATTTTTTGGCTTCAAAGCTGTGTTTACCCATTGTTCAAAATCCAATCGAGCCCAAGATCGAGATTGATGGCCGAATGCGTGAGGGCTCCCACACTTATTCGATCGACGCCAGTCCGTGCAATATTTCCGATTGTTTCCAAGTTAACACCACCGGAAGCTTCTAACTCCACGGACGGGGCCATTCGATCTCGCAGCGCAACGCACTCCCGGAGCAGATCGCAATTCATGTTGTCCAGGAGAATAATGTCCGGCAACGCTCTTAAGGCCGATTCTAATTGGTTCAATCGATCGATTTCAATTTCGATCATGGGCGGGTTCTCAAAGCGATAAGCACCGCTGGCTACAAAATCTCTAGCGATTTGAACTGCGGTACCAGGATCCAGCAACTCTCCGTCCTTCGACGCCCGGCATGCGAGATGATTGTCTTTGATGAGGATGCCATCGAACAAACCCAAGCGATGATTGCGGCCACCACCACATCGGACCGCATACTTTTCCAAACGTCGCCAACCCGGCGTTGTCTTGCGCGTATCGTATACGCGAGCCCTGGTTCCATCGACTTTGGAAACATATCGACTCGTTAGGGTGGCAACGCCGCAAAGTCGACCGAGAAAATTAAGGATGGTTCGTTCACATGTCAGTAAATCTCGGGTCTCACCTGTTAACGTAGCAATCGGCTGCTTTGGAACAAATCTCTCCCCGTCACCTACATGTTGCGTCCAGGTGATCTTTGAATCTAATTCCTGCAATATGGGCTCGATCAGGTCGACGCCGGCTGCAACACCGGGAACGCGAGGCAAAATCACGGCGGATCCTTGTATTCCCTGCGGAACGAGCGCCAACGTAGTCAAGTCTGCTGTCCGATCGAGGTCCTCACGAATGGCTAACCGCACGAGATGAGACAAATCGTCGAGCAACGCGGCGTCGATGGTTTGCGAGCGGTAATCGGTAAGCATACGGAACTCAAAATACGTTCGGGAAGTGATATTGCGATACTGGTCAATTCGAGTGCGATCGTATAGTGTAACTAAGCGTAAGGCTTGATAAACCGAGTCCGTGCAGGATTTCTTTTTTTGAAACCGCATTTTGGCTCGCGATTTCCATCCAAAACTGACCATTACTGAAACTACCTATCGGAGACAGATCGATGAATTGGCGAAATTTGCTGGCACTTGCAACTCTTTGCGTTTTTGTACAACCCGCCCTCTGCCAAGACAAAGAAAAGAAAGAAGGGGCTGCAAAAGCGGAAGTGTTGGCAATTGGAAGAGGCAAGGTTGTCGTAACGAAACCTGAATCCTGGAAAACCATGCCACCAGCCAACCAAATGATTGAAAATGAGTTTCGTTTCCCCGTCGAGGGAGAAGCATTTGCTCGTATCACGGTTTCTCAGGCAAGTGGCGGTATTGAGCCAAACATCGCGCGGTGGATTGGTCAATTTGATGGTGCTACGAAAGAGAACTCCAAAGTCGAGAAAAAGCAAGTAGACCAAACGACTGTGCACATGGTAGAGATCGAAGGCACTTACAAGGAATCCATGGGACCAATGCAACCTGGTGCCGCCACAAAGAAGAAAGAAAACTACAAGATGCTCAGCGCGATTCTTGAACTTAAAGACGGTTCAACCATCTTCGTTAAGTCCACCGGCCCCAAGGAAGTTATCGCCAAGATGAAAGAGGACTTTGTCAAAATGATCGATGGACTCAAGAACAAGTAGGCACTACCCAAGGGCGACACATGAACTGCCGGTGGCGTGAGCCACCGGCCCACTGAATCCGGAATTGAAAGCCCGGACACAATGGTCACCCCCATAAGCCCATACGTAGCTCAGCCAGAAGCGTCGTGTTTTTAGTCGTTTTTAATTAAGGAAATTCTGCGTTGCGAGTTGTCATTCTAGAATCTTCTGAAGCGGTCACTCAATTCGCCGCGGACGAAGTTTGCTCACTGCTCAAACATCGGAACAGCAACGGATTTGGTGCCGTGCTGGGGCTTGCAACTGGCGGAACACCGCTCGGACTCTATCGTGAATTGATCGCTCGCAATTCGCTTGGAGAAATTTCATTTGCAAACGTCGAGACCTTTAACCTTGACGAGTACATTGGTGTGCCACCCGATAGCCCATCAAGCTATCACTACTACATGCAAGAAAACCTCTTTAAACATATCGACATCGATATCGCGTCGACCCATGTCCCAGTCACTTGGGAGGTCGATTTGCAACAAAGCGCCGCACAGTTTGAACAGCAAATCGAACAAGCGGGCGGTATCGATTTGCAAATCCTTGGTATCGGCGTCGATGCCCACATCGGTTTCAACGAAATCGGCTCATCGCTCGGCTCTCGCACCCGTGTTAAAACGCTAACTCAACGTACACGACAAGACAACGCTCGCTACTTCGGCAGCATCGACGAAGTACCACAAACAGCGTTGACTATGGGGATTCAAACCATTCTCGAAGGTCAATCGATTCTGCTTCTAGCAACTGGCACAAGCAAGGCCAAAGCCATCCGCGACACGGTCGAAGGCCCGATTACAGCCTCCGTACCAGCGAGTGTTCTGCAATTGCACCCCAACGTCACGATCGCAATAGATCGCGATGCAGCTAGCGGTCTAGCAAACGCGGATTACTTCTTGGACGCGGAACGCAACAGAGCCGTCGCCTCCCGATCGTCCTGAAGCAGTTTGTCGGTGCTCTCGGCATCCACTTGCCGGCAGCACTCCGTCAGACGTTCGATCAGCGCATCCCAGGGCTTCTCCCAAGTTTCTTCGTTCGTACTCTCAGGCGCAATTTGACTGATCTCTTCCGCCAATAAAATGAATCGAAGCACGTGTCGAAACAGCAGACCCTCCTGCTTCTGAAAGCCTTTGGCCAATATGTACTTGTTGAATTCGCAGTTGAATTCCAACAGTTCGCCGACTACCCAAACGCCACGCGTGTACAAGTCATGAACACGTGGAAATTCGTGGTTAAACAACCGTCGCATCTTCTCG
>JANMNR010000345.1:0-15945 GCA_031368325.1 Pirellula sp.
GATCCCTCAGGATCAGGCACCGAATCGTAAAACAAACCGGAGGGGGGTAGTTCGCTACTCCCCTTCTTTTTCAAGTTCAGAGCAAAGGGTTAATGGGATGCGTTGTCGTCAGGTTTGGAAAGTTGTTGCGGGTTGTCTGGTTGCAAGCGCCTTGTCCGGCGGCTTCACTATCGCAAAACCACCTGTTGATTACCTTCAAAAATCAGAAGCAACCGCCACTGCAAAAGCAGAAGACGTGGCGGCCGCAAAGAAGCGACTTGAAACATTTGGCGCGACCGCCAAGCTAACCATGGACGGGGCAAAGCTGACTGAAATCCTCATCCAGGATGGATCGATCCTAACGGCAGAGGATCTGGCTTTGTTCGGGCGATTGACCGACCTGCAAAAGCTACAAATCTTCAACTGCCGAACGCTCAATTCAGAAATGGTAGCCAAGCTGAGCGGACTTAAAGAGCTCACAACTTTGGCAATTACCAATACCGTGATCGATGACGCCGCCGTTGACACCATCGTCAAGTCGTTTCCAAAACTGATCGTGTTGGATCTTTCCTCCAATGCGAACATGTCGGGACAAGTCCTGAAGGCGATCTCAGAAATCAAAGATCTGCAACAGTTGATCTTGGTTCAGAACCGATTTAACGAACTCGGAACACGACGACTCGCGAAACTGCAAGACCTACGCGTTCTCGATCTTCGCGGCAACATGGAAGCCGGAGACATGACTCTTGAGGTCGTTGCCACACTTCCTAAACTGAAGGCGCTCAAGCATCGAAGCACCGCGGTTTCGGATTATGGAATGGAACTGCTATCCCGAAACGAGACTCTGGAAAACCTATTGATCCAGGACTTTGCAATAACAAGTCAATCCGGTCAGCATTTAGCGAAACTCAAAAAGCTTTCGCAGTTGGAGATTTTCCGATGCCAAGGCTTTGGCAGCGATGGCGTTTTGGCATTGAAAGGGCTTAACCTGCAAAGACTCACTCTACGAGACTTGCCAACCATTGATGATTCAGCCCTCGAGGTCCTTAAGGATCTGCCAAAACTTAAGAAGTTCTACCTTCATGAAATCAGTGGAGTCAGCGATAGTGGACTAAAGAACATGGAGTCACTAAAGGCTCTAGAATTGCTTGACATTTGGAGCATCCCGCAAATGACGGACGCCACACTCGATGTAATCGTGTCGTTGCCAAACCTAAAGGAACTGACGATCCGATCGACCGCTGTCACGGATGCAGCGATCGCGAAGCTGTTGGCCATGCCAAAACTGGAATCGCTGACGTTCAAAGAAAATGGCTCGGTCACTGAGGCAGGACTGAAAAAGTTAGCGAGCAAGAAATGGAAGAAGCTCGATGTTGGCGGCTCCTCCGGAAACTCCGGCGATGAGTAGTTGGTAACGGTGCTTACAACAACCCCATCGAGGGTTCCAGTCCGAACATGTGATTCATGTTCTGAATGGCTGCGCCGCTCGCTCCTTTGACCAAATTGTCGATCGCGGAAATCAATATGATTCTTGGACCATTTTCGCGCACGGTGATATCAACATAGTTTGTTCGGGAAACAAATCGTGTCGCTGGCAAATGCGACACAACTCGAACGAACGAACTGGAATCATAGTAGGTATTCAAGCACTCTCGAATCTGGTTTGGGGTCGCTCCCGCTGCGGGGTGAACGTAGATCGTGGACAAGATGCCACGCTCCATCGGAGTCAAATGGGGTGTAAACACGATTTGTGGTTCAACTCCACTGAATCGTTTGACGATGTCCACAATCTCTGGCTGATGTCGGTGGTTGCCAACCGAATAGGCCGAAATACTTTCGTTTGTTTCACAATACAGATTTCCAAGTTTTGGCGTTCTCCCTGCGCCACTCACTCCGGATTTGCTATCAACAATGATATCCAGGGGCGAAATGAGTCCTTCCTTGAGAAGGGGTGACAGTGGCAGAATGGCCGAAGTCGGATAGCATCCAGGGTTCGCAACCAACTTGCAATCCTTCAGCTCGCTCGAAAACAACTCTGGCAAACCATAGGGTGTTTGGCCCAAACGACCTGCGTCCGGGTGCCTTTCGCCGTACCACTTTTCGTACAGAGCAGGAGTACTCAATCGATAATCGGCGGATAGGTCGATAACGCGACACCCCGCGTCCAACAGTTGCATTACATGGTGTGCCGACGCTCCGTGTGGCAAACACGAAAAGGCAACGTCGCACCGCTCCGCAATTTGCGAGGGAGTCAAATCCTCTACGGGCAGCCGCAGCCGACGGATAAGACTCGGGTGCATGTCGGCGATCATACTACCGTCCGCTTGCCTGCTTGTAGCAGCGGTTACCTGTACCTGCGGATGACCGATAAGCCACTCGATCGCTTCGATCGCCGTGTAACCTGACGCGCCAATGATGCCAACCCGTATCATGTCAATCTCTTTCCATGAGAACAAACTGAAATTCGATGTGTACTACACACCCTGAGACTTCCGATTCTACGCAAAATGCGAACGCTGGCTACACGATCCAAGGTTCTTGAACCTGATGTGCCAAAATCTCCCTCACCATGGCTCGCATTTGCCCAAGCACCATGGCAGTAGCCCCCCAAACGAAGTGATTTCCTATCCAAAATCCAGGAGCATCGAATTGCACCGTCCCACGTTTCAATGTTCCAACGCTTGACGCTGTGTCCGCGATCAAATCTCGAAGAGGCAAAAAAATCAATTCGGCAACTTCATCGGGATTTGGCCGAAAGGAAGGTCGTATGGAGCTTGCAGCTACCATGGGAGTGACCATATGCTTACTTGCAAAAACATACAACGGCGTCAACTCGCCAATCGGCTCCATAAACTCCGTCGTACAACCGAGTTCCTCTCCAAACTCTCGACATGCCGTTCGCCAAATAGTTTCCCCCGTATCGCAACGCCCACCTGGCAAAGAGACTTGACCGCCATGGTCCGCCATCTGGGTAGGTCTGAGTGTTAATGGGATCGTCCATTCTGACCCCGACAATGGAATCAAGCAAATTAAGACAGCCGCCGGATGAGAGTACCTGGGAGCCGGTCCACGATGGCGACCATAGGCATATTGCGGGGCGAGTTCGCGATGGGCCAGGCACAGCCGCTTTTTACTGTCCCATTTTGCCATATGTCGCCGGAGCAATTCCGGGAGGTTGGACAGGTTTCCCGACTCATTCATTGGTGGTCCATCGAAGTGCGGGCATGGCAAATGGTGTATTCACTTTTGACGAAAATAACATGGGAACGTACATTGCCCCCTTTCGGTCTCCTTATTCTACGCGAACAATCCAGCGAATACGACACTTAAAGCCAATGCATCACCAACCCTGCTTAATGCTCATTCGACATGCGCAATCGGAAAACAATGCGTTGGAGGACCAGTTTCGCATCCCAGATCCCAACATAACGGATCTAGGAATCGCCCAATCCAAGAAGTTGGCCATTGCCGTTCGGAAACTTGCGCCTACCGTCGTCTACTGTAGCCCCTTTCTACGTTCGCTGGAAACCACCCGTTGGATAATCGAGAGCAACGACGCATCGCCCATTGTGCGGCAAGACATTTACGAACAGGGAGGCTGCCACAGCGGTTATCAGCCTGGCCGTCGGGTCGCTGAAAAGGGAATGAACCGAGAAACCCTATCGCAAAACTATTCCGGCTGGCATTTGGATGATCGGATCAACGATCAAGGCTGGTTTGATCTCGACCATTATGAAACAGCCAATGAGGCCCGCGAGCGAGCTCAACGGGTTCGAAAATGGTACGAGACCGAATCCCAGACACACAGCGCTCAGGACCGCGTTGCGATGGTAATCCACGCCGACTTCAAGATGCGTTTACTAGAGGCGTTCTTAGATGACGAATCGATCGAAGAACGATTAGGCGATATCGTGAATACCTCTATAACCCGATTGTCGCTCGTAAAAGGACGTTGGCGACTGGACTACTGGAATGTGTTTTCCCATTTAGAGCCCAACGAGATTTCACTTTGAGGCCTCCGCCGTAAGGCGGCGACTGTTCGAGTCTAAGTGGTCTCGCAACGTTCACTAGAGTATTTTGGTCAATGCGAACTAGCCAGTGCGTATTATTCTGAATCAACCAATGGGCGAAAATCGATTGGGATCCATTCCCGCTTTGCGGAATACCGTTGCGTAAATTGCCGAACCTTGGCTTCGTACATTCCTGATAACTGTTGGGCGATACTTATCGAGACGATGGATTTTGCTTTCTGGATCAAACGAATGCACATAGCGGGTGAAAACACTTTTCAGCCAACGCTAGACAGCAACCTTTTCTTGGTCGTCAAGGCAGACCGTGAGTTGTAGTTCTCGTTGAAAGACCGGCTTGCATAGTTTGCCCAGAATGCGTTAAAACGGGGTAAGTATTGTAGCCTTTTGTTTGGGAGAACCATATGCCCACGAAAAAAACCGTGAAAAAGACCGTGAAAAAGGTGGCCGCACAGCCCGCTGCGAAGGCTTCGCAGCCCGCGACAAAGAAGACGTCGGCGTCGAAGGCCGCGACGCCCAAGAACGCACCTTCGAAGCCGTCCGCCGCGAAAGCCTCAGCAGCGCGCTTGTCGCTCTCGGAAGTCATGGCCGTACTCGAAAAGCTCGGCACGGAGCAGACCCGCAAAACATGGGCGCGGCACGGCGCAAAAGGGACAATGTTCGGCGTCCTCTTTGGCGAACTATTCAAGTTGATGAAGCGGATTGACGTCGATCACGAACTCGCGCGAAAGTTGTGGGCGACCGGCAACGTCGACGCTAGGAACCTTGCAATGAAGATCGCCGATCCGCTGGCAATGACGTCCGACGAACTCGACCGCTGGGCGATCGAGAATCCGATGCGCATGTGCGGCCTCTACGTCGCGACGCTCGCCGCCGAAGGTCCGCATGCTCGCACCAAGGTGCGCGAGTGGCTGAGCGCGTCAAACGAGCGACTGCGTTCTACGGGGTGGACGCTTCTTGGCCGACTCTCGGACCTCGACGAGTCGTTCGCGGAGGACCAACTTCTCTCTGGTGTCGAAGTGATCGAGAAGTCGATCCACTCCGCGACGAACGACCTGAAGAATGACATGAACCGGACACTGATCACGATTGGCGGCCGGAGTGCCGCTATGCGGAAGGCCGTGCTCGCTGCGGCGAAGAGAATCGGCGAAGTTACCGTCGACCACGGCGACACCGCCTGCAAGACACCGGACATCGCGCAAACCGTCGAGAAAATGTGGGCACGCTCTGAGGCCAAGTTTGGATCGCCTGCTGCGCACGAGCGATCGATGAAGTCGATGCGTCGCCGCTGCTGATGCGCGAGGACGCACCAAGTGAACCACCAATCGTGCTCCCCAGCCTGGAGTTCGGATCGAAGACCAAAATTTCGACTTGCGCGGCCCCCCGTACGGCAGGTCGATTGCCGAATGATTCGCGCCCGAACAGCCTGACTTGACGGTCGCACCAATGCGATTAGGGCGTGTCCTGTGCATTTGGGTGTACACTCATTTCCCCTTGGTTTCAGGAGATCGAAAATCGCACGCCGTCAAGTCACGTTCGGCAAGAGTGAACCATTTCGTCGATCTGCTAATCGTTCGCGTTCAATCTCGTCGACAAAGCAAACCTTTGCTGCAGGATCCGCCAATGATGAGCTACGTGACCGGCCAGGATAGTCGCTTGTTTGTGTACGGTGACCTCATGGCCAAGGACGCTGCCTACGTTCTGCCACGCGGACTTAGGTAGGTTTTGAAAAAACGTAACCGTGGATTGGCGAACCGCTTGAAACTCTGATGACAAAGCGTCGATTGCTACCTCATTGGCGTTTGCTCGCCGAGAAAAATCGTTTTCGTCAAACGAAACCAACGTCATTGCGCCGCCACGTGCGATCCAAAGGGCGCGGAACGCAAAAACTCGTTCGCAATCGGATAAATGATTGACCACTTCCTTTAGCGTCCATGTATACGGTTTGTGAATTTGCATCGACTCCGGCTCAGAGACTGTAGCCAGCCAACTGCAGACCTCGATTCCTTGCGCGCGGATCATGTCGGTCAAGTCAACACTACTGTCGATGAGATCCACATACTTTTTGAAAACAGGCTCAGTCATTTTGCTCAAAATAGTTAGAATGTGTAAGCACTCGGACGACAAATACCGTCGCCACTAATCTAACAAGCCCGAAAAACCTTAAAAGGGCTTGCCAATAAATCTTGGGACGCGACGAAGTATAGCCATCCCTCACAGATCCCCTCGACAACCATTTTTCGTATGTACAGTAACATGAAGACTATAGCCTCTGCCTTTGCGATCGCGTCTATCGGTGTTGCGTTGATTTCAGGTTGCAATACACCTCAATTTTCCGCAAAACGGGATTTCCAAAAGGTCATTCCCATCAATTCCCAGGTTGACATCAATGTTGAGACGTTTAACGGTAGCATCACAGTGACGCCGACCGACCAGTCCGAGATTGAATTGGTCGCCCACATCAAGACTTACGGCTACAGCCAGGAGGACGCGGACGCTGCCTTGGAAGTGGTTATGCCCGAGATCGACACGACCGCTTCCGCGATTACCATTTCTTGCAAAAAACGAAATCGGATGTTGATGTACTCGGACGCCGTAAGCTTTGAATTGAAGGTCCCTCCGACTTGGCCCTTGAAACTGGAAACATCCAATGGAAGCGTAAAGACATTACAAAGCCGTGGCCCAGTCACCATCATGACTTCGAACGGAAAGATTGAGGTCAAGGAAGCGGCGGGATCGCTCAAATTATCGACGAGCAACGGAAAAGTCACCGTTGAAAACTCGGCTGGAAATATCCAGGCTAGCTCGAGCAATGGGGTGATTCAATTGATCGGATGTTCGCTCGAGGGGAAATGCAAACTTGGCACGAGCAACGGTGCCATCTCGTTGAGCTTAGCGGACCGAATTCCAGTCCAATTGGATGCCAGCACCTCCAACGGTGCGATCAAGTTCAACCAGGCCGATGTTGACCTCACAAAGAATTCCAAGTCCCATATCGTTGGTGTATTGTTCGGAAAAGCCAATGAACCTGCCCTGAAGGCATCGCTGGTTCTCGAAACTTCGAACGGTAGCATCACAATCACAGGCGACGCCGAATCGGGCCCATCCAAAACGACTAACTCAGAAACGAACGGCGTCTCCCTCTAGCCGAATTGGACATGCGAATGCCTCAGCGACTTACGCAGCTCGACATCGACAGGATCCGAGCTCGCAAACCCGCACGAAGGCTCGTTGAAATACCAGAAAAGGTGAAGCAAGCGCTTTCGGAAGGGGTCGTACCCACGATGAATCTAACAGAATGGTTAGCATCCGATCGACAGACCCTGCTGAGCTCTGTTCTTACGCCGATCGACTTGGATGTAGAGTTGGAATCGAAGTCGCTTTGGACGCCAGAGCTTTTGTCTCAATCTGCTTTAAAACAATCGTTCGAGATCGGCAAGTGGCTCTCGGCAAGATTCAAAATCGGTGATGAAGTCTGGCGTCGGCTCTCAACCCACCCAAGCGATGTGGTACGCGAATGGTCCGCGATCATGATCGGCCTTTCAAACGATATTACATTTGCTCGCAAGCTGGCCTGGATCAAACCATTTGCGGACGATGAAAATTCCGGGCTGCGTGAGATCGCCTGGTTGTCATTGAGGGGAGAAGTCATTCGAGATCCTGACCGAGCAATCCAATTTTTGGTGCCATGGACCGGGAGCCGGAATGAACGACTTCGCAGGTACGCTTCGGAAATCACGCGTCCATGCGGTGTTTGGACCTCCCATGTCCTGCGACTTAAGGAGCAACCTGAACTCGGACTACCAATTTTGGAGCCTCTTCTAGCCGACGATTCGAAGTACGTCAGAAATTCGGTTGGCAATTGGCTTAACGATGCGAGCAAATCACAACCTGAATGGGTTCAATCAATAACCACACGCTGGCTCGCCGAATCCAACTCAGTTCATACGCAGTACATCGTAAAACGAGCGCTGCGTACGATTAACAAGCGGTAAAGCCTGGCATCAATCGTCGTTGTTGCCAACTTCGATAACGCAAGAGACGAGATAGTGATCCGAATGACGTTTTTTGTAGTCCTTGATCTCGTCGTCGGTGCCATTCTTTGTCTTGTGAATCTTCTGGACGGAGACCTTAAATTCAGGCTGATTTTTTGGAACAAAGATACGGTCAAACGGAGCGCTCGAATAACCAGTTCCCCATGCTGCCGTCGTTCCCTCCTCGGACGAGTTTAGATCCTTGAAGCCCGCGTTCACGAGGATTTTGGGAGTTTCGTCCTCCACGGCCAGGAAATTAGTATCACCCAAAAAGACGATGTCCTCGTCCTTGAATTTTTCTTGAATGGTTTTTAATTGAGCAGCAAAGACTCTGACCTCCGCCTGTCGTTGCTTTTGGGTAAATGTAGCGTCGGATGGGTTGGCATCGTTGCGATTGGATTTGAGATGGACGGGAATGAAGACAACATCGGTTTTCCCCTCACCAAAGGAGAACTTGACTGCGGTAGCGCGCCGTTCCCAGAATTTGTTGCCGAACACTTCGTTCTCGCCGACTGGAATCGCATACGGCTCGCCAACTAGTTTTGCTCGATCGCTACGCCATGCGATTCCGAGATGTTGGCCACGAGTGATGAAATCCTCGGTGTCTTTGGGATAATCGGTCTTGGGAAACAAGATGTACTGCCAAGTTTGGCCATGCGCGGATTTGAGTTGGTCGACGATTTTGTCTAGAGGCTTACTGGTAAAGGGAGCTTCATTTTTCTCTACCCCAATTTCTTCTAGTGCCAAGACATCCAACTTGGCTTCTGCAATGTAAGCGGCTAAATCTACCGGAGATTGTTGTACGTCCTTGCCGGGTCGACCTCTCATGCTTGGAAAGCCAAGCCATTCTATATTCCAGGCTCCGATGCGAAATTCCTCGGCCCGTGAAACCGATCCCAATGAAGCGAGTGCCAAAAGTACCAACGAGCGCAAACCAATGTTCATGTTCAATGTCCAGTTCTTGTCGCTCCAGGAATGCGAAATGCATACCTCGGACCACCCATCCATCTGAATCGGGAACGCGGATTCGATCAAGGTGTGTTTTAGCTGACTATTCGGTGTTTGTCATTTCTTTACACGCTTGCCCATCTGCTATAACATCCAAACGAGAAACGGACCTGCGTTTCATATTTCACCTGACAGGAACAGTCAGAGCCAAGACCTTAGGATTTCAAAGATACATGGCCAAAAGGCGAGTTGTGGTAATTGGTGCCGGACCGGGTGGCTTAACCTCGGCGCTGCAATTGGCACATGGCGGCGCAGACGTTACTGTTTTGGAATCGCGTTCGCAAGTTGGCGGCCGTTGTGCGAGCATATACGCGAACGGATTTCGATTCGACACTGGACCAACTTTTTATCTCTATCCACGCATCCTGCGGGAGATTTTCCAGTCGATTGGAAGGGACATCGATACCGAGATCCCCATGAAACGCCTCGATCCTCAGTATCGAGTTTCATTTGGTGCTGGAGGGCACTTGGACTGCACGAACGATTTGGCCGAAATGGATCGTCAAATCGGCGAACTCTCGCCGCGGGATGTTGGAGCACTCAAACGATATCTGGACCACAATCGGGTCAAGCTGGAGAAGTTTCGACCCATTTTGGAATCACCCTTTAACAGTATGCGCGATCTATTGCGACCATCCGTTCTCGCTGCAGCATCGCTCGTAAAGCCATGGAAGACGCTTGGACAGGACTTGCAAAGTTATTTCAAGGACCCGAGATTGGTCATCGCGTTTTCATTCCAAGCCAAGTACTTGGGGATGTCGCCATTCAAGTGCCCCAGCTTGTTTTCGATCTTGTCGTTTCTGGAGTATGAATACGGCGTCTTCCATCCTATCGGTGGCTGTGGCCAAGTAAGCGAGCGGATGGCCGAGATCGCAACGGAAATGGGCTGCGACATCCGGACCGATGAACCGGTTGAGAGTTTGGAGTTCAAGGGAAAGCGTGTTACAGCGGTGGTCACGAAACAGGGGCGATACGAAGCGGATGCGTTTGTCATCAACGCTGATTTTTCGCATGCGATGCAAAAGCTTGTACCGGACGCCATGCGGAAGCGTTGGACAAACAAGAAGATCGCAAAGAAGCGATTTTCCTGCTCAACCTTTATGCTGTATCTTGGAATCAACGGACGCTACGACAACCTCAAGCACCATACGATCCACATCGCCAAAGACTACGATCGCAATTTAAAGCAAATCGAGCGCGAGATGGTGCTCCCCGACGACCCGTCGATCTACGTTCAAAACCCATGTATCACCGATCCGTCGTTGGCACCACCGGGGAAGAGTACGATTTACATTCTCGTTCCTGTTCCTCATTTGAATCCGAACACGCCGTGGGACGAAAAGCAAACACAAGCGTTTCGCGCGTTGACGTTTAAGAAGCTCGCGGAATTAGGCATGAGCGACCTGCAAAGCAGAATCGAATACGAACAAATGGTTACCCCTGCAAATTGGCGAGATGATTTTTCAGTTTATCGTGGGGCGACCTTTAATCTTGCACATAATCTTGGTCAGATGCTTCACTTAAGGCCCCATAATAAATTCGAAGAATTGGATGGAGTTTACCTGGTTGGAGGCGGCACGCACCCGGGTAGTGGACTGCCAGTGATTTATGAGTCCACCAGAATTACATGCAAACAGCTCCTACCCGACATTGGGTTGTCTGCTCAGTTTATTCATGAAATCGAACCCGCCCGTCAGTCCGCTGCTGTCTTGGCATAATCAGTTATTGCATAATCGGTTCGTGTTACGCATCACGTAGGGATTCCTTGAACACCTCACCTCAATCATCCATCTACGATCTTTCGGTCCGAACGATTGATGGTTCTATCGTTTCGCTTGAACAGTACCGCAACTCGGTTTTGTTGATTGTCAACGTCGCGAGCAAATGCGTCTTTACAAGTCAATACGCATCGCTTCAGTCTCTATCCGAACGCTATCGCGATCGAGGGTTCGTCCTGCTGGGATTTCCCTGCAATCAGTTCGGGGCACAAGAGTCAAAGCCGGAGCCCGAGATCAAGGAGTTTTGTTCCTTGAACTACAACGTTACGTTTCCCATGTTTTCCAAGATCGATGTTAACGGGCCTGAGACGCATCCGCTTTACGCAATACTGAAAGGGACGAAAAAAGGAATCTTTGGCAGCGAAAGCATCAAATGGAATTTCACTAAGTTCTTGGTGGGGCGAGATGGTGTAGTATTGAAACGATTTGCCCCGACCACTTCACCGGCACAAATCTCCCACGCTATCGAAACGGCATTGGGATGAAACGCGATTCAATGCGACATTGCATTTGCCAACACCGAAATATCAGATTGGCTCGACCTTACTGATGAATTCGCCGTCGCATAGTTTCGTTCGGATCAACTGTCCCGGCTTCACATGCTCGATGCTCATGATCACTTTGTCGCTTTCTGCATCCAGAGTGACGGAGTAGCCACGCGCCAACGTTTTGAGTGGACTGATCGCGTCAAGAACTTGCGATACTCGTTCAAGCTGTTCGCTACTCGACTGAATGACACCGTCAATGAAGTGATCGAGTGACTCGTGCAGATCATCTAGACGTTGCGTCGGTGTCTCAAGCAATCGCTCTGGCGACTGTAGGATCGGACGACTTGCGACCGATTGAAGTCGCATCTCGGCTTGGCTTAACCGATGAACCAAGAGCGCGTCGAGTCTTCGTTGGATGCTGACAAGCGTTTCAAGAACATCCTCACGACTCGGCACAATGCGTTCCGCCGCCTCGGATGGAGTGAGGGCCCGGACATCAGCAGCCAAATCGCAGAGGGTTACATCGACTTCATGCCCGACCGCCGATACGGTTGGTAACGGGCAAGATGCAATGGCACGAACAACTAACTCTTCATTGAAACACCAAAGGTCTTCGAGGGAACCGCCGCCTCGACCGACTACCAAAACATCTAAGGCTGGTCGAATCAGAGCCGCAACACGGATCCCTTCGGCGATCTCGGCTGCAGCACCATCGCCCTGAACGCGTGACGGAATAATGAGCACACTTGCACCGGGCCATCGCCGCTTCAGCACTTGCGTAAAGTCATGAATGGCTGCACCGCTTGGACTGGTTACAAAGCCGATACGCACGGGGTAAGTTGGAAGCTCCTTTTTGCGTTCGGCTGCAAAGAGCCCTTCTTTTTCCAGCTTGGCGTGCAAACGACGGAATGCAGCTTGCAACGCACCCAGCCCCTGCTGCTCCATTCGATTGATGATCAACTGGTACGTGCCTCGCGGACCGTAGACCTCAATGCGACCTTGAACGAGCACAGCCATCCCCTCGCGAAGATCCATGCCGATACGTTCGAATGTTGAACGCCAAAGCACGGCTGAGAGTTGGCTGGTGGAGTCCTTGATCGTCAGATACACATGCCCAGAAGCCGACTGGTTGAGGTTGCCAATTTCGCCGGAAAGCCAAAAGGATGGCACCGTTTGCTCAATTGCATTCTTGATCCACTGATTCAATTGAGCAACAGTTAGCGGCGCATCCGAACTCGTGCCTGGCTTCGGTTTCGCTAACGTCTTTCCAGGATTCTTCGGCTCCGGAATACCGGACGACTTAGGATTGCTCGACGGCTGCAATTTGCTGCTATGCGATTTAGGCTGCTCACCGAAGAATGCGTCCGCGTCATCGCTCCACAAAAACCCGGTCACAATTGAATCGCTCCCATCGGTACGGGAAAGAACGCTCGTTCACCAACCCTCGCTGATCCCTCGGCAGCCCACGATTCAGCTTCATCGGTAACCGCAACCAGCATCGATTGAACATGGATTCGATAGGCTTCGATCTCTTCTTTGCTAAGCTTGCGTGGAACGCGAATAGCCGGTCCGAGTACAATTCGAGCGCGAGAACTGGGTCTCGGGATCGCAAACTTATCCCAGGCGCGCGTGTTCCGCCACGGACGGTCGAATCCGCATCCCAACGGAACAATGGGGATACCAAGAAGCCCCGCCAGAAAAACACATCCACTCGATAGCTCGCGTCGAGGCCCACGCGGACCGTCCGGGGTGATAACCAAGCTTGTACCACGGTTGTTCCGGCATATTTGCAAGATCGCTTGTACGCCACCGCGTGATGTGGAACCTCTAACTGTCTTAAATCCGAATTGGTTGATGACTTCGGTCAGCCAATGCGCATCCCTATGCTGGCTCAGCAGCATTGTCACATCGCATCCGCGTCGGTTGCAAGGAGGCAGTGCTAGATACTCGTGCCAGACGACATAGATAGCTGGCCCCTCAAATCCCGCGACTGCCGGATCCATGGACGGCTCATAACAAGCGATCCTGGAGTCTAGGGTTCGCATCCAAGCTCGAATGGCAAAAGCCAACAATGTCCCGCCCCAACGCATTGTCGTATGCTGGAGGTCGAACTTTTGGAATCGCATTACTTGCGAATCTGCCATGTACCTGAAAAGACCTCAACGGCGGGGCCGGTCAGAAACACATGATCGCTTTGAAGGTCCCATCTCAATCGCAGTTGGCCACCTCGAAGCGAGTTCAAAATCTGCCGATCTGTACGACCAGTCAAAACGCCAGCAACGCACACCGCGCTTGCTCCCGTGCCACACGCCCACGTTTCGCCCGAACCTCGTTCCCACGTTCGCTGCCGAACTTCACCGGGTGAGAGAACCTCCACAAACTCGACATTCGTTTTCTTTGGAAAGCGATCATCTCGTTCGATCATCGGTCCAATCTCCAAAACCAGTTCATCGGTCGCTTCTGGAACAAAGATCACGCAATGCGGATTCCCCATAGAAACACACGTTGCAAATAATGTATGCCCACGAAACTCGATCGGGCAATTGATGACTCGTGAGCTTGAGCCTGCACCGAGCGTTGTCGGAATCTGCGAAGCCTCCAACTTAGGAGCCCCCATGTCGACGGTCACTTGAGAAACCAAGCCGTCTTCGATTTTTAAAACGAGAGACAGTACCCCGGCCCCCGTTTCGATGGACAGCGATTCTTTCTTGCAAATGCCATGGTCGAAAACGTATTTGGCAACACAACGAATTCCGTTACCGCACATTTCGGATTCGCTGCCGTCTGCGTTGAACATCCGCATCCGCGCGTCGGCTAAGTCGCTAGGCAGAATGGCAATCAAACCGTCACCGCCAATACCGAATCGACGGTCGGATACTTGTACAGCCAGTTGTGGCAAGTCGCTTGGCAACGATTGCTCGAAACCGCTGACGTAGACATAGTCGTTGCCAGCGCCGTGCATCTTGGTGAAATTCAAGAAGGAAGCCATGATCCTCGTCTAGTTGAAAGAGACTTTAGCCAGGGAGCTTGAAGTCGGGATCCGCGATTCCCCGGATCATTTCCGAAAGCCGAGTGTATAACTGAAGCATCAGTTGCCACGTTGCAAGATCGACATGAATCGACCCACGTTTATCGTTTATTTTTACTACATCCACGACCTCACCGATTCGAGCGTGGAAGTATTCGAACAGTTCTGCGAGCTGGGCCGCTTGACTCGGGCTAAGTCGTTCCGGCAATTGAGGCGGATGATTGAGATCACGCAATGCTCGGACCGATTCCGCCAACGCTGGGTCCAAATCAAAATCGCCGCTGTCCGTTTTCTTGATCATACGCGATTCCTCAACAGCCGTAAGACTATCTTGGACTCGAGAGCTGATTTGATCGTGCGTTCCAAACAACAACAAACTGCGCCCCACAGAAATGATGTCTCCAAAACGCAGTATGCGAAGCTGGCAGTCTTGGCCGTTGACCCGTGTCCCATTGGTGCTCTCCAGATCGGTTAGCACCAGGTGGTCGTTGTCTTCCTGAATCTTGCAATGAAAACGGCTTATTCGTTCGTCATTGAGCTGGATCGAGTTTCCCTCTTCGCGCCCAATGGTTATGGGTGTTTTGAGGTCTGCATAAGTTCGACCGCGATCAGCTCCCTGGACAACACGAAGTGTCAATCTAGTCATTGCAATCTCTAGTTCATAACGTTTCGGTGTGAAAACCGATTGGCTAGCTACGCTTCCAATCCAATATCTTCCAACACGAGTGGTGAGGTGGACTCCACTATCATATCTGGTCGACGAGTAAATGTGGGCAAGCCTGCACCAGCCAAAACATTGTCGAGCGAATCTTGGCTCTTTGCCACGATCGAATCACGTGTCATTCCACCAAAATTGCTTGCATGACCAAACGCAGTGATCGGTCCATCAAAGCCTGCTTTGCTCAAAACCGAGACGATTCGAACATTATCGATGACTCCGCTCGTACCGGCCAATTGACGCATTTTTAGGCTCGCATCCTCAACGGTCGGCAATACTTCTGCATCGGCCAAACGCAAAACGGCAATTCGGTTTCCCGGAATGGTCGCCAATTGTTCAAAAGTGCCACCACCGACAACCCAATTGAACGTGTCGATCACCAAACCTACACTTGGATTGGTGCAAGCATGGAAGAAGGCCAAAAAGCCCTCGACATCTTGAATGAACTTGAACTGGCGGTTCTCTCGGTTTTCGATGGCAGTCGAGAAATACAAGCCAAGCATTACATTGTTGGCCGCAAAAATCTCCGCGATTCGATCGACTCGCTTGCGTAAAACGTCAAAATACTCGTGAAATGGTAGACGGTCTGTGGCAGCAGGAAGACGGATGAAACCGGCACGGGCATTAACTTTGCCGGCGATTTCGATGGTCGCAGGGAGCTGTGCAAGCGTCTTTTCGAAGGTCGCGTCATCGCTATCTAGATCGATCGGTGTTTCAAAACCGCTTACCAACATCTTTGCGCTAAGCAAATACCGGGCGGCTTTTTCAAATTCGCTGCGTTGAGTTCGCTTTACCAAATCGACAATATCGATGTCCAAACCACGGAAACCGTAGGTCATCGCCAATTCGATCAATTCGCTCTGACGCCCAGAAACACCCAAAAC
>JANMNR010000408.1:0-2426 GCA_031368325.1 Pirellula sp.
AGAGAAGAACAAACAGTAACACCGAAGCTGCCAAAATGGAGAGAGGATAAGCGAACATGCGCAGTTGACTTGTTCTGGCCTCGAGCGCATACGACAAATCGGTCGTGATTTGATTTAGACTTGCCTCGTTAAGTGAGCTTGAATCATCGACGGAAACGCCACGAAGGATGAGGGGCAACCACACAGCTTTTGAACCGTCTTGAACAAACTCCTCGGCCGTCGGCGAACCTCGCAAGGCGACAATCAGTGCCTTGACTTCCGGAGCATTCGAATGGCTCTCGGCCACGAGCGATTCAATAGCGGACGCAAGCTGAGTCCTTCGTTTCAGCGCATCATCAATTCGTTGATAAAACTCAGGTCGTTCGATAGGACTGTACATTGGACGGCTCCTTTATGGACGGGTTAGCGCAAAAAGAAGTTCGATCATCGGTCCGAAAAGACACAGGCCGAAAACCAATACGACAGTCCCACCCAACAGCGAACCAACCAAAACAGGAAACCAAGATCGCTGTCTCCCTATTTGCTTCATTGCTAACGCCCGATATCCTCGGGCAGCAAAATGAAGTGCATCAATCTTGCCTTCGCGATTCAACTCATCGCTTAAGGCCCACTCAAGCAAAGGAGGCGATACCATTTCCTGGCTCCCCCCCATTGAACGGATGTCTAGTGTGCCAACCGAAGCCAGCGATTGCTCCTCGGAGTACTCATTCGCCAGCATATTCGAAACGGTATCGGCATAGATTGCCTTTCGAATCGACTCCGATATGCCCTTCTGCCCAGGAATCCAGCTCGCTCTCGATTTCCATTTGCCGTTGCGCCAAACCAGCAGAAGTAGAACAATCATGGCGGGGCCAATGACGGCACAAAGCCAAAGATACTCTCTTGCCACGATCAAGAACCCCAAACCCACCCCGGGCACTGAGCCGACCTGCAAGGAAATGGATTGCATCTTTGGCGCAACTCCAAAAAGCAAATACAGAAACCCAAAGTACGCTAAAACTGAGAGAATCAAGGGATGCAAAATCGAAAAACAAAGAATGCGTTCCAGATCTCGACGACTCCTGCCTGCCTCACTCAATGCCTTTAGTGCATCAAGCGAGTTACCACAGTACAACCAAGTCTTTAATGACGAACGGTAGAGTGATGGAAGCTCAAGGTCCGAATCAAGCACTTGTCGAACGGTACTCCCCTTGGCAACGGACATCGCAATCTTGGCGTTAACTGCACTCAGCTGTTTCTCCAAGGGCTCTATCTCGGAATCCGTCCCAAGCCCGATCGGGACGCCAGCCTCATGCAGACTTAACAACGTATCGTTGAAGTTCACCACGTCGTCGAGTGTTGGGACATGTGTAGAAGCGACGTTCATGTGACAAGTGGACTTATTCGAGTAGCGAGGCGATTCGCAGGCGGCAGTGGCCGATCTGATTCGTCAATCGAACACAATGATGCGCCTCAGTGCAGAATTTGTTTAAGCCCGCAAAACTATTCTTGGACGTTTTCGCTAACTGCTTGTCCAAATCGCGACGCTTGGCTCTGTCGCAGTTCGTTGTACGCTTCGTACAACCCCCAATCCGGTCCAACATTCTTTTTCATTGCCGTCTCGTACATCTGCGCAGATGTGGGAGCCGAAAGGCTCTCGCTTAAAGAAGTCAAACGGCCTATTACGGGCAGGCTGACAGAAACGACTATAAATACAGCCAAGCTGAACTGAGCAAACTTGTAGCCCCCCCTGGAATCGGAAAAGCAATTCCGAGCAGCCTCGAGCGTGTGCGGCCGCAGGTCATCCGAGGGGACTACAAATTTGCCCGCCGCCAATACGGTGGCTTCTAGTTTTTTCAAAAATTCCGGCGACATTCCATCTTCGCCAAATTCGGTGCGACTATGACTCATGCGACATCTCCAATGCCTGCGAACGCAGGACGATGGCGAGTTTCTGCATGGCGTATCTATATCGACTTGCAGCAGTGGCTGACGGAATGCTGAGAACTTCCGAGATTTGAGCGAACGTGAACCCCTCCCAAATCTTCAAAACCACTACCTCACTCTGGTCGACCGGCAAAGAACGCAGTGCCAACCAAACCGCTCGAAAGGACTCTTCCTGTTCGACCTCATCCACAGACCGACGAGTTAGCAGATCCGTCAAATTGCTAACGATCGCTCCTCGTCGCTTTCGACGAAGAATGACCAATGACTCATTTCGAACCATTTGCAACAGATAGGGCCATGGGTTTTCCGCTTTGCTCAACAGCCTTGCGTTGCCGACCACGCGCACTAAAACCGCCTGCACGGCATCCTCTGCATCATGCTGGTTGCGTGTGATCGTTACGGAAAAGCGAACAAGCCGCATCGAGGTTAAATCGTAAAGCCCCGACAGGGCCCCGGCACCGCTTTCTGCGATGCACTGGGCACTTTCTCGAACTCGCTCG
>JANMNR010000452.1:0-12385 GCA_031368325.1 Pirellula sp.
TGGATAACGTATGGCTTAGGCACGGAGAATACAGACCTACCCGGTTATGTCGTTCTATTTGACGCCGGCCCCCTCGGCGGCAATGCAAATTACAACAACGGGTTCCTGCCCCCCGCATTTCAACCGACCCGATTGCGGGATCGAGGACTACCGGTCTTGGACTTGCTGCCGCCGGAAGCTTTCGTAAACGGCCAACGACAGTCGATCGATCTGATGCAACAACTGAATCAAATGCACCGCTTGGAACATCCCGGTTTTTCGGAATTGGATGCGCGCATTGCCAACTACGAACTTGCCTATCGCATGCAGTCTGCCGCCTTGCATGTTGGGCGCTTGGAAGATGAGTCGAAACAGATTCATGAACTGTATGGGCTCGGCGATTCTGATGCGCGAACGCAAAGCTTCGGTCGAAAGTGTCTGCTGGCCCGAAGGTTGGTAGAACGCGGAGTTCGCTTTGTTCAGCTATACGACATGCCAGACAAGGATGGGTGGGACGCGCATTCCAAGCTCACCAACAACCATGATCCGCGTGCACGATGGACAGACAAGAGCGTCGCAGGTCTCTTGACCGATCTCAAACAGCGAGGACTCTTGGATTCGACGTTGGTCGTCTGGGCTAGCGAGTTTGGGCGAACGCCGATGATGCAGGGAGATTTGGGACGGCAACACAACGCTGCTGGCTTTACACTTTGGATGGCGGGGGGCGGTGTCAAGCCAGGGATGCGAATTGGTGCAACGGATGACATCGGGTTGATGGCCACCGATCGCCCTATTCAGTTTCGAGATCTGCATGCCACCATCTTGACCGCGTTGGGGATTCAATATGAGGATCTGTCGTTCGAAGTCAACGGTCGCGACGAACGTATCACCGGAGTTGCCGGCTCCGCTAAACCTCTCCTCGATTTGTTGACTTAGGCACCACCGATGACCATCACAAAGATTCTCGGTTATAGCCTGCCAAGTTCGTTATTGTTCTTAGTCGTTTCTTGTGCAGCTACTGCCAATGACTCGGCAAGGCATACTGCAGACTTGAGTAAGCGGGCTGTTGCTATACTGCGTCGTGAATGCAACTCATGCCATGGCCCGGACAAACAAGAGGCGAGTCTGCGCCTCGATGCGTCCGTTCCACAACCGACTTTGCTTCTGCAACGCATTGAGCACACCGATGAAGAACTCCTTATGCCTCCTAAACGACGACTGGGAGAATCGGACCTTGCTATTCTAAAGGCTTGGGTCCAAGCCGGAGCTCCATGGCAATTCGAAGAAAAACCTCTGGGATCTATGGCTTCGTCCGACGAAGTTTTAGGAGATGCGTGGTCCGACGCAAAGAATCCGATTCGAGTTTTGTTTGAGGGCAAACGGTTGGACCTATGGTCTTTGAAGCCAATCAGACGCCCTGAAATCCCAGAAGTTGACGATAACGCATGGTGCCGTAATCCGATCGACCGGTTTGTATTGGCCGGTTGGGATCGAGATGGTCGGAAGCCAGCCCCGATGGCATCGGATCGGATATTGGCCAACCGAATCGCATTGGATACGACGGGACTGCCAGCTTCGTTTGCTCAGGTGCAGCAGTTTGTTGACGAACCGATGTTTGACAAGGTCGAACGTTGGATCGAGCAGAATTTGAATTCGCCAGGTTTTGGTGTCCACTGGGCTCGCATGTGGCTCGATGTCGTTCGATACAGCGATAGCAACGGATTTGACTGGGACGAACTGCGTCCCAACGCTTGGCGATATCGAGACTATGTGGTTCGAGCCATGAATCGCGATGAACCCTTCGATCGCTTTATCGAATATCAGCTAGCAGGAGATGAGTTGTTGGGTGGTCCACCTCGCGATCGAGACGAGCAAGACCGCATGATTGCGACCGGTTACTTGCGACTTGGCCCACGCGACAACGCTGCCAGCTTGTTCAATGAACAGGATCGAGCCCGCGCCGAACTAATGTCTGACTTAACAGAAACAACCGCTAGCGCCATGCTCGGTATGACGATGTCGTGCTGCCGCTGCCATGACCACAAAACGGACCCTCTTTCGCACGCAGACCACTATCGGCTCAGGGCTTTCTTTGCAGCAAGCCACTACGCAGAAGACACGCCTATCGATTTGCAAGACGAACAAGCAATCATAAGCAATCACAATCAAAAACTTGAAGCCGAGATCGAGGCACTACAAAAGCAGAAAGTCGAGATCGTCGACGCAGTGTTGGAACGGCAACCCGAGGAGACGAAGAAGGAGAAATTGAAAAAGGAGAAAATCAAAGAGCTATTGAACTACGAAGAGCGCGAGCAGGTGGAGCGGATCGATTCCAAACTTAGCGAGATCAAGAAGGCGAAGCGATCGTATACGGTTGGGCTCGTAATGCACGACAAGACCGACGCAATCCAACCGATTTTTGTTCTCGCCGGAGGTGACCATCAAACTCCCAAGGAACCCGTCGAACCTGGATTTCCATCGGTACTATTCCCTAACGCACCGGTGATGGCCAAACCGGCCAAGTTCAACACAACCGGTCGGCGATTGACCTTGGCGCGTTGGCTTGCTTCACGTGAGAACCCATGGACAGCCAGAGTGATCGTGAATCGCATATGGCAGAATTACTTTGGACAAGGGATCGTCGCGACGCCAAATGACTTCGGTGTGACGGGTGCGTTGCCAACCCACCCTGAACTGTTGGATTACTTGGCCATTGAGCTTGTCGAAAGCGGATGGTCCCTGAAACATATCCATCGGCTGATCGTGTCCAGCAGTACGTATCGCCAAATGTCCATGGCTGAGACTAGCACAAAGGAATCGCAGCCCGCGGCAACCCTTAGGACACATTTGAGGCGAAAGAGCGCAGAACAGCTTCGCGACTCGGTTCTTTGTGTTGCGGAACTATTGCAGGAAAGAGACGGAGGTCCACCCGTTTGGCCGGTCTTGGATGAAGCGACACTGGCAGCGAACCCAGCTGTTCTGGATGACAACGAAACGAAAACCAAGGGCTGGTATCCATCACCTGCATCCGATCAAACGGTCCGAAGTCTCTATTTGATACAGAAGAGAACCATTCGACTTCCGTGGATGGAGACGTTCGACTTACCTGAGAATGCGGTTTCGTGTGGCCGGCGGGACAGCTCGCTCGTCGCACCGCAGTCACTGGCCCTGATGAACGGTTCGTTAACGATAGATGCTTCCAGACGGATTGCCAGTACGCTAACAGGCAACAGCACTCCGAATCCCGAACTGACTGTAGACGAGGTTTTTCGAAGGATCTTGTCGCGAAACCCAACGGAGCAGGAACGCATCTCTTGCGAGATGTTTCTAAAGTCACGAACGCTTAGTGAACTCTGCCTAGTCTTATTGAATACAAACGAGTTCGCGTTCATCGAGTAGTTATCGGCTCCGGGCTTCTGGAGCGACAATAGACTTCCCCCGATGACTCGCGAGACGGGCAGGGCTGCGACCCCAATGAGGGCTGCGAGAACCACCTTGCACCCGCCGCTATCCTTACCGATGCGAGGCGTTGAGACTATGCCATTCGATTGCTTTTCGGCTTGCGTCACTCGAAAGGATCGTTGATCCATCGCTGGAAAATGACAGCTCGATCACAGCCGATCCACGATGCCCTGCCAATGTAAACAACTCACGCGGTGCTTGATCCACGCTCGGTGCGACAAACCAAATGCCCAACGTTCCACTCTCGTCGCCGACGGCTAGCAAGTTTTCACCAGGGGCCGATGCAAAGGAGGTAATCTTCGACTTGGATACGATCGGTTGAAAGACCTGGTTTGATTCGGCCTCCGCCAGAAAATCGCCGTCAAATCTCAAAAAATCGATCCGACTGGATTCGCTTGATCGCGATAAAACAGCCAGATGCTGCGATCCTTGGGCAGACGTTCCGCTTGGTTCAGATAGCCATTGCATGCTGACGAATTGCGCATTGGGATCGGAACCATCCAATAACTTGTTGTCGATCGCTTGCATATTGCCGAGTGAATCGAGGCGGTGCCATTTCTGATTCGAATCCGATAGCACGAGCTCGTTCCTACTAGGATGCCATCGCACGAATTCAACATTAGCAACGGGTTCGATTGCGGATGCGATTACCGTGGTAGGGCTCGTTATATCCAAGTGAACCAATTGCCTCACGCCATTCGGCAATCGTCCGACCACGGCAAGACGGCTTCCATCGGTCGAAACCTCTGATTGGTCGACAATGGAAAACGGATGGTTTAAATGATGCCAAACGATTTGACTCGAGCCCGCGTCGGTTGCAAGCAATACAACCCCGCCTGCATGTACCGTCGACCAACGACGGCCATCCAAGCTGTGGGATGCTCGAATGCACAATGGACGGCCTAAATGAAACGGTGTTCCTGCTCTCGGATTAACAACCAGCGTCCCTTGGCGATCCACTTCGATCGACATGCCCTTTGCCGTACTCGCGATATCGTGAAGAGCCTCACGCTCGAATTCCTTTTCTGGTGTCGGCACCGAAATGGACTCGCGATTCGGCACGCGAAGTCTGCTCTCACCTCGGTTCCAATCAAGTTGCACTTGAACCCGTGTCGGCTTGATCTCCGAAGATCGGTGTGCTATTTCAATTCGATCGGTCTGATCTCCGTTTATCTTGACATGGAAATCAAAATATCGCCATGGAGTCTTTTGCTCCATGGAGCGGATCGCAGGGATCTCGTCCGACCAACTTGGATTGCCAAGCGAAACGCCATCCCATTCAAGCCTCGCAATTCGTCCATTTTCAAAAAGGAGGAACAAGCGTTTGCCGTCGATCGACCAACCCGCTTCGATGGGTTCCAAACGATTGTTGATCGCCAAATCAAAATAGCGGTACCCCAAGTTGTCCCATTTGGATGGATCGTTCCAATCCACGAGGCGAACGGCTCCCGATTTTTCGATCCATGCGGCTAAGGACTCGCTTACTGGATTGGCGACTACGATTCTGGAGCCGAATCTTTTCTCAACGTTGGTTTGGTCTGGAGTGCCGAAAGCAATCAGAATGGTTTGTGTTCCGTCGCCGACGACCAGTCGAGTGTCTTTGTCCGAAAAGGCAATTCGGCACTCGCCCGCCGTGCTATGCTGCGAGCGATGAACCATGGTTCGGCTCGCAGTGTTCCAGACGCACACTTCGCTTACGCCAGCTTTGCCTGCGGCGATCGGTAGCGACGCAATCGTTGCGACCAACAGCTCGTTTGTGGCGATCGCGATATCGGATACCTGGGCTCCAGGAGTATGGCCGATGTACTGCGCGATATTTAAGCCATTCGTTGCACCGAACACGCGAAGGACTCCATCTGAATCGATCGAACGTCGCTTGCCATCCGCCGACAACGACTGCTTCACCAAGGGTGACGGGACGTTTTGAACCACCCCACGGCGTTGCTCTTGTTCGCGGCTGTTCCACCGGATCAAGTTTCCAGAGTCATCGGTAGCAGCTACATTTTGGCTGCCGTTTAGAAAAATCGCGTGGCTGACGTTATCCGTCAAGCCAGCCAAATAGCTGGCGTACTCCAGACGATGCGACGTAGAGTCTTCGCGCCAGAGGTGAACGACAGGCTCGTCGCTGTGGGAAAGTACCGTTCCGTCCGTGTGAACCTCGATGTTGCGAACGGCTGTCGAGTGTTTCTTGGGTTGAACCTCGCTTTCCACTTGAATCGTTGAATTGTTTGAGGGCTTTTGCACAAGTCGATCTAGTTGGGACGCACCGCGCGTAGTCGCTTGACTGATTTTGGTTACAAGGATGCTTCCGTCGCTGAGTCCGAGGTAGACTCTCTGGCGGTCCGAGGACATTGCAGCGGAACTCACCTGGGTCTCAAGCGACTCGGGCAAGGGGACGATTTGCAGGTTATTCGTGTTCAAGTCCGCTTGAAAGCACGCCGACTTGCCGTTGGCGAATTTGGTCAATCCGAAAATCTGGCTTGGGTTATCGACATCGAATTGCAAACTCGCCAACATGCCATGGCAGTCGAGGAGCGAGGGCTCGTTCTCAAATCCATTCGATGTTGATTCCCATTTCCAAAGTCCCGCGTTGATTCCGCCCACGATCCATTTGCCATCTGGACTAATCGCCATCCGCTGCAATTCACGTTTTCCGATCGAACGAATGGGAACAGGCTCCGACGAGCGTGTTTGCCATCGATAAACGGTATACTCCGATCGTTGGGAGCGAGTAGCAACAATTGCTTCTTCACCATCCGAAGTGATGGCCGCAGCGACGATTGGATCCAAAAGCTTGAGCTTTCGGTTTGCATCCAGCGTAACGTCGCTATTGCCCATCTGGACAATTCTCACTTGCCCATCGCGCGATCCGATGATTCCGATCGCCGCTTTCGGTGCGTACTGAAAGGCCGTGACCGGGCTTTCCAATTGGACGCTCGGCAGATCGAGGTTGTTAAGCAATTCGATTCGGCGGAAAGCCCAGTTTCGCAGTACTGGTCCCGAGGCTTTCTTTATGCCGTCGCTCGTCGCGATGCCGGCGCCAAGGTTCTTTTCGATCGTCTGAATCTGCGTTAGAAGTTGGTTGCTGCGCGCGATATCAAACTGGTTCGTCTGGTTGAGGGCCAGGTTTAGTTCGGATTGATAATTGCCCAGAAGCGCCAGGCGGGCGTTACGCACTGCGACCTGTTCGGACCGCTTCGCTTTTTGCTCGGAGGCAACGGCCAATTCGCGGGCCGCGACTTCTTTGTCCTTTGCAAGCTTCTCTTCTTTTTCCGCCATGACTGCTCTGTCGCGTTCGGCCTGAGCCAGCTGTTTGGCTTCCTCTTCGCTTTTGCGTGCGGCCTTTTCGTCTTCGGCAGATTGCTGGGCTCGATTGCGTTCTTCGATCGCGATCTGTTTGGCGCCGGCTTCGCTGATTCGAGCGACTTTTTCGGATTCAGCGGACTTCCTAGCAAGGTCGGCCGATTTGACAGCAAGCGATTCTTGTTCCTGCGCGATCTGTGTTTGCCGTCGCGCATAAAGCGTGGCGACGGTCAATGTTACCACAGCAAACAGAATAACTGCCGCCAAGACTTTTCGCAACAACTTGAAACGTTTGTCGCGCTGTACGATCTCTGCCTTGCGTTGCGTGGCGAGCTGATGCAGAGCCGCTTCGTCCTCAATTCGAGTATCGAGCGTTTGCAAACATAAGTCGTAGTCGCTACGATCCAAAGCGCATTGTCCGTATGCCAGCCGCGTCCGATGTAACCCTTCTTTGGCTGCTTCATTACCAGGCCAAAGTTCGATGGCATCCTGCATCGAAAAGAGAGCGCGCGAAAAGCCTTGATAGTCCTTGTTGCGAATGGAGCTTGCCAAAAGTTCTTCGGCACGATTCGTTAGAGAAATGCTTTGTGCGTATCGCAGGTGTTCGCGAATCGCCTCTTGAAACGCAACGACGGATGTGTAGCGACCGGATGGCTCGGTTGCCATCGCATGATTGGCGATATCCAACAACGGGTCTTCGAATCCTGGGTCGATGTTGATGTTTTGTATCGCATTGGCGATGCACTCGCGTACCGTCTTGCCCTTGTGCGGTGCTTTGCCAACGATGATCTGGAAAAGAATACCGCCTAAGATGTAGATGTCGCTGGCTTTACCAATCTTCGAGAGATCATGTTTTGCCATCTCGGGTGCCATATAGACGGGTGTACCACTCATGCCGAACGATTGAGTGGTATTCATGTTGACCGCCAACCCCCAGTCCATCACCAGCACTTCACCGAACGCACCGAGCATGACGTTTTCGGGTTTCAGGTCGCGGTGGATGATGTTGCGATTGTGAGCAAAGGCAACGGCATCGCAAACCTTCATCAGGATTTCGATATTCTCCTCACGGGTTTTGTTCAGAATCGCGTCTTCCCACGGCGTTCCATCGACCATCTTCATGGAGTAGAACAGAGTCCCATCGTCGTTTGCACCCATTTCGTGAATAGGAACGATGTTCGGATGGTCTAAATCGCTTGTGATTTGCGCTTCGTAAAAGAACTTGCTTCGACTTTCTTCGGAAGTAGCTTTGCCTGCTTTGATCGCTTTGATTGCAACCTTTCGCTCAAGCGTTTTTTGAATGGCAGAGTAGACGACACCCATACCACCTTCGCCCAGCTTGCAAACAATTTCGTAGTCGGGCATCGACGACAGTGACCCCGACTTTTCAGCAAGAGAGCGTTTGCTGATCGTGGAAAGTACCGAACGGCCGAAATCGATCGAGGTCTCACCCGCCCCATGCGGCGAGTTGCCTGCGGTTTTGTTTCCATTCCCCGATTGTCTCGCGCCGTCGTGCGTGGTGCCTTTGACCATTGTTTTGGGAGCACCCGATCCGCCGAGCGAGATGCCCGTCAAACCGACGGTTATCGTTGCGGCAGGGCTTATGTTTGCATTATCCAGTTCGGGACCAAGCGTCGCACCCAGCGGATCCGATTCCCCGATCTGTTTCAATAACTCCTCATCGATCGTAGCATCGCTGTCGGATCGTGTCGGCGATCGTAATGCATCGTGTGGAATGGACGAGGTATCTATCGTCTTGTCGATAGGGTTTTGTTCGTCACGAGTTTGACCCGGTGCGAAATCACTCCCCACATCCAAGGTTCCGTCGGTGGTGGCGTCGTTAAAAACGCCTGTCTTGGAAGGCTCATTTGCAGCCTCAATTGCGGCGTCGATTGCGCTGGATGTGGATAGACCAATCGCATCCAAATCGATCGTGCTATCGACCGTGGCTTCATTGACGTTCATCGTCTTTGCTGAAGCCTGACTCGCAATCGCGTGTTTGCAATTTGGGCAGGCACTAGGAATGGGGCTACTCGGTAGAATAAAACTGCATTTAGGACACTTGGTCATTTTGGCTCCATGACTCATTTCGACGCAACGCACGAAGGGAGCGAGCTAGTCGTCCAAAGCGATTGTCTGTACCACTGGAAACTGTCCATACTGCACCTACAGCAACTCCTGCTGCCAGCATTCCCAATTGCCCGCGATCTGCGGATGCGATTGGGTCGACGAATGTGTCTGTATTCTGTTTGATAAATGAAGCCGATTTATCCGGGTCGATAGGTACCTTGGGTGCTTCCCGTTCGGGAGTCAACTCCGGTGTAGGGACTGACTCGCTTTCAGAGGATGGGTTCGGTTGCGTTGATTCAAAGTCACGCACACCGAACACCTTGAGCACTTTGGCACCTGTGACGCTATCCACCGAAATAATGGCATAAGCGCCCGATGGCTTGGCTGGGTCGTCCCTGTACTCGGTTATCCAGGCTTCGATTTCCTCGGCGGTTGGAACCGTTTTGCTCTTGAAAACTTGCGAGGAAGCATCTGCCTCGCCCGGCGACAGATTCATCCTTTTCTCTGCCCCTTGAGCAATTGGAGCCTCCGTTGCTCTTGCTTCCTTATCCTTTGAAACGATGGCTTCTATTCGAACCTCATTTCGAGATGGCAACTCAGAGTCCGACGGCTGGCCGTCGCGATTCGAATCTTCGAATCCAACGTTTACGATAAAGACCTCGAACTGTGCATCGCGCAAGACGCTCGGTTCGATATCGGTGGAAAGGTTGGAGTACGAGATAGGAGCTTCGGGAGCGATTCGAATCGGGGCCACTATCACACCTGGTGTGACGATGATTTCGGATGGCAAGGAGAAACTGATCTTTCTACCGGGTGAAAAGACTTCGCCGACCAGATCGACTACCGGCGTAAGATCCACTCGTATCACGCTTGAATCAACCGCACCTGATTGTTCAAACAGAAAAAAATCGGAGGACCGGCGGAATACTGCAGTGGTTGGCATCGTTTGAAAAGTGCCTAGAAACGCATCCGCAAACGCCACGCTTCGTTCAACAACCGCGGCGTCGCCAGCCGAAGCGGAGTGCGCAGAAATGACTCCAGATTGTGCGTTCGCCGATCGATTGGATTGCAACGACGCTTCTAGTTCCTGGTTGGCATCGAACAACTGGGATGAGCCGTCTGCGTAACGGATAAGGGTCTGAAAACCCGCTTCGCCAGAGACGCCGAACTGAGTCGAGACTTTCTGGAGTACATTTTGAGTCCCCGTATCCGCAAACGCATCGGAGGCATACAAAACGTCACGTGTGGACTCGTATCCTGCGGGGCCTCTACCTCCGTCAAACGCACTTGCAATCAAGCTCGGCTGCAAAACTAGGCGAGTCGTGGAAACGTTCGGTGTTACTTGCTCGATTCGCAATTCAGCACCTTGGTTCATTACTAGACGATTGCCGGCGATGAGAACAAAGCCGCCGGGGTCTGCATTTGTAAACTTTTGATGAACTGCTCCTTCCACGATCAAATCCGAACCTCGATCTGTTTCAACCATCACATTAATGGCATCGCCTGTTGCGTTGATTTTTTGGATCGTTAGCTCTTTATCATTCTGAACAAACAAGCCGTACTCTATTCCAAACCTCTCAATAAACGAAGCCTTGGACCTTAGACCGTTGATGGTCTCGCCACTTAAGAGGGGATTCAAGGATGCGATTCCAAGAGGCAAGTTCTCTCCGACCGCGTTCAAGTAACTCTGGCCACTGAGGTTGGCGGTTTGGTTGAGTGCGAAGAGTGTGTTGCTTGACAAGGTTCCGTTGGTGTGGACCGTTCCAGTAAAGCGGTCAATCGAAATTCGACCAAGATGAGCGTAGGAACCAGCATCGACAATGAGCTCCTTTGCTGAGATGCCGAATGAGGCATTTGGCAGATGGGATACGGTATTCAAAATGCTTTGATCGGTGGCCAGTTCCAATCGATTGGTCGCGATCGCGGCTCGGATGATCATGGCGGTTTCTTCTTGTATGGAAACGTCGATGGCTCGCGCCTCGATCAAGCCAAGCTCAGTCCGACCTGGACCACCAACGTCGATTCCGCCATTGAGTGCATTTAAGTTCACGTCTTGAATTTTGACAGCACCGTTCAAGCCTAGTGTGATCGAACCTGTCCGGGAGTCGAAATCGGTTGATCCTGCAACATTGAGCAAATCGTCGGCGCTATTGACTAAATCGATATTACCGATCGCGACAACATTCAGATTGCCGGATGCATTGATTTGCGTGTTTGGCGTGTTTGAAACTTGTCCGTTGGAATGAATGGAAATCGCGTTTCCAGTGAATTGCAGTGGACTGCCATCAGGTGTTGGCATGATTGGGTTGGTCATGGCAACGGAGCTGTCTACTTGGACAACGATGTTTCCGCGTTGGCCGTTGACGATGCTTTGGGAGTAGATGCCTAGCTCGGCAACATGGGTTACTCCATCTCCGCCCAAAGAAACTTGTCCTCCGCCAAGGGAGATAAACGAAGACGATCCCGTGATCGCTTGGAGAGATTCCCCAGAGGCATCTCCAAGTCGGATATCACCTGCAGCAAGCGCATACACATCTCCCGCTACGCTCACCCGGGTTCCCAGGTCGGAAATGCTGTGGCCGCCATTGGCAATGACGTCGATCGGGTTAGCGCTGCGAGGAAAAGGATCGCGAACGTCCATCCCCGCAATTAAGGTGAGGTTCCCATCGACTTGAAAAACTTGACTGCGAAGACCGATGGACGCTTGGGTATGCCAGATGGTCAGGTCATCAAACGTACCCAAAATGGTTCCAATGGACGCCTGCGTGGAGGTATTACGCAATCGGAAATCGCCGTCGATTCCGACGGCAGTGAAAACGCCATCGACTTGATTGTCGAGTAGTCGCCCGTTCGAAACAATGCTCACCGGATTGCTACTGGTGCGATATAGATCAACGAACCCTGGCCTTGCTAGCAACGAAACATGCACAGCACCGGCCACGCGAAGTACACTTGTCCCAGCTCCAGTGTCGATACCGGACTGGGTGACGCCATCGCGGGCATTCAGTTCGAATTGGGCAACGATTGTGCCATCCAAGTGTGTGCTACTATCCTCAAAGATGACCACACTGCTGCCCACTAGACCGATGGAGCCAAAATTGGCAACGCCAGCGGAATGGACATCGATGCGACCCGTAGCAGCAAGGAACGAATGGCCGGTTACCGAAACAAAATCGTTTGCGTTGTCTGCGAGATGAATGGATAGAGCCGCATTCAAGTTCATCGTTGCGGCTTGGATGTTCGCTACCGCAACATCGGTAATGTTGCCGGCGCTGGTTGCGGAGAAGTTGCCGGTCGTCGCAATCGAAGCTAGAGTCGTGTTTGCATCCTCAAACAGGGAAATGTTCGTTCCGGTAGCAGTAACATCGCCCAGTGTCACATTGCCAGGATTGGCGATCGTCACGGAATCAGCTGATGTGAGCGAAACGGCACCGCTGATGTTTAGAACATCGGTTGCGTTGTCCGCCAGCAAAATTGAACCTGCGGCATTCAAATGCATCGTCGCAGCCTGAATGTTCGCACCCGCAACATCGGCAATGGAGCCAGTGCTTGTCGCAGCGAAGTTGCCCGG
>JANMNR010000495.1:0-4976 GCA_031368325.1 Pirellula sp.
AAGGATTTGGATAGCCGAAATGGCACCAAGGTAAACGGTTATCGGGTTAGTCGAAAGCGTCTTGACCCTGGCGTAATCGTTACAATCGCTAAACACCAATACGAGATCAGGTACAATCCCGAAGATCTAGGAGCGATGGGGCCACCTCCGGGAGATGACGATCAAATTGATCTCTCGCTAAGAGCCTCGCTAATGGAGCGGGCCGGACTGGATCGTCGTCCCGGCAAAGAGGATGAGTCTAAACGCAAAGTCGACATCGAGGACGATATCTGATTAGTCAGGTCCATTGTAAAGCACGGCACTTCGTGCCGTTTTTGATCTCGCATTAGCAGCCCTAGACGGTAGCGGCACTAGACGACCGTACCATAAACCGCCTCTTTTTTGCTGACAGCGGAGTGCGAATCACTTAGAATGCAGCATTCCAGGGATGGCACATCCCTCCCGCCCCTATTAGTCTATCGCGACGGTCGATCGCACCTCCCCTCAACATAAGTTCATAAGTCATGAAGTTCATTTTTGTTTTCGTTTTTGTTTTTGGCTCCCTTTTGCACGCGCAAGAACGCAACCTATTCAACGGCAAGGACCTAACAGGTTGGGATGGGAACCCGGAGCTCTGGAGCGTAAAGGACGGCGTCATCACGGGAATCACCAAGGCGGACGAGCCGCTTCCGTACAATCAGTTCTTGATTTGGCGCGGTGGCCGTGTGAAAAATTTCGAACTGCGGGTAACGCTGCGACAAACCGGGAACAACTCAGGAATCCAATATCGGAGTCGCGAATTGGCCGAAGTTGGAAAGTGGTCGGTCGGCGGTTACCAATGCGATGTCCATCCAACTCCAGCCAATAACGCGATGGTCTATGACGAACGCGGACGCGGCATCATCACCAAGAACGGACAGGAGGTTATCGTGGATGACTCCGGTGCCAAATGGTTGGTCAAAGAGCAAGCTCCTGTTGAAGTCGCTGTGCCTGAATGGAATGAATACAAAATCATTGCTCGCGGTAATCACTTGATTCACCAAGTGAACGGAAAGACTACTGCCGATCTTATTGACCATCAAAGTGCGGAACGTGAACTGGAAGGCTTGATCGCATTTCAAGTGCATCGCGGCCCAGCGATGAAGGTTGAGATCAAAGATGTCTTCCTCAAAGAGTTGCCCGATGGAGACCTGTTGACTCTGGAACAGAAGCCGGTTCCGAAGGATGCCAAGCAGATCGGCGATCCTGAAAAGAAAACAAAGCCAGCGAAAGCAAAACCGGCTGCGGAGAAGGCCGTGGCTGTTGTCCTCCCTGTTGTTGAGCCGGCTAAACAAGAGCCCGCTAAACCCAAACCTGCACGTCAGGCCGCCGTCGGTCCCGTCATCAATGAGAACAAGGCGACACCCGTCGATCGCATCAAAGTGCCAAAGGATTTTAAAGTAGAACTGCTCTACTCCGTTCCAGGCGATCAAGAAGGTTCTTGGGTCAATCTGTGCTTCGACGACAAAGGTCGAATTCTGGCGAGCGACCAGTACGGTGGCTTGTTTCGGTTTGCGGCTCCTCCAGCAGGCCAACCTCTTGATCCCAAGAAAGTCGAAAAGCTGGCTGTTGAAATTCGAGCCGTCAATGGAATGGTTTGGGCATTCGGAGCGCTCTACGTCGGCGTAAACGACTACGAAAAAAAGATCCCTTCAGGACTCTATCGCATCACGGATACCAATGGTGATGATCAGTTGGACAAGGTTGAAATGTTGCGTGCAATCGAGGCGAATGGTGACCACGGTGTTCACGCAGTCGTCCCCACCCCGGATGGCAAGTCGCTATACCTCGTTTGTGGCAATGGGGCCAAAAAGACAATGACGGAGTCAACATCACCCGTCCCCTCCGTCTGGGGTGAAGACCATCTTTTGCCGCGAATGCCTGACGGAAAGGGCTTCATGCGCGACGTCTTTGGCCCAGGGGGCATCATCTACAAGGTCTCACCCGATGGTCAAAAGTTCGAAGTCTTCTCCAATGGATATCGAAATATATTCGATGCATCGGTCAATGACGAAGGCGAACTGTTTACCTACGATGCGGACATGGAATACGATTTCAATACATCTTGGTATCGCCCAACTCGGGTAAATCATGTTGTTAGCGGTTCGGAATACGGTTGGCGAAATGGAGCAGGCAAGCGTCCGGAGTTTTACCCTGACAACTTGCCAGCCACCATCAATATTGGACCGGGATCGCCTACCGGCACAACCTTTGGATACGGTGCAAAATTCCCTGCCAAGTTCCAGAAAGCATTGTTTATCTTGGATTGGAGCTGGGGCAAGATGTGGGCTGTCCACTTAACGCCAAACGGTTCCAGCTATTCCGCCTCCAAGGAGGAGTTCGTCTCTGGCTCACCTCTGCCAATGACGGATGCCATCATCAATCCAGCCGACGGGGCCATGTATTTCGCCATCGGTGGTCGACGCGTTCAGTCCGGGTTGTATCGAGTTTCTTACATTGGCAACGAATCGACGGCTTCCGTCACTTCTGGATATCAACCTGGTAGCAGAACAGCGAGCTCGCTGAGTCCTGAGGTCGTAGCGGCCCGCACGCTTCGCAAGCAGCTCGAATTTTTTCATGGAAAGCAAAGCCCGCAAGCGATTGAAACGGCTTGGCCGCATCTTGCTAACAGCGATCGATTCATTCGATGGGCTGCTCGCATTGCGATCGAACATCAACCGCTTGAAAGTTGGCTGCCGAAAGCACTGAATGAAACCAACGCCGCAATCCAAGTCGAATTGATTCTTGCCGCGGCCCGCGTTGGTGGCGTTTGCCCGTTAATTCGCAAAGAAGATTCACCTGCTGTCGATGTCGGATTGAGCACAAAACTGCTTGCGGCTATGGAAAAGATGGATTGGATGAAGCTTCCGGCTGATCGCCAGTTAACTTACGTTCGAACCATTGAAATCATCATGAATCGATTCGGTCGACCGGACGAAGCCACGATCGGCCGCTTGATTGCCAAGCTCGATCCAGCGTTCCCGAGCAAGAGATTTGAATTGAATTGGCTCCTTTGCGAAACTCTCGTCTATTTGCAATCGCCAACGGTTGCGGACAAAGCAATCGCGCTCATGAATCGCTCGCCAGGACAAGAGGAACAAATCGAATACGCCCGATCGCTTCGCGCGTTGAAAACCGGATGGACGACTCAGACGCGGACCGCTTACCTGGAGTGGTTTTTGAAAGCGGCCAACTTCCGTGGCGGTGCCAGCTTCAATAAGTTCATCGAGTTTATCCGCAACGATGCCTTGAATACTTTTTCAGAAGCCGAGAAGAAAGATCTCGCTGCCCTGCTCGAACAAAAACCGGTCCGCAAATCCGCCATTGAGAATGCTGGAGCGATTTTTGCAGGTCGCAAGGAGAACGACTACAAATTGGATGAACTAGTCGCGATGGCCACCGAAGGGCTCAATCACAATGGTTCCTTGAACGAGGGAATTCTTCGGCGTGATCTTGAGAATGGACGTAAGATGTTTGGTGCAGCCGCTTGTTTCACTTGCCACCGATTCGGTAATGAGGGTGGGATGACAGGCCCTGACTTGACGAGTGCAAGCCGTCGCTACTCGATCAAGGACCTGCTCGAACAGATTGTTACCCCGAGCAAAGAAATTAACGAGCAGTTTGTACCAATTGAGGTTATCACCGATGACGACGAGCGATTTCGTGGAGTGATCGTCAACCTGAACGGCGATTCGATCACAATCAATACCGATGCTTCGGACCCGAACGAAAGCAAGTCGATCGACCGTAAGAAAGTCGTGAGTATCGGGACCTCAAAGATCTCGCCGATGCCAGTCAATTTATTGGCCATGATGACCAAGGAAGAGATCCTCGACTTGCTGGCCTATATCCTCAACGGTGGAACGGCTGCACAATAATTAGCAATCTCGAGGAAGGGTTTGAGCTTGTGTCATCCCGAAGGGATATCAAGAGATTAGCCGGTGGGTGAGCGAAGCGACACCACCGGAAACAACGGGCGGAGAGGGAGGCCGATTCTGAAGGGATCGAAGATTAGCCAACCTTAGTAAACCGAGACCGGTACACTGGCAAACCGTTCCGGCGAGTTCTACGCTCAAAATGAGTCAAATAGTCCATATCGTGCGCGGCAGGTGGTTCGCTCACAAAGAATGGTCCCTTGAGCTTGGTCACCTGATCAATCAGCTCAAGTGTCCCTTCGTAATAATCGAGAACATCGGTCCAAAAGTGCAAAGAACCGGACGGTTTGAGAGTGCGCTCAATGTTGCATAGTGACTTTTCATTGAGCACGCGTCTCTTTTTGTGACGAGACTTCCACCAAGGGTCTGGGAAGTAAACATGGATCGCGTCAAGCGAATCGTCTGCAACATCTTGATCGAGGACCGCGACGGCATCGCACGCAAAAAACTTGGCGTTGGGAATTCCTGTTTTCTCGACGCGCGACTGGCAATCGAGAGCATACTTGGCGGCCAGTTCCAGTCCGACGAATCGTCGATTCGGAGATCTTTTCGAAGCGTTCGTTAAAAAGAGCCCTTTGCCGGATCCTATCTCAAGCTCGATAGGCATATCGGTTTTGATCCAGTCTACAAAGACGGACTGGTCCTCCTCACGAAAGAATCGGCCTCGCATAAGTTGCTGCATCGATTCGTCCGAGTCCTCATCGGATTCGTCGGACGCGTTACTGCTACTTGACGCGGGAGTGTTTTCTGACAAGCCTGGCGCAAAGCCCCTAGTTTCTTGAGGAACTGGAGGGATTTTGGCTTCGAAGGATAGCGGATCGTGTTGCATACCAAGTTCATTGGGTTATAACCGACTGGTTGTCAAATTTTCGAACTTCAAGGATACGCAAAATTTGCAACACCGATAGGCTGGCGTTGTGAATATCCATCGCTATCCGCTGAAATTGGTCCTGCCATTCACTTCACACGCATCTTATTCCGAATGAGGTATTTCGAGATGACTTTCGATCCACTCCAGCTTCC
>JANMNR010000532.1:0-5586 GCA_031368325.1 Pirellula sp.
CGGGATGGCGGCGACGTCATCGTTTTCACATTGCCGAAAATTTCTCGCTCAGCGTGTGCTTCCTGCATCAATTGCGTCATGAGGTCGGCACGCAAATTTGCCATCGTCCAGGTGCAACTGGACGGATGAAGTCGATAGCAAAGAATTAGCTCATCTGTATTTCCAAGTCGACCAACTTGACTCATGCGGAGCCAGAGATCTTGGTCCTCGATCCACTGGTACTTGGGTCGAAATCCTCCGATCTTGTTGAACGCAGCCGCCCGCATGATGCTTGCGGGTTGGAACAAACCTGCTTCCCGAGTGAGAAGACGTTGAACGATGGCATCATGCTCGGATGGAAGGGATTGTAATCCCAGTGGTTCCGAGTCGATATCGATCTCTAGAATTGTACCGCTCACCGCGACGTGCTCCGGATTGTTGCGCATGAAGTCAACTTGATGCATCAATCGGTTTGGCATTGCAACGTCATCGGCATCCATGCGACACACCAGATCAGCCCTCGCCAATTGGTGGCCACGGTTTGCAGCGGCAACCACTCCGGAGTTTGTCTGATGGTAAACACGAATCCTGGGGTCTAGCTTTGCAAACCAATCAAGAACCCTTGGGCTCTGATCGGTACTGCCGTCGTCTACACAAATCAGTTCCCAATCCTCGAACGACTGATCCACGATGCTACCGATGGCATTGACCAAGTGGATTCCAGCATTGTAGACAGGCACTACGACGGATACCGCTGGCTTATGCATGTTTCTCACAATCTCCTTAGGCAGCAAGCGAAATAGAACGCATGAATCGATGTATGCCCAAGCGAACAGATTTCCTTTTTGGCAGTAGTGTCGTCAGCGGAACCTTTCGTGGAGGTTGCCTGTTGTTTTCGAGTCCCTTTTTCATCGCATCATACGCCTTGCAAAGCACTGCAAACAAATTGAGTTCATCTAGTACGATGCGGCGTCCTTCAGCAATCTGGTCGAGATGGCTTCGATAGGAATCCCGTTGAATGTGGGACTGGATGGTCGAAATCGAAGCGGCAGGATGGTACATGTCGATTCGTGCAAAGCTGGTCGTTGGAAAAACGCCATCTGCAAATGGCCCACCCGAATAGAAAGGAAAACTCCAGCCCAGCAAGCTGTCCGGTAGCTTTTCCGACATGTAGTATTCAGAATGGTCGTTCTCTAAAACAACATGGTATTTGTATTCCCAAATGGCATCCGCCTTGTCTGGAACATCGCGAATGCCTCGACCAAACACGTCGACTTGATCACCGAACGCAGCCTTCAATTGTTCGACAAATCGAAGCCGTTGTCGGTGATCGTCGGTAACCAGTTTATTGCTGGAAATCACACTTAGTAGTTTAGTCTTCTTGGGTGGTGCCATGCCAGCCAGCGTGTCGTAATCCAAAATCTCGGAATGTGTTCGGCACGGATGCATTCCAAAATGCCATACTTGTGCTTCATGGCCTCGAACAAGTTCAGGATGCTCAATCGAGGAGTGACTGGTCCGAACGGAGCCAAACTGACTTGTGAATACAGAGCGGTAGCGACGGACGCTTGGCGGTTCACCGGTGACCAACATCGTGCGGCTACGTTCTATCCGGTTCGTTTCCGGTTTGAGCAAATTGTCGTACACGACCCAAGCGTCGATCGCATTTTCATTGGGGAGGAGCAAAAAGCGATGATTGCACCACTTCGCGGTTCGTCGCGGAATCTGGCGAAGAATGGGGTCTGTCGGTACGGAGTTGGTAATGAGAATAGAAGCCATGGCCGGAGTCTAACTTCTGGAAAGCTGCCAAAGCAAGGTCGAATGGCTTCGAGGCGAGCGGCCGATATAGATTTACCTGCTGTACGACGGACATCCTTGGTCCTTCGTTTGTTTCGGCGGACTTGGAAGTCCGTCGTACGGTATGAATTCATCTGTCACTCGGCTTAGGCCATGGCTAGTCATTAGACTGACGGGCTAAAAGCTATCAATAGCTGCGGAGGTCATCTTCGGTACAACCGTCAAATTCGTTCAACTTTGCCAGGCCCTACATCCGATAGACCTTTTCAGGAGCGTTTTCGGAAACGGCGAAGTCGTTTCGGTGCGCTTAATAATGTAGAAGGATTGGGCCAGGCAAATGCATAGCAAGCGAATTGTTCGAATTCAAAAGCGAGCCAAGCGACGATTGATAGCTTTGACAGTCGTTGCAGCTGTCATTGCGGGTTATAGCTCGCGTTCGCTATTTGCAGTGGAAGAGCCGGCTAGTCAATCCATAACCAAGATCATTTCAAAGCCTGGAGTTAAAGCATTAGGCATTCGGCTGATTCATCCCAGTGGCGACTCACAAGCGGCTGGCAATACATCGGCTCCGAACATGCAATCAACGCTTCCGTTACCACGACAAGTTTTGCCGCCAACGACGGCGACGCTTCCGGTTCCGATGATGCCTACATTGCCCACGAATTCTGCTTTGGCGTCAAATTCCCCGCAACTTCAACCTGCACCCTCCTTTAACGAGGCTCCTAGCCTACCATCGTCTGGCTTTTCACTGTTGCCTGCACCGCCTCGTATGTCCGAGGTCCCGACAAAAAATCCTTCGGGCAAAGTCGTAATGAAGTTGGGGAGCGGAACCGGTGGCGACAGCACCAGTTGTATCAACACGTCAAACCAGTCATCAATGGTCAAAGTAATAGAATCCGACGAAAGCGAGATCGTTGCATCTCGCCCGCTCGGACCACCCGCGAAAATGCCCCCTTTCCTTTTTGAAAAATCACCTCAAAAGGGAAATGCAACCGCAAACGCTGGCTCAAACGCGGTGCAATCCGCGATTCGAATCTCAATCGCAGACAGTAGCTCCGGGACATCCGTCGGTTCCCCCATCGATCAGCCTGCAGGCAGCCTGGCCCCACCGAAGAACCGCACACCCCAATTGGTTAAGCCCAAGCCAACTCAACTCGGTCATACCGTCGTATTGGCGCAGTCTACAGAACTTGAATCGCATTCATCGAGTGACCAACCGGACGAATTGGTACCGCCAGTCGAAGTCGACGCATCGCTTGTTCCGAACGCAATCACAAGCGGTGCATCTGGTTTCAATCCAATTGGACCAAACTTCAAGTCTGGGGGTCCTACTAAAGCGGTTGTCTCGGACGCTGTCGACGACGCATTCATCTCATTTGTGCCTCCTGCTGTGGAACAGAGCGGTAACGCTACCAATGCGGCCGATGCGAAAACAGTTTCGCATGGTTCGGAGTTGCAATTGGCAAAGCTCGACGCAGTGGAAACCGTGGACAGTTCACGAAGGAAATTCGACGCGAAAATGTTGACGCAATCTCCGAGCGCAGTAGTCGAATTAGAGTGCTTGACTGCCACGTCGATGGACCTGAGCAGCAAGCTGACTGCGTTGGCTGTACAAGACGAGAATATTTGCAAAGTACTCCACAATGGCCGGACGATTTCCATTGTTGGCAACCAACAAGGGACCTCGCTTGTTCAAATCTGGACTTCTGACTTGGGAGAACGGCCTCAATTGATTCGCGTTAACGTATCACAGCAGAGGGGCAAAGTGCAGGCGACTCGCAATGAAGTAAAAGACATCAAGCAAGTCATTGCACAAAGTTTCCCCGGAGCTGACGTCAATATTATCAGCAAGGATGACGGCTCAATCGAGGTTCGGGGCAAAACAGAAAGCGAAGAGTCCGCAAAGAGGATCCTCGAATTGGTTCGGAAATTGTACCTTGTGCCGGTGAAAGACAAACTCACGGTTGTCAAATAGGGCGTCTTCCACATTTGATTTTTGGGTACGACGGACTTCCAGTCCGTCGAAAATCGTTGGCGCCGACGGACTGGAAGTCCGTCGTACACGTTCAACTTAACCCCAATTTCTAAGTTGGACGAACTCCCCAGGTTGGCTCGATCGACTTGGGATCGATCCGTTGAACCCAAACTTCGTTGCCGGCTTCGAAGCGATCAGCCTTTATCGAAGTAACGACTCCGTGGGTCCATACTCGCAGAATGAATCGCTTCAAAGTTTCGATCGCGAGCTTTCCGGACGCTTCATCCTATCAAGGCTATTCGGTAGTCTTGAACGGCTCGATTTCATCTTTACTGGTCCGTTCCATTTTGAAAAGCAAAGCTCTATGATTGGCCCGGTGGATTCGAGTCTTCCATCGACTCTGGCACCAGCATTCGATGCGGCAGATCGCCATCAGCCCTCGCATCGCATCAAGCTATCCTCGTACGAGTTGAACCGGTGCTCGTCCGGTGATGAGCAGTCGCAGTTTTTTTACGGGCTGCGATTTTTCGACCACAATGAGCGTTTTACGCTTGACTCAACCAGAGGGGCATCCAGCAGTCAATTTCAAATCGAGACGGAAAACTTCATGGCAGGCGGCCAGATTGGACTCGATCTGTTTCGACCGGTTAGCCAGCGGCTCTCGCTTGGCATCGGTTCATTGGTTGGTGTTTACGGAAATTTCGCAAATGCATCCGTTCGGGCGAGCAGCGGCGCGACTTCGTTGTTGGCCACAAGCGACAACGGATTGCGGATCAATTTCATGTTCGGCGTAAATGGGCGTCTCAAGTACCAAGTTTCCAAGAGCATTACCGCGTTCGGCGGATATGAATTGTGGTATTTTCCTGGGCTTGCGACCGCAGCCGACCAGCGACTTGCCGGCGACCCGCTGCATACTTCATTTTCCATGCAAACCGATGATGATCAACTCTTTCGCGGTTGGTCGGCGGGTCTTTCTGGTCGATTCTGACTTGGATGGCGGTTAACTGCCCCTGGCCGACTTGAACCGGTAAGCTTTTGCGATGACAATCTGGACCTGAAACTACTTGGTATTGGGTCGCCCATAACGTTAGGATTTACCGTGAAGTTGATTATTGCGATCGTGCAGCCAAGCCGATTGGAGGAAGTCAAAGAGGCCTTAACTGAGGTCGAGGTCTTTCGTTTGACGGTCCTGGATTGCCTTGGCTTTGGAAGGCAAAAAGGCCAGAAGACCGCCTTTCGAGGGCACGACGTCTCGGTCAATCTCTTGCGCAAAGTCCAGCTGCAGATTGCGGTCAACGACGAGTTTGTCGAACCCACGATCAACGCGATTCTCAAAGGTGCCAAAACAGGCGAGAAGGGGCAGATTGGAGACGGAAAAATCTTCGTTCTACCGATGGACGATTGTATTCGAATTCGAACAGGTGAACGGGGACCTGAGGCGATTTAGCCCGACGCATGAACCATTCCAACGGCACGCTAATTCAAATCAAAAACGTCTCGAAAATCTACCAGCTCGACGAAGTTGAGGTGCGCGCGTTAGACGGCATTGATCTCAACATGGAACGCGGTGAGTATTCCGCGCTCATCGGTCCAAGTGGATCCGGGAAGTCAACGCTGATGAATACCCTCGGCTGCTTGGACCGACCGACGATGGGTAGTTATTTGCTCAGCGGACAAGAAGTCGTCCACATGACTCGCGACCAGCGTGCTCGCATTCGAAATGAACACATCGGTTTTGTGTTCCAAAACTTCAACTTGCTTGCTCGGACGTCAGCATTGGAGAACGTGGAATTGCCCTTGATGTATGGCGCAGTTAAAACGGCCAAACAGCGGCG
>JANMNR010000573.1:0-1543 GCA_031368325.1 Pirellula sp.
ATTTTGGATTAAAAGCCTTTCTATTGCAGCATGTAGTGTTAGTGCCATATTATTATAATTTAAGTTTAGTATATTTGTAATTAATTTTGATTAACTCTAAAATTTTGATTTTTGTATGGATTTTTACATTCATACAACACCCAGTATTTATCTTAACTACCGCTAACGACACCGCTTGCTGACGTGCCGCCCGTTGGATTTGCAGCGTTGGTTTGGCGGCATGGGCAGCAAGCGAAATGTTCTGCGATTTTTTATTTATATTCGTTTTTAAGGCAACCTCTAAAAACTCCCTATTCCTTCCCTCTACTATTTGGCTCATTTTTTAAAAACGGCATTGTACAGGTTATAGGTTACTAAACTTTTTATAAATACCTAATATTCAGATGTTTTCATATTTCGTATTTACAAAAAGGGCATACCTCTCCCATCAAATCGGCATCAGTTGAATTTTTCTAAACATGTTGTAGGTTAAATTCATCAAGCCAATAACCGCAGTTATACGCTTTTTACCAATGTTATAGAGATACATTCCGTTCATACTCATTTCCATAAAACCAAAAACATGCTCTACCCTTGCTCGAGTTTTCGATTTCACTTTATTGCTTGCGATTTGCGTCTCTGTCAAAGGTGTGTTTGTATATGCTCGTTCATGGACTTTATCAATCATACCTTTGCTTTCGATTTGCTCGCTTTGTTTTTCCCCTTTATAGGCTGCATCTGCATATAATTCTTGCCCTGAATCATTGTTATCTATAAGATTATCAAGCTCTTGTGAATCATGTTCACTCGCAACAGTTACCGTATAACCCGTAATAATTTTACTTTTACTATCCACTTTTATGTGGTTTTTATACCCAAAATAGCTCACACCACCCTTCTTCGTCCAACGTGCATCTGTATCTTTTTGCGATAATACATGCGGATTCACACTGATAGAAGCAGGGATTTCTCCCTTTTTGATTGCTGCATTTTCTTCCCGACTATTACGTTGCTTGGGCACTTCTATGAAACTCGCATCGATGATTTTCCCTTCGTGAACCACTAAATTTAGCTTACTTAACTCCCCAAGAAACAACAAAAATAACCCCTCAATTGCTTCTATTTCAATTAGTTGTTCTCTGAAAAACCATACCGTTTTACTATCTGGAACATCGTCTGCTAAGGTCAATCCCAGAAACCGCATAAAGCTCAAACGGTCATTGATTTGATACTCCATTTGGTCATCCGATAAGTTATAATACCTTTGAAGTATCAAAATTTTGAACATCAAGACATAATCATACGATGGGCGACCGCCTGCTCCTTTTGATATTTTCGCTAATTGCACTGTTAAATAAGACCTAAATAACTCAAAATCAAGCCCTAAGCTCAACCGCTCTAACGGATCGCCTAATTTACTCAACTTACTTAGACGTATTTCTACGTCAAAAAAGCCTAAGGCACGACTACGTTTAAATTTTTTCATAATGCAAATATAATATTTTTTATTGTATTTAACAATATATTTTAATGCTTTTTTTCAGTATAGTTTTTAGAGGTTGCC
>JANMNR010000574.1:0-12128 GCA_031368325.1 Pirellula sp.
GGTTGATGAGTTTGGCATAAGAGGGTTGGATGATGAAGTCTCAAAGCGGTAGCTTAGCCGAGGATAAGGACGAAAAGTACGCTCATTTCTGGTTTGCGAGCTTTTGCAAATTCCACAATATTCCTGATAGCGAGTCGCAGCATTGGGATTTTGATAAAGAGCACGTCCTCGCTTTCGTGCGTCATAAACTTGACAACAACGAGCCGACCTGGAAGCGGCTTAAAATCGTTCATGGACTGATTTGGTATCGCAACCATATTCGTCGTTCTCGGACTCCACGCTTGGAGCATGCCACATGAAATACTCGGCCTGGAATTACCTCTTCCCGCCCGGAAAACGAGGAACCACGTTCGACAGTCGCTCAGGTTGTTTCTCGACGGGCTCGCTAAAACCCATTTGTCCCTGACGCGATGCGCGTGTTGAGCAGTTCGATCAATCCTGTGCGCAAACGTTAAAACGGTTCGTCGGAGCCGTCGTCTTTGAGCCAAATGACCGAACCCCTCAAATCCATTAAAAAGCACCTTACGTGGACGTCCCAGTCCTCTGCGTTGCCGCCATCACGAATTTTCTGAGCGCAATGGGCCGCGATCTCGTCCCTGAGTTGGAACGCAAATCGTCGGTGGTCATCTTCCTCTCGCTTCAAGTCAGCTGGCGTATCGCCATACTTTCCATTGACGCCTAAGAACTTGGCATACGCCCCGCAGTCCCGATGTTCCATGATGTATACATCTTGGATCTGATGAAGCTGTACGGCAATGTCCAAGTGCTGAAAGAAAACGTCGTACCAAGACTGATGATCTTGTTGAATGACACCCAACGCAGAGCCAGCAAATACAAGCTGGTCGTACCGATTGGCTAGATTGTCTCCCTCCATGAACGGCACCAAATCATCGATTAAACGGAGGTCCATGCAACTAAGCAGGAGAACATTCTTGCGAGGTGGCGGATAAGGGCGATAGTTGGAAGACGTTCGGTGAATTTCCATGTGTTTCTATTGTTCAATCTGGAGAAGGATGGCTCTGAAACGCACCCGTTTTATCCGGCATGCGTCCTTCGCACGGCGGATCCAATTACGTCGTGAGTATTGCATAGTCAGAACGCCGGATCAACCGAACATTACCGAATTCGCAGTCGATTTCATCACGTTCTAAACTGACGTTTCGTTTTGCGGTTTTTGGTATTTCCCCTTCAAGAATGACCAAGGGCTTCACATCGGTGTTCGCGTTTCCGATTGGGCCTTGATCAAGAACTGTCGGGCGTGTGTTAGATAGCTAAACTCGCCCGTGTTGCGCTTGCAATGTTGAATGACCGAGTTGCAAATCGCCCGTAGCGACATTGACCAATTCTCGTCATTTACCATGAGCGATTCTCGCACGGCTCCCAATCGCGCGACGATAGACGCGACAGGTTCCCTGTCAATTGGGGTATGCCGTATCAAACATGTTAACGCCTCTTTGACCGCAAGATCGTCGACCATAGACAGCTCTCGCGCACTCTGAACAATTGAGGTTTCGATAGCAAGTAACACGTTGGAACATTGCTCAGTGACCTGGCTCAATTCTCTCGGCTTCAATGTGAGCGAGACAGGTTCGACGATTACTGGCCGAGGCGGCAGCTTATCTCGACGCCTTTTCTCCTTCATTACTTCTTGCAGCTTCTTTGCACTTAAGGCCATCGTCGCACTCCTATTTCGATTCGTCGAGATTACTTCCACCGAGGATGGTAGCCTGCATGCCAGCGCTCCTGCAACGGCACGGACTCCATGCGAACGAATCTTTAGCAGATTTCATGTCTTTTGGCGAGCGGAAGAAGAAAAGTACCAAGTGCCAAGGCAACCGGAGGGGGCTGGAAAAGAACAGAATGCTAGCAGGATATTTTCGAGCTGTTCTCCTATTCTTTTTGCGTTGGGATTGCCGACAGTACAGATTAACCTAAACAGTTTCCCCATGGGTCAATCTGCCAATGCGAAATACCGCAACCAAATTTACCAGGCTTCGCAGAAACCGCGGGCGCCTTGTACTCCTGGCTGCCGCGTTGATGGGGAGTGCACTTAGTTTGGATGGTTATGGCTGGGCCCAACAGCCTGGAGTTGGCGAACCTTGGAATGTTCGACGAGGTCAAGTCAAAAACGAGGGTACATCCAGTCGAGAGGCAAAAGAGGCTGCAATACAGAGAATACCATTCCAGCTGTTGACTCCCGAAGCAGGCGCTCGGCTAAAAACCGTTGTCGCAAGCTCGAGTTACTTTCGAAGCATGCCAGCTGAAACGGTCGACTGCGATCCGGAGATGTTCACGTTTTTGGTTCGACATCCAGAAGTGATCGTAAATATCTGGGAAGTGATGGATGTGACGAAGGTGTCTTTGCAACGAAGTGGTCCGTTCGAGTTGCAAGGTAGCGATGGGGCGGGAACGACCAGTAAAATGGACCTGGTGTTTGGCAGCGAGTCAATGCATGTCTATTTTGCAAACGGTTCGTACCAAGGAAATCTTTGGGCTCGTGAATTGAACGGTAAGTGTGTTGTTATTCTTCATAACCGGCCAGGGCCACTACCAGGTGGCAAGCAGGGGATCGTCGCATCAATGGACGTCTTTATGAAGCTGGATAACATGGGGGCCGATCTTGTTGTGAAGACTCTAGGGCCGTTGATGGGTAAAACCGCAGACTACAACTTCTCCGAGTGTGCATCGTTTTGTTCTCAAATATCGCAGACAGCTGAACACAATCCTTACGGGATCCAACAGCTCGCCAAACGGCTGACTAAAATTGATCCAAAGATTCGCGATCAGTTCATCGCCACCACATCAACGGTGGCCCAAAGGAGTGGGAATAGGTTGGGCAGAGTTGGGGCTCCGGCTGCATCGGAAAGTGCCCTTGATTCAAAGCAAGTCACAATCCTATCGGCCAAGCCGAACACGACCGCAGTCGATGCTTCCACACGTAGGCAGCCAAACTCGGTTGTTCCGGTTCTTGAAGAGCGCGTTGACTCGCCAACCATTTTGCTTCTCAATCGAGTTGACGAATCCAGCAACAAACCTTAGTACGCACGAGGTCTTAGACCGCGTATGGCCCGTTTAGCGATCTGATTGGAATGCCACGAGTCTCTTTCGATTCACGAAAGGGCTAGCGCAAAGTTGGCTTGATACCGATGCGGTACAGGTGATGTTCGCCGCGAATGAAGATGGACTCGCCCGCGATGGCCAGCGACGCACTGACCGGTTCATCGATTTTATTGAGAAACAAAATGCGAGGCACATCGGCGTGTGTCAGGACGGCGGTCGTTCCATTCAGATCTGTTACAAACAAATGCCCGTCGGCCGCGACAGGCGAAGCATATATGTTTCCAAGTCCGCCCAATCGAATCGCTCCGGGTGCATCTATGCCCGACGGGCCATGGACGCGCGTTAGCATATTTTGGTAGTGGGTCAGGAAGTAAAGCGATTCATCGTATAGCAACATAGACGGGACATACGGAGTGCCGCGCGATCGCGTCCACTTGACGCGCGGTGTATCGGTTATGTCTCCCTCGGCTCCGCGAACATCTATCGCCATCAGGACTCGTTTTTCGTAACTGCTACCAACGTACAAAATTCCGTTTGCAAAAACGGGTGTCGCAACCACATTGGACGACATTCCGCCGCATTCCCAGACAACACGACCGCTACCGAGATCGTAGCCACGAACGCGATTCGTACCACACACAATGACTTGCGGACCTGTGCTTTGTTCTACGACGATAGGGGAACTCCACGAGGTGTCTTCCTCGCGGGGGATTCGCCAGTTCTCTTTGCCTGTACGTTTGTTAAGGCTAGTGATGAACGATCCCTCCTCGTGGTCCCAATTGATGACCAACGCCTCACCAAACACCACTGGGGAACTTCCTTCGCCGTGCCCATGTTTGGAGTGCATCTTGCCAAGGTCTCTTTTCCAAATCGTATTCCCTTGGAAATCAAGACAGTAAAGGCCATGTGAGCCAAAATGAGCTACTACAAACTGTCCGTCTGTTACCGGGGATGCAGATGCCAAGCTTGCGGTGACATGCCCAGCTTCGAACGGGATTTCTTGGTGCAGCGTCTTTTTCCAACGGATTCCGCCGGTCTCGCGGTCGATGGCAATGACCGCGAATTCATACTCACTATCGATAGCGGCATTGTCATGTTCACCGGGTCGACCGCTCATTCTGGGCGCAAGTCGTGTGCCAACAGGAATTGCGGTGGTGACGAATACAGAGTCTCCCCAAACAACCGGAGAACTGTGCCCCTTGCCTGGAAGAGCCGTTTTCCAAAGAACGTTTTTCGTTTCGCTCCAGTCAAGCGGTGGGTGAGAGTGCTCCGAAACACCTGTCCCAATTGGACCTCGCCATTGCGGCCAGTTGATTGCATCTTGAGCAATCACGCGTTGGCCGACGATCATAAGGAATGCGATCCCGTGTAATAGGAGCCACCGAGCAATGGATCGACATTTCGAGTCGATTCTTTTACCTTTGCCGACTATTTTATCTGTCAACTTCAGTTTTCTCATCAACTTGCCACCTGAAAAACGGAACGTCGATTTACACTCACCCCACGAAGACCTTTGTTCCTAGCATACGGAACAGAACCCGAATAGTTCGAAAAACGTCCGAGTCTAACGGAGATTCAAGACGAGGATCAATTTTTACTGCGGTGCGGTAGAGTGCAGTGCAGTGATGTTGCAGCTGCAGCGGCTTTGGTTTTGCGTACCAACGGACCGTAGCCGACAGCATCGATCGACTTTGGACCGCGGTAGAATAGGGAAGTATGGAACGCGTTCCGTTTCAGAAAGAACCACGGAATCCGGGACTACTCTCTACTCGCGGGAATATGCTCGAAGCCGCGTCGCGCGGAGCGGGTTTTTGTGAAAGAGTTGATCGATGTATCCACGCAGCGCGTCGATGAAATGCTCGTGAGCCAATGGTGTCACCAAATGTTTTTTTGTGCTCAGTGACTTTGTGGGCGATTCGCATAAAACGCATTTTGTTGATGGTGATGGTGGCGAGCCAGCGACGGAATGTACCCGTCTTGAGACTGATTTCAAATTGGGTATTCGACTTCATCAACGCAATCTGCACTTTATGAGATATTTCCCTGGCATCTCCCGATTGCAGATCGCTCGCAAGAGCCTAGCGAATCAAAATGGGATTAAAAAGTGCAGTGAATTCGCTTCAAGCGAAGCCATCCCTCGGATGGCGTATCCGCAGAAAAATGTTTGGTCATGCTGCGGGCAAACTCATTAAACGGATTGCAACGTGACAAGTGTTAGGCCATCCGAAGAAGCAATTCCAAGCACCTGCATTGCAGTAATACCAAAAAAATCCTTGCCCAATTTTGGGCCGAGCGCTCGCTAGACTACAATCGTCATTCCGCGTATTCCACTCATTTGTCAATCTGCCCATGATCTCGAGCTTAGAGGAACGGAGTTAGTGAATGTTGAAAATGAGCAATAGCCGTTTTGGGGCTCTGTTGGCTGTCGTTTGTCTATGCAACATCCCTCTGCTGTGTGGCCAGGAAAAGAGAACGAAATCCGCCGCCGTAAGTGAACTCGTATTCGTTCAATCGGGTGATTTGCCGATCATCATCTCTGCCCCTCATGGAGGTACGGGCGAGGTGCCAGGAGTATCCGAACGGACAGGTGCCGGATTGGGCACCGGCCCCTCTGGGTTCTTTACCGGTCGTGACGGAGGTACCGAAGAGCTTGCGATGGAGGTCGTCGAGGCAATCAAGAAGCGAAATGGAAAATCCCCCTATGTTGTTGTCTCCAAAGTCCATCGCAAATACATGGATCCAAATCGTCCCCCTGATATCTCCTTCGAAGATGCGAAGATGAAACCCTACTACGACCACTATCACGATCACCTTGCGAAGTTCAGCCGGGAAGTGACAGATCGTTTTAAGGCAGGTGTCTTGATCGATTTGCATGGTCAAGGAACAAGCAAAGAAACGGTCTTTCGCGGTACCAAGAATGGACTGACCGTTACGCATCTTCGAGATACATTTGGCGAGGCGGCACACGACGGTTCCAAGAGCCTGTTTGGGCTATTGAGCGCTCGCGGCTGGAAAGTGCATCCCTCGCCACACAATGATAAAGAACAATCCGGCTTCACCGGTGGGTACATTGTTCAGTCGTATGGAAGCCACAAAGCTCAGCCAATCGACGCGATTCAACTTGAGTTCGGTGCCGAGTATCGGGTTGCGGGCAAACGAGCCAAGACCGCTGAAGTACTGACAGACGCACTCGTCGAGTACGCTGGTCTCTACTTGCAAGTGCAAGTGCCCACCGAATCGAAAACGAGTGAGTCCGCACGGCCTCGGCTAAAAGTGGCTGTATTTGTCGACGAAGGGGTAAGCTCCACAGCACAACTGTTCAAGGCCTTGAAAAGCGACACGAGCCTGGTTGCATCCAAGGTTTCGGCTACAGACATACGCGATGGCAAGCTCGATGAGTATTCGGTTTTGATCCATCCTGGTGGCTCTGCCCGCAGTCAGGGGAAAGCCCTTGGCGAAGAGGGCCGAATGAAAGTGCGAGAGTTTGTGAGAAGCGGGCGTGGAATGGTAGGGATTTGCGCGGGTGCGTATCTGGCATGTAGCGACAACGATCAACGTCTTAAAATACTTGATGCAAGAGTTATCGATCGCGAGCACTGGAACCGAGGATTTGGCAACGTCGATATCTCCATTACTTCGCTCGGACAAGGAATACTTGCACTCGAAAAAGAAAGAACAGAGGTCTACTATCATCAGGGCCCTTTGCTCGCTCCCGCAGAGGATTCACAAGTTCCGGACTACCGTACGTTAGCAAGATTTGAAACCGAAATCGCAAAGAATAACGCACCGACGGGTGTGATGGTTGGCACGACAGCCATTGCATTGGGTGATTTCGGAAACGGTCGCGTAATCTGCTTCAGCCCGCATCCCGAGAAAACCCCCGGCCTTGAGTCGATGTTACTTCAGGGTATCCACTGGGCCGGAGGCAAAGAGATTTCCCGTCCTTTTTAGCTATGTCGGTCGGAGCGCAGTCGGGACTGCAGATCCTCAGCCGCGCCGGAGGACGGGGGCATTGAATTGAATTAAGGAGCAGAACGGACGCTGGCGATGTTCTCCTGCCTCATTAGCTTGTAAACAGGGAACACCTTGCCCGCTTCCAAATAGGAATCAAAGAAATTCCAAGTGACCAGACCATCGTCACTTTCTGGCTCCAGTAAATAGCAGACGAGGGAACTGAGCGGCTGGGCTGTCCTTACGAGCATCGTTCCGCTCGGGAAGGTCTTTTTGATGTTGCTATAGTCTCCTGTGATTTTCGTTTCGAAATGTCCTTGGAAAATGCGTTGGGCTTTTACCACAGCGCCAACCGTAAGACACTCGACCTCCGTCGTCAGTTCAGAAGTCAACTCCTCGACTACAAGCCCGTGTTGAAGGCATTTCTGGACGATTTGCGCGTCATGCGCAAAAAGATAGGCTCGAGGAGCCTTGACTGATCGCGTAGCGACAAACATTCCGAAATCCTCCATCCTGATCGGCGTGACCCTGTTCTCGACCATTGCCGTCATCATCTTTCCGGACCTTGGATTGACTACTTGATCGACTTCGCCAACGAGGATTTCTACAGGTTCAAGCAACGGGACGGCCTTGAATGCCACTCCCATATCGACCGCCTCGTCTCCAGAGAACCTGCGTACGGCTTCCAGGTCTGCGGCTTTGGTCAAATCGATGATTTGCAATGAATGGCTGGCACAGTAGTTCAGGACTTCTTCGACAAACTTTTCTGTGACCGCAACTCTTCGTTGAAACGGCAAGTAGCTATAAGCCTCGGAGAGAATGGTCAAGCGATTACGCAGGCCGCCATAGTTTTGACCGATTCGGGGTTGATGCGTAAACGCTTCCCAGGTCGATTTGTCTCCGACTTTGGGTTTGTTCGAAAAGCCGGTGAAGTTGCCATAATAATACGTTCGGTATTGATGGACTTTCAACATTGCATCTGCAATTGTGGGCATCATCTGTTCTCGCTGGAACTTGAGAATGCGATTGTCTGAGTTCGGGTTGAGTGGATGCGAGTAGGTCAAATGGTAGGCATGGTACGAACCGTTGGTTGTGTGCAGATCAACTATCAAATGAGGATCCCAGCGATTGTAAAGATTGACGAGCGCTCGAACTTCAGACGACTCGAGTTTGATGAAATCGCGATTGAGGTCCAAGGACTGTGAGTTGGTACGAACGCCGACGCCGCCGATCGGGCCAAACTGTTCGGTTCGATTCTCCAAGCTCACTTTTTCATTTCCATCCGCATTGAAGATCGGTGCAATCAAGATGGTGAGTTTCGACAGGAGAGGTTTTAGATCTCCGAGCAGAAGGCGCCGGGCGAGATGCTGAGCGGCCTCTTTGCCCTCGACCTCACCAGCGTGAATATTCGCCATGATAAAGACAATCGGCTTTCCTGACTGACTGGCCTCACGCGGGTTGGATACGGGCGGATCCGAGAGAATCATGAGTGGTAGTTGTCTACCCTCCTGCGAGGAACCTAGAGTTTCCAACCGAATGTCCGGGCTGCGTTTCTGCAGTTCCTTGAGAAAGTCGACCACGTCGGTAAAGCGAGCCGTTTCTTCGAAGTTGCTTGCTTCGGCATGCGATTTCAAGTCGCCTGGAATTTGGGCAAAAGCTTGAAAGGCAAGGGAGAAAAAGATAATTGAGATCAGAACGGATTGGAGTCGTAGCATAGCGATCAGTCATTCAATCCCTAGGAGCAGTGGAACAGGAAGCACTTTGACGGAGACTAAGATGCAAGCATGGTAAACAACTCTAAGCGATCTACGATCAGAGGGAATACTTTCATCGAGTGGTGCAATACGGAATTGAATCATCACCAGCGTGGCTTCACAATGATTCTTTATCGAAAATCGAAGGGCGTAACCCGCATGAGGCTTTTCGTCTCTAGTTAAACGAAAAGCCAAAAGTTCCGCACGAACAGCAGTTCGTGCGGCTTATGGACTCGGATATCCTTGATATCCTGTCATTGCAGCTGGAATGTGTTGGATATTGGTCTTAAGCGTCCAAGCTGATCGTAACGGTCTTGGATTCGGTGTAGGCTTTTAGACCCTCTTCGCCTAATTCTCGACCTTGCCCACTCATCTTAAAACCGCCAAACGGGGCTGCAGCATCAAAGACGTCGTAGCAGTTTACCCAAACCGTCCCTGCTCGCACACGTCGAGCGAAATCATGCGCACGAGTTACGTCTTTGGTCCAAACCGCTGCAGCTAGACCGTAGAAAGTGTTGTTCGCTCGCTTGACTAAATCGTCCCAATCCTCGAATGTCAAAACCGACATAACTGGTCCAAAGATCTCGTCTTGAGCGATCGCCATCGAATCGGTTACTCCGTCGAAGACCGTCGGTTGAACAAAGTAGCCAACGTCACCGTGGCGCTCACCGCCCGAAACGCACTTGGCACCGTCGTTGTTTCCCTTGTCGATGTAATCCATGATCTTGTCAAATTGGGCTTTGTCAATTTGTGGTCCCTGTTCGGTTTCCATGGAGAATGGATTGCCGAGCTTTCGATTCTTGGTCAGTTTTGTGAGTTTGTCCATGAACTCGTCGTGTGCTCGCTTCTCAACAAAGACACGACTGCCAGCACAACAGCATTGTCCCTGATTGAGGAATAATCCAACATAAGCTCCCATGGCTGCTCGATCGAGGTTGGCGTCAGCTAGAACGACATTCGGACTCTTGCCCCCTAATTCAAAAGTCAGTCGCTTAAGCGATTCTGCCGCATCTCGCATAATGATTTGGGCGGTACGATGTTCGCCTGTAAACGCGATCTTGTCGACGCCTGGGTGCTTGACCACAGCGGCACCCGCTGTTGGCCCGAAACCAGGCACCACATTGATAACTCCATCTGGAACCCCCGCTTCCTTTGCAAGTTGTGCCATGCGTAAGCAAGTCAGCGGCGTTTGCTCAGCAGGCTTCATAACAATGGTGCATCCAGAAGCCAACGCGGGTCCCCATTTCCAGGCCGTCATCAGCATTGGGAAATTCCAAGGAATAATTTGGCCCGCGACGCCGACCGCCTCCCGTCGCGTGTAGGTGAAATAGTTCCCGCGAATCGGGATCGTCGAACCATGGATTTTGTCAGCGTAACCTGCGTAGTATCTGAGGCAATCGATCACCAACGGCAAGTCGGCATAGCGAGCTTCACGGATCGGCTTACCATTGTCGAGTGTTTCCAAGGCAGCTAGCTCATCGACTTCTTCCTCGATCAAATCGGCCAAGCGGTACATGATCCGGCCTCGATCGCGCGCATCCATTTTGCTCCATGGCCCGCTATCGAATGCATGGCGGGCTGCTTTGACGGCTGCATCAATGTCATCTTTGTCTCCCTCTGCAACCTCGCAAATCACTTCTTCCGTTGCCGGATTGATCGTCTCGAATGTTTTTCCAGACATCGCCGGGCGCCATTGGCCATCGATAAAGCACTCGGTATGTTTGACTTTGGGTTGCGCGATAGGTGCAGTAACTGTAGCCATAAGAGAGGACTCCAAAACAAAGGACCAAGGATTGACGCGATTCGGCAACGCACGAACCTACCGTTAAACTTATCCGTCCTTGGAGCCACTTTCTAGTAGGGAGGCACTTCTTTGTTTTGGAATCAAAGACTAAGGAGCCGTCGACTTGGCCTTTAGTCGCGGCTTGGCTGCCAACAATCGACTCCAACCTTGCGCGGTTACCTGCGTCCCCAACAAATGGACCGATTCCAATTGTGGAATCGACAGCAATACCTCGATCGAAGCGTCCGTTACCTTGCATTGGTTCAACCACAGCGTCTTAAGCGACTTGTGACCCTTGATTGCGGCGACTCCCGAATCGGTTACCACACAATTCGAAAGGTCCAACTCCGACAGATTTTTGCTCTCTGCGATGAAAGCGATCGATTTATCGGTGACCTTTGTCGACTCCAAATTGAGCCTCTGAACATTCCAGCTTGGCGAAATCGCAGTATTCGCAACGACAAATAGCTCGTCATCAACCTGACTGAACGACAAATCCAGCCATGGTGAAGTCCGAAACTCAATCGGCCAGTCTAAAAGTTGCTTCGATGTCAGACGGCTTCGACTCAACACAGCATCGCGACGATTGCTAAAAAAGGGTCGCACGGGCGATTCCGACGGTGCCGCAATCAAATATCGATCGTAAGCGTCTCGCAACCTCTTGTCGTCATTCCATTCACCCAACAGGGCTGGTGACTCTTGGTTGGCATAGACACTATTGATATATCGTGAAAAGCACTGACGTTGTTCGTTCGTTCCGTCAAGCCATAAATGCGCTAAGCCTGTCGCTTGACTGTACCAAGCTCGAATGTCATCCTCGCCCCGAATTCGATTTCCGTCCGCCGAGTGGAACTCCTCCCAGGGCACCCAATACTTGTCGTGAAGTCGACGGTACCTAGCCGCTTGAAGTCGTGGCGAATCCCATCCTCCGACGTCCGCCACAAATCCGCCTCCACATGCTCGCAACGACATGGACTCCATGTAGAGCGCAACTCCCTCTACGCCCCAAAATCCTGGCCCGCGATTGGTATCCAAACCTACCGGATTGGCACTTGCCTCGTAAAAGAACTGATGTGTCAACTCATGGACAACGGTACTCGGCGTCTTGTTGTCATCCCAGTAGAACAAAGAAAGCCGTTGGTTTGGATCATAGTAGCCCGTTGACAGTCCAATACCGGGAATCGATCGCAGCTTCGATTTATAGGCCTCTTGATTGCGAAACAAGACAACGGAAAACTTGCGTTCAAGTGGCTCACGGTATTCTGGTCCTGTGACGCTCGCATCGGCCCATACATTAAAGAACACTTGTTTCCATATGGCAAAAGACTGTTCGCAGAGATTCGCGACCTCTAACGTTGATTTGTTGTCCGACTGCGAAGCGATCTCGAAGTGCGGTGTCGTAATAAGTGTGTAGGAGCCAGCTGGCCAGAGAATCTTTGGATGGTTGCTTCCTCCTTTCCTTCCTTGCGGTGACGACTCTAATGCAATCGTATGCGACCAAGTTTTCTTAGACGATTTCGTTTCTGCAACAATGGACGGTAATCCTGCCGCGAGCCACCGCAAACGGTACCCCAACTCCC
>JANMNR010000586.1:0-3390 GCA_031368325.1 Pirellula sp.
CTGATAATGTTGAAGTATTGTTGAAGATCGGGGCGGCTTGGGATGCCTGCGGAAGTCCTAAGAAAGGGATACCCTATCTGGAACGTGTGGTACAGTTGTTGCCAGAATGGGTTGAAGCACGCGAAAGCTTGGAAGCGCTGAAGGAATCAGTCGGAAAGCCCTAGGCTTGAGGAAGACTCACTGTCACGAAGACTAATTGGGCCGCGGTTCTACTCGTAACCCGTCTAAGCGTTGCCTACGTAGACGGTCTTCAAACCTACCGCGTCACGTAATGACGCGACCTTAATGTCTTTTTGTCTGAACAAATTGGATTGGAAGAAAGCAAATGAGCAAGAGTCGTGTGGCTGCTTTTCTATTGCTGTTGGCAGGGTTTGGTTCCGTTTCGATTAGCCAGGAGCAAGAAACGCCTACGGTAGGAACGGCTCAAAAGTCCAAAGAGTTCCCTTTTGATTGGATCGGTACATGGCGAGGGCAAGTTACTGGTCGAAGTTCTTCTGGCAATGATCAAAGATTCCAAATGGAACTGACGGTGGCTCCGACCGACAAGCCGGAACGTTTTCAGTGGACAATTGTTTACGATGGGGAGCAGGGTCGTAGCGAACGACTTTATTCTTTGGTGGTCAAGGACCGCGACCAAGGCCAGTTCGTTATCGACGAGAACAACGGAATTCTTTTGGACGCCACGTTGATCGGCGACACGCTTACCGAGCACTTTGTCGTCGGAGGGCAGCGCATTTGGACTTCGAGTCGCATGGTTCATTCTGCAGAAGGAGGCGAGATTCATTTTGAGCTTGCATCTGCGAATGATACTCAGGCCAACAAGTCTGGCGGCAAGGACGGATCACCTGAGGTGCTTAGTCTGCGATTAAGTAGTCAGCAGCGTGCCATACTGAAACGGGTTGATGAAGCACGGTCGCAGGCAGCAAAGGTTACTCAAGGTCGGTACGAATGGAAAAAACTAGAGACCGAGCCCTACCGCGGGAAACAAGATGATATCTATTTTGTAAACGAACAAATTGGTTGGTATGGCAATGGGGCTGGCAAGATTTTCAAGACCACGGATGGAGGGGCAACATGGTCATTGCAACTGCACAAGCCGGGGACGTTCTTTCGTTGCATTGCGTTTGTCGATGAACAACATGGCTTTGCAGGTAACATTGGTCCCGGCTATTTCCCGAATGTGTCGGATGACGTACCGCTGTATGAAACGTTGGATGGCGGAGTTACGTGGGCGGCGGTGACTAGCATTGAGGGGCCGCAGATTGCCGGGCTGTGCGCCATGCAAGTACTGAGAGAGCCGTTTGTCAACGCGGGCAAACTTGACAGTCGGGTGCGCATTCTTGGCGTTGGTCGCGTTGGAGGACCAACTGCATTGATCTACTCGGATGACATGGGCAGGAGTTGGCAGCAGTTAGATATTCGGGAAAAGGCGGCGATGGCGTTCGATGTGCATTTTTTCAATCGCAATGAGGGGTTCATCGCGGCAGCTTCGCATGTGGACCCAACTCAGTCCAACGCCTTGATCCTATCTACCGTTGACGGCGGCAAGACTTGGAGGAATTCTTGGCAATCCACGAAAAAATTCGAGCTAACTTGGAAAATGTCGTTTCCGTCCCGCGATGTCGGCTACGTTACCATTCAGTCTTACAATCCTGACCCGTTGGTCAACGACCGATTTGTTGCCAAAACAAGTGACGGTGGAAAGACGTGGTCCGAACTTCCATTGGTCAGTGATCCTAAAGTTCGCGAGTTTGGAATTGCATTTCTCGACGCAAAAACCGGTTGGGTTGGTGCCGTACCAAACGGGTTTCAAACGACGGATGGAGGCTCAAGTTGGCAGGCAGTGGAAATGGGAAACGCCGTCAACAAGATTCGGCTCATCGAAACCGAAACCAGTCATGTCGGCTTTGCCATTGGGATGAATGTGTATCGATTTGAGGCCCCAAAGGCGAAGCAATGAATGTCCGCAGGCGTTGGAAATCTGATAGCATGTTGATTCAGCGTAACTATTTTTTCCACTCCGCTTGCTTTTAGGTTTTCAAGATGAAGGTTGCGATTCGATCGTTGTTCATTTTTTCCGCTTTATGGTCTGCTTCATCCGCAACTCAAGCGGACGACTGGGTGTCTGTGTTCGATGGCAAATCGCTAACTGGTTGGAAGGCTAACGAAAAACCCGAATCGTTTTCGGTTGAAAATGGTGAGCTAAAGATGAGGGGTGGCATGGCCCACCTCTTCTGTGAAAAGGATGGTTTTGCCGACTTGAAGAATTTCGAATTCAAAGCGGAGGTCAAGACTTTGCCAGGGGCGAATTCTGGCGTCTTTTTTCACACCGAAAACCGCGGGCCGGGTGGCTTGAAAAAGGGTTACGAAGCTCAAATCAACACGTCCTTTACCAAGGACCCACGCAAGACAGGTAGCTTGGTCGATGTTAAGGATCTAGATAAGTCGCCTGTCGAAGACAACGTATGGTACGAGTTCCACTTAGTCGTCAAAGGGAAGCAAATCATTGTCAACCTAAACGGCAAACCCGTGGTCGATTACACCGAAGAGGATAAGCCCGTCCGCAAGAAGGGCCGCGAAGAACGCTTGCTTTCGCACGGACCGATTGCGCTTCAGGCGCACGATCCAGACAGTACAACATTTTTTCGCAACATTCAAATCAAAAAACTTCCGGATTAAGTGAGAGCTAACAACTTGAAAAATCGAATCTCGTCCTTGCTGTTACTATTCGCCAGCCTCGGTTTAGTCGTGTTCCCGTTATCCTTGGCGATTGCTCAGCCGAGTTCTACCAGGCTGGAACAACAGCTTCGCGATGCGTCGCGCAGTGGGAGTGTTGAGGGTGTCCGAGCGGCCCTTGAGTTAAAAGCGGATATCAATGGTGCATCGGAATATGGTGTCACTGCGCTCTCGCTTGCGAGCGATCATGGTCACGAAATTGTTGTTGCATTTTTACTGGAAAATGGCGCGGACCCAAACACCAAGGATCGTTTCTATAAAGTATCCCCGTTGGGTTGGGCTGTTTCACGAAGCCATGTTGGCACCGTGGGGCGACTCCTTGATGCGGGAGCGACAGATGTCGATATGGCATTGGCGGGTGCTGTCGGGATGAAAAATGAGGCGATGGTGGTGTGCATTCTTTCGTCCCACAAGGCAACGGAAAATGGGCTGATTGCTGCCATGCGAGCTGCCATTGCGATGAAGGTAACGGGGCTGGAGGAGATTTTGTCCAAGGAGCTAAGCGAGGGAGCGCTGGCTTCCTTGCGAAAAGAGCTTCCTGCAAACCCAGTTTCTAGTCCACTCGCGGAGTTCACGGGAGTGTACGCCGGCCCGAATGAGCGAACGTTGACTATTGCGATTGTCGACAATCAGTTGCTTGCGACGGAAAAGGGG
>JANMNR010000630.1:0-25985 GCA_031368325.1 Pirellula sp.
GTCATCGGATTGTTTTGGCTGACGATCGCTGCGGTTTCGCTCACGACACGGTCTCCTTCTTGCCAGCCCTCGACTCGTTTGCCGACCTCGATGATCGTGCCACCGAACTCGTGGCCTAGGACGACTGGATAGTTTACTGGCCAGGAGTGGTCTGCTGTCCACTGATGCAAATCGCTACCGCATACACCCACATTGGCAACTTCGAGAAGCACATCCTCCTCGCCGATTTCAGGACGATCGACTTCGCGAATCTCAACGGAGTACTTTTCGGGTGCGTAGTTTACAACTGCGGGTGATTTCATGATTGGGTCTTGGGTATAGGTATAGCGGAACTACGGATTGCTTCGCAGATCATGCGGAGCGAACTTTCTAAGTCACCGCTGGCGGTTTTGAATGCATCTGCGTCGATGGTAAGAGGAGCTCCCAGGACAACCAACGGGGCACCGTAGGCTGGACACTGTATGGCCTGTTCGAGTGTGAGGCCACCGACGGCTTGGACAGGGACCTTTACCGCTTGTGCGACTTCGCGTAGTTGGTCGAGCGGGCTTGGCATGCGATGACCGCGGGCGGCGATGCCTCTTCGTTCATCGTATCCGATATGGTGAATCACGTAGTCGCAGCCCAGATCCTCCAGCCATTTTGCACCGGAGACCATGTCAGGGCATACCATGTTATCGCCCATCACTTTGACACCGAAGTCTTTGCCCGCTTTGACGACGCAGCGAATAGTTTCTTCGTGAGCGCGAGCCATAACGACCACGTGGGTGGCCCCTGCCCCCGCCATCATTTGAGCTTCAAGGTACCCGCCATCCATTGTCTTGAGGTCGGCAATGATGGGAGTCGTGGGGAACGCGGCTCGCAATGCACGAATGCCATGCAGCCCTTCGGCCAGAATAAGCGGTGTGCCCGCTTCAAGCCAATCGACCCCGGCTCGCATGGCCATCGCGGCAGTCTCAAGGGCTTCGTCAATGTTGGTCAGGTCGAGCGATATTTGAACGATGGGAAGCATTTGGGAGAGATTAAGGTATAAGGTATAAGGAGTAAGGTGTAAGTATGAAGGAGTAAGGTTAGAGGTGTAAGTGAAATAGCTTATGCCTTACTCCTTAACGCTTATTCCTCACACGTAATCTTTCGCGAGTTGTTGAATGATCTTTTGGATTTCTTTGCGGCCTTCGGCGGGCTCGAGCAATTGGGCTTCGTTGCCGAGTTTGAGGACGTTGGGAATGATTTCCATGGGATGGTAAGCCGGTACCTTCATGATACAGGAACCGTCCGCTTCAAACTCGAGTTTTTGGTCGGCGTGCCAAGGTTCCTCTTGAATCCATCTGGCGGCGTTGCGAGAAAGTTTAATCGTGTATGTCACCGGTTTTTCGCCACCGCTGAATATGCCGACGCTTTTCCCGAGGTGGTGTTCGAGGTCTACGTCATCGTCGGCTTTGAACCATTCGTCGAGAGCGGTCGCTTTGGTAAACCGATCTAGTTTCCAATGCCGAAGTCGTTCGTCTGACTCTGCGTCTTCGTTTTTGCCTGATTCAATGGCCACGACGTAGATACTACTTTGGTAGATGACCAATCCGTAGGGTTCGAGCCAACGGGTCGCAGGCGGTTTGCCGATCGATTCGTATTCGATTTCAAGTTTGCGATGCTCTTGAATCGCGCGGTTGATTGTCTTGAGGATGCCTTGTTGTTTTTCGTAGGTCTTGGCTGGGACGCCAAGGACGCGTAGTGTTCTGCGATAGCGTTGGTAGTGATCCCAGACGCCGGTTGGAAGTTGTTCGCGAACTTTGTTCCAGAACCCCTCGATGCCTTGCCAGAACTGAGTACCAACCAGTGGCAGGAGAAGGTCGCGGCCCATGGATAACGCGATGAGTTCGCTGGCGGTGATCGCGATCTTGTGGAGTCCCTTTTCGACTCGGCTCATTTTCCAGACTTTGCCGGTTTGCGTCTCCTCGGTGACGATGGCCATGCCAGCCGCTTGAAGCGCCTCGATGTCACGTCGAATGCTGCGGACGTGCAATGTGCCGATACCGAGTTCCTGAACGACGGAGTCCCGAAGATCCTCGAGAGTCGCGCCGTAGCGGCGACGTTCTAGGATCTGGATGATTTTGTGTTGACGAATAAGCTGTTCGTTGCGAGCCACTGACCACTCCTTTGATGCAAAATCTCGTTTCGGCGAATCACCTAGTCGCCTACTTATCCAAAGCGGACATACAGTGTAACCGTTTTGTTTGCTAACCCAAGAGTCAAAAAGAATAACGAGCCGCGAAGCCGCAATCGAGCTTGCGGCCGATCGAGTCGATCAAGTTTGCTTGATGGATTTCGCAGTTCGCGACGGACTTGGCGCCGAACTTTTGCACCAACTCGCCATTGATGTCTCGAATCGCGATGTGAGACGAGTGGCCACAGAGCAAGACCGCTTTGCGCGCGTCGGAAAGCAACTGCCAACAGTCGTTGAGCAGCGGCATCAGGTGCCGATGGATTTCCCAACGCGTGCCTTTGGAGCCATGGCCGTAGGTCGGTGGGTCGAGGATGATCGCTTCGTATTGCGCATTGCGTCGAAGTTCGCGTTTTACAAAGGTAACGGCGTCGTCGACAATCCACCGAATGGAGGCTTCACCCAGGTTGGAATGGACGCAATTCTCGCGAGCCCATGCGACGGTCGGTTTAGACGCGTCGACGTGCGTTACGGCACAACCCGCGCGAGCGAGAGCAAGTGTGGTGGCACCTGTGTAGGCGAACAAGCTGAGAACGCGTGGTGGAGTCTGGACCGGGTTTTCATGAACTCCTAGTTTTTCCAACAGCCATGTCCAATGCGTCCAGTGTTCAGGAAAGACACCGACCTGCCCGGCAGGCGTCGGCTTGAGCGACATCTGAACGCCTCCGCAATTGCAGAACCATTCACCTGTCGCCGGGGATGACTGGCCGTTTGCATGTTGATGGATATGCCAACAGTCATCGCGTTTGACCCCGTACGAGAGATCCACTTGTTTCCATAACGCTGGCGACTTCGGAGAGGTCGTGGCGCTAGGGCAAGGACGGTCGACGGTCACATCGCCGAATCGCTCGAGCTTTCGTCCAAGCCCAAAGTCGAGCAATCGGTAATTGGATTCGGGAATTGGCATCAGGCGTTTAGCAGAACGGATAGTCTAAAGGGGTTGAGCATCAGCGTGCGCGAACTACTCTTGTCTTTGAGAGTGAGTCATGCCATCCCACTGGGTTTGGTCCTCCTAAAAAGGAAAATGCCTCAAACGGAATGAGTCTCGCAAACGACCGACCTACTATTTGACCAAAACTTGGAGGAAAGCCGTCCTCATTGACCACTTTCGTATTGGTGAGGAATTTAGCTGGGGTTCGTTGGAACACCCACTCCATCATAATGTAATAGCTCATGGCGATTCCGATTCCAATCACGTAGCCGACGATGCGGAGGAATGATTCATCATTCTGTGTTATGGTACCGCTACTTGCGACATCGGCATTGGCTAAAGCGTAGACAATTCCTAGCGCGAAGCCTGCGACGATTGCAATCACTTGAATTAGAAGATTATCGATAATCGTGTTTAGAAACCTCTTGCCTTGGCTGGCAATTTCCGTTGCAGAGGCTGTTTGAATCGTTGATTGAAGGGAAGGTGCACTGTACGGATTATCGCTCATTGAATAAGACATTTCGATAAGTGAGTTTAGAGCCTTAGTTAGCTTCGCCGGCCCAGCATCGTAAATGGAATTGCCCTCGAAAACAAGGATGAGCTGTGCGAATCAAGCTTATGTGATCGCTAGCTTGCTCGCACGAAGGGGGCCGCATGTTGAACCTGCTCAGCGGCGAGCGCGTGCTCTACCCCTTCTATCGATGTTCGCTTCCAGGGCTTGCTGATCGCTTGCTTACCGAACGCGTTTGAGGCATTTGGGCCTCAAGCGGTTAACAATTGAGCTCGTGGCGGGCCACTCATCGCTTTGGCTGGCGAATGAACTGGGGTTGGCGGGGAAGCTCGGGTGGTGGTTGCACAGCGGGTCCGGCTTGTGAAGCACCCGTGTTTTTGTGTGTGGCCGACGATTCGTCTTCTTCAAGTGGGCGAATCGACTTCATGCCAGTCTCTAAAAAGGGTGGGATGGGGGCAGTGATTTTGGCAGCACTGCTTCGTTTCGCTTTTGCAGGTGGAACGTATCCTTCATCAGGCCAACTTGTGCGTTGGCTTTCGGGCGCCCACACTGGCCCCGAGTTTGAAATGGAACCGTCTCCTTTCAAGTTTGGGTTTACCGGAACCATCGGTACGCGTTCGGTCTTGATCACGTCGCGAAGATCGACGCGAGTGTCGTTCCAAGGGACGAGCGTGACTTTGGGCTCGCCGACTAACCCCGAATCCTGGTTGGGCCGTTCGACGAAATCACTTCGAAACTGAGGCCGAATGCCTTCCGCATCGACGGTGCTTGGCACTTCCAGTTTTTCGTTGCTCCACAAGCTCTTGGGCCCAGAAACCGAAGTGGACCATGACGTGGGAATGGTGGAGTGAACTGTTTGCGTAACCGCATCGGGCAAGGGACGATACCAGTGCCACGTACTAAATCCACCCACAATCAATACCAGCCAACCGACGATGCGCGGTTGTCGGCCTGGATCTATTGGGGCGTTTGGGGTTGGCTTTTTGGACTTGGGCAAGTCTTCGCTTTTAGATTTTCGCGCCATGGAGATAGGCTGAGTGAGGGTGAATAGGACCTTGATGGTTCCTTCGCAACCTCCTTGCGCGACGAAATTAGATCAAACGAATTGGCATCCTGATGCGCCTTCGTTCAATTGAAAGTGATCGGTAAACGCAAACCGAAAATTCAACCAAATTCAAAGGGTTCGGTTTGTATCGCCTGCAAGCAATGAAACGGCATGTGCTGTTTGGACGCTTGGGAACGGACGCGAATTGAAGTACACTGCTATCGACTTCGGAACATTAACGGTTAGGACCTGTTGCAGTGGAAAGACACTTTCGATCGATTGATTTCAAGGGGCAAATGATTTTGCTCGGGACTGGCACGAGTGTAGGTGTGCCGGCCATTGGTTGTGATTGTCAAGTATGCACTAGTTCAGACCCTCGAAACAAACGAACCCGATCGGGCGCCATCCTTGGGCTGCCGGAGGGGAATTTGCTATTTGACACGTCGCCTGACCTGCGGCACCAGTTGTTGCGTGAGGGGATTGGGATGGTTCATTCCGTTGTGTTTACGCACGAGCATGCCGATCATTTGCATGGCTTGGATGATTTGCGGCTGTTCCCATTTGTCCTAGGGCATCCTGTTCCGCTGTACTGCACACCGATAGTTGAGAATCGCATTCGTAGTGTATTTGACTATGCTTTTGATAGGCGAGAACCGACGCACGCTGCGTCCGCACCGCAATTGCAAATACACCGTATCGACTCCAACGAACCGTTTACGGTTCTAAATACATTACTAAGGCCAATTCCACTAGTGCATGGTCCCAATTGCAATGTTTTGGGTTTTCGGTTCGGAAACATCGCTTATTGCACCGATACGAATTTCATTAGCGATTCGAGTTTAGAGCTTATGCATGGCCTGGACTGTTTGGTATTGGACGCATTGCGGTACACTCCGCATCCGACGCACTTTTCGGTCGATGATGCGCTTGAGGTTGTTGAGCGGGTCAAACCCAAGATGACTTACTTGACTCATTTGTCGCATGACCTCGACTATGAGTTGGCGACTGCAAAACTGCCTTCCCACGTACGATTGGCCTACGATGGGCTTCGGATTCCCTTGACATAACTATGAATCTATTTGAGCTGAGGGAACGCATTGAACAGGCCATTGATCGATTGCGATCGGATTTGATTGCGAGCAAGGGATCGTCGAACCATTGGACGGGTACTCTTTCGACCTCTGCTTTGTCGACCGCGACAGCCATTAGTGCTCTATCAATTTGCCGCGATCAGTTCAAGAAAGCCCCATGGCCGATCGAGCATGGGGCGTCAGACGATCGGTATTCGCCACAGCGTTGGGACACGTTGATCGAGGGTGGTTCGTCTTGGCTGTCTCGTGCTCAAAACCCAGATGGAGGATTTGGGGATACGGATCGATCGCTTTCGAACATCGCAACGACTCTCTTAGTTTTGGCGGCTTGGCAATTGGCTGGCTACAACTCGCTTTATGCGGCACAAATCGCTGCCGCATGGGGGTATGTTGAGCGAGGCGGTAGCTGGGATGGGTTGAGGCAACGGTACGGCAAAGACAAGACGTTTGTTGTTCCGATTATGACCAACTGTGCGTTGGCTGGGTTGGTCGATTGGGGCAAGATTCCGACGTTGCCATTTGAAGCGGCAGCATTGCCGCAGTCGTGGTATCGGTTTGTGCAGTTACCAGTTGTCAGCTATGCGATCCCGGCGTTGGTGGGGATTGGCCAAGCACAATTCGTTCATCGTCCGCCGCGCAATCCCGTTGTGCGATTGGTGCGTGCTGCTGCAAGAAAACCGACGTTGCGTGTCCTGACTCGCATGCAACCGACTAGCGGCGGGTATCTCGAAGCGGTACCGCTGACGAGTTTTGTACTGATGAGTTTGGCCTCGATTGGCCAAGGGGCGTTGCGTGTGGCTGTCGAGTCACGCAAATTCATCATCGATTCGGTCTTGGAAGATGGAAGTTGGCCGATCGATACGAATTTGGCAACTTGGGTAACGTCGTTGGCTTCAGCGAACTTTTTTGATTCGAAGAACAGCACGGCCAACCAACAACCCGCAAAAGAGACAACATCAGCGGAGTTGATGGAATGGGATCGAACGATCGACTGGTTGCTTTCGTGCCAACATCGGGAGCAGCATGCGTTTACAGGAGCGGAACCGGGTGGTTGGGGATGGACCAATCTGAGCGGTGCGGTTCCGGATTCGGATGATACGCCAGCAGCGTTGATTGCATTACAAAAATGGATTGTGGCTCGCGAGGTGGCTATTGGAAAATCGGGCGATGAGCCGGCGACCCTTGAGAACATCCGTCGGATGCGAGTTCTAGCGGCAGCGCGAGCGGGCTGCCGATGGTTGATACGATTGCAGAATCGGGACGGGGGTTGGCCAACTTTCTGTCGAGGATGGGGGACTTTGCCTTTTGATCGCAGCGGTAGTGATTTGACGGCACACGCGATTCGTGCTTTATCGTGTTGGCGAAAGAATGGAGGAGTTTTTGCGACCGGTGATGTCGATCGCGCTTTGGAACGCGGCTGGGCATACTTAGAAAAACACCAAAGATCGGATGGCAGTTGGCTGCCCCTGTGGTTTGGAAACCAAGATCGGGAGGAAGAAGATAATCCGATTTACGGAACTGGCCGGGTGTTGTTGTGTTACAGTGAGAGCGATCGGAAAGAAAACGCTGTGTTTCGGCGAGGGATCGACTTTCTATTGGCGAACCAAAACGCTGATGGGGGGTGGGGAGGCGGAAAAAACAGCCGCTATCCAGGCCAAGAACGAACTTCGGGTGAATCCTTTAGTACGATTGAGGAAACCAGCGTTGCATTGGAAGGAATCCTGGCCGGAGGTGGCACAAAGGACAGTGTCGACTCTATAATGCGAGGCGTGAATTGGTTGTGTGATGCGATCCAGAAAGACCAACATCGTGTCAGTCAACCGATAGGATTTTATTTCGCTCGGCTTTGGTATCACGAAAAAATGTACCCGCTTGTGTTTCCACTGGGTGCCCTAAAAAGAGGATTTGAGTTTTGTCAACGTTAACCACACCTGCTTCGATGCCTGAGACCCAAACACCCAGCGCAGCCGAGAAATCGGAAAAGAAGACACGACGCAAAACCTCGCATCTAAAACTGGTACCCGAGACACACGCGCTTCGCGAACAACTGCGGGACAAGTGCAGAGAAGTGGCTGCCCGCATGAACAAAGAGATGCCACCAAACAAAGACGAGCTTGAAAAGATCGCTCGGCGAACGCTTGACGAACTCGGAATGGCTGAGGGCTACGTTGGATGGATCATGGTGATGATCAGCACCGAATTCTTCCGGGACGCGGTCGCAGCCACCCCTCCTAGCCGGCGCCTGTTCTTGTTGCCACATTGCCTAAAACATGCCGAGGGATGTCCGGCGGACTACGACGAATTCGGCATGGACTGCAAAAAATGCGGAGCCTGCAGTATTGCTGACTTCCGAACCAAAGCCGAGGAGATGGGCTATAAAGTCCTCGTGGCGGAAGGTTCTCCCGTTGTCTTAAAGATCATCGTTAGCGGCTACGTTGATTCGATTGTCGGTGTGGCTTGTTTAAACGTTTTGGAAAAGGCCATCGACAAGATCTTGCTTGCCGGTATCCCTTGCATGGCGGTTCCATTGCTTTCGAGCGATTGTCGGAATACGAGCGTGGACGAGGCATGGGTTCGGGACATGATCATGGTCCAACAGCCCGTCTCCGAGCAGAAAACGCGGTCCTATGTGCATTTGATGCGAGGTGCCAGCGATTTGTTCGCACAACCGCATCTCGACTCCATTGTGGGACGTCAGCGTAGTCAGACGCAAATCGATATCGAGTCTGAGAATCCACTCAGTGGCGTGGATCCGATTGCAGCAACCGAGGCCTTGGCAACCAATTTTTTGGCGCGGGGCGGAAAGTACTCGCGTCCCTTCATAACGCTGGCGGCATTTGATGCCATGTCGGGTGGCAATGCGACCGGATCTGGCGGCGACAAAATCGTAGCCTCATTTTCACGCGGAGTCCAAAGTGCTGCCTTGAGCATCGAATGCTTCCACAAGGCTTCTCTGGTGCACGACGACATCGAGGATGGCGATGCGTTTCGTTATGGTGTTCCAGCCATGCATCATCAATTTGGTTTGTCGACCGCAATCAACGTGGGCGACTATATGATTGGAATGGGTTATCGACTAATCGGACGCGAAATTGAATCCATTGGTGCGGCTGCGGCTGCTGAAATCCTAAATTGCCTTTCATCTGCTCATATGCGATTGGCCGAGGGGCAAGGTGCCGAATTGCTTTGGCGAGACGGTGTCAACAAACGGCTAACTCCGCTCGATGCGCTGAAGATTTACGCGCTGAAGACATCGCCAGCCTTTGAGGCGGCACTTTACACCGGCGTTCGACTTGCTGGTGACGCAGCCGCCTATGCAGAGCCGATTAAGCAGTTTGCCAGGAACATCGGCGTGGCGTTTCAGATTATTAATGATTTGCAAGACTGGCACGGCGATGACCACAACAAGCTCTCTGCGGCGGGCGATATCTTGGGAGGACGACCGACTGTGTTATTAGCGTTAGCGCTCCAAGCACTTTCTGCTGACGATTCAGACCGACTCTTGAATTTGATGGGAGCGGAGTCGGGATTGAGCGATATGGCCCGCGTGTCTCAAGCAAAAGACTTGTTCACTAAAGCTAGGGTGTTCGAACAAGCGGAGAAATTGATAGATAGACACCGCGAACGGGCGGTCGAAGTTGCGATGGGAATAGAACCTGAGCCATTGAAGCGTCTTTTCCACTACTTGATCGATACGGTTTTGAGCGAAGCGGACATCAAGGGAACAGCCAACCCCGAACCCGTCGTGGTTACGCACAGTATCTCGATGAAACCACCTGCCGCGCCCGTTAGTGCCGCAGCGGAAACAGCCCATTCCTAAAACAGACGCAGCGGAATGCAGACACCATCGGACAATACAATGCATGAGCCATGTGAAGGTCCGTGCATTTCAGCGGGCGAGTTGATTGGGATTTATTTTCAAGACTCGAGTCAACTGGGCAGTTTCGAGCGAGTCGATAGTCAACTGGTACCCAGCGTCTACCGCAAGCTACTTGATCATATCAATCACATGACTGTGACCGTCGAGGCTCATCACTCCGATCATGTCGAGGTAGAAGTGCTCAGATCGGATGTCGTTGGCGAACACTACCGACGCGAGATACTTCTTAAAACGCGGTCCGCCAAGACCGTCGTTCAGTACGGTATCGTCAGACTCAACACCAAGTATTTGGCGGATAAACCCCGCAACGAGATCCTTGCCCAACGCAAACCGCTTGGTCGCGTCTTGATCGAGCACGATGTACTTAGAGAGATCGAGCTATTCGATCTATTGAGAGTCGAGTGCGGTCCCGTACTTGCAAGTCACTTTGGCGTAGCAACGGGTTCTATCACTTACGGCCGAACTGCGTTGATCCACTGCGATCATGAACCCGCGATCGAGTTGTTGGAAATTGTAAGGCCTGAAATAGGCCAGGGGAACCACGACCTGAGAACTGTTTGTTGAACACATTTTGAATGGTCGTAGCGGCGTCTAGTGCCATCCAGATTTCATCGCTAAGCTCCCAATAAGAATTGTGTCGACGTCTTCATATCGATTGACACCATGTACGTTGAATCTACGCACTTCCTCGGTAGTTCCTTAAATAAGCTCGCCACGGCACGCCTGGATGTCGCGTCGACGACTCTCATTGAACTGTAATGAGTTGCTCTTTGGCATGTGTATCCGCGTAGTGTCCCCATCTTTTGACAAGATGAAACTCTTGCGGCCAGGACACTGTTGGTATCCAGCTAGACAAATGCTTCTCAAGCAAATCGACATTTGGACAAGAAATATCCGATGCTCTCCGTCCACTGATTCACTTACTGTAATCGAGCCAAACAATGGATCATTCGGTTTTTTCTGATTGGATAGCAGCACCTGGAGTTGTGATTCTATTCGATTAATCGAACTGGCTTCTTGCTTAGTAGCTTTAACTCCCAAAAATCGAAATCGAAGAATTAATGTTTCGCCAATCAACTTATGCGATTTTCCACGCTCTTTTCGTGCCGTTGTCTCCAAATCTCGCCAGTCAACGTCTGCGGGGAGGGGCCAAACTTTAATGAAGTGAAAGCCATTCAAACAACTCTCGACCACTCGACGACGAAACGACTCCGTCACATGAACCGCCCATGGGCATTGAGCGACTCGAAAGATTGTCTCGTCCGCGATACGGCGCTTGAAGAACTCGTACCATTCCACCCTCACGGATTTGCCGGTTGTCGTCATCTGAATTTTCGAGCGACTTTGGTTTAGTGAGTTCGATAAATGGCGTAGATTAAAGAGTGCGAACTGTCCGGAAGGGTGTGTCACAGGCAGCAGCTCACCGTTCGTTTCCAGGAAAGTGCGAAGTAGATTGACCGCACCTAGCGAAAATGCTGGCTCGCTCAGGTTGATACAGGGATAGTCATTGAAGGACCGTACGGGACCTTTGACCCCAATGTCTACGGGCCATTTGTTTTCGAACGAAAGTACTTTGTAATTGCAGCCATCGAACTTGGGAATGAAGTCCTCGAATAGATCTCCCTCGACAAAAAGCGATGAATAAGGTCTATCAAACTGCAATCCCTCGAACCGAGGATCATCAAGTACGGGTTTCAAAATATAGACGGATTGTTCCATAATCTAGTGTGAGCCCCATTCATATTTTTGGATTCGCGTCCAAATGTCATCGAGGGATTGTATGACTTCGTTACGACTGGACACCGACTCGAATGACCACGCAGGGTGTACTGTTGTTTCTGTCAATGTCTCGATCGTTCCCTCTGGGCCGTCTCGATGCGACGGGATCGGGCACGCACGCAGTTGGAGTTATCGGCGAGCCTACTTTTGCCACCAAATCGTAACGCTTGGGTCTTGAGGGCCAGATCGCGGCCCGAAGGCAATCGAACCCACCGCGAAATCTAACTTTCCATCATCATTAAAATCTGCAAGTTCGATGGTCGAATGCGATGGGAAACTACGATTCAGTACGCGGGGTTGAAACGTCATTTTGGATACCTGCTCCAAAACGACAATGGATGGGCTTCTCACAGTCAAGAGTTGTGCGGGTTCGACTTTCTCGGGCAAGTTTGCGATTAGAACGATATCCAGATCACCGTCGCCGTCCAAGTCACCTGCCTTTGAGCCATAAGCGCCAGACAGGTCCAGTAGTCGATGACACAAAAACTGCATGGAACCTCGATTCTCCAACCACTGCAATCCGTGCGACTTGTTGGCTTTGTTGTTGTCAAAGGTGTCGCCATTACAAATCAGGATATCCATGTCACTGTCTTGATCAAGGTCAACTAGCTCCATCGCAACACATCCAAACGCGAGATCGCCAGCGGACCATATCCGCCTATTCTCAAACTTGCCATTACGCGAGAGAAAAAGTTCGACGCACTCACTCTCCTGAGAGATTAATGCTGCAAAGTCGTCGATGCCGTCACGATCCCAGTCATGAACGATGACTCGCACGGTTCCTGGACGCGAGTCAATTCGCCTGGCCTGGAACTGAATGGCGGCACCCTCCGACTTGTTCTCAAGATAAAGAATTCCGCCCGTCTCGCGATGCCCAAATTCCGCTACGATCAGATCTGGTTTCTGGCCGCCCGAGAAATGACCAGAAGTGACATCAGCAATTCGCCCCAATCCTTGAGCCACCACGGTGGGCAAGTAGCCTTTCGTCTTTGGATTGCGTCGCATCGCAAGCACTCGACCCAATGAGTGATCAAATGGCATAAAGCTGCCCAAATCAGCAACCAAGATATCCTCGAAGCCGTCGCAATCGACATCTGATAGAACCATTCGAGCCGGATTCTGAAGATATAGAAATAGGTTTTGCGTTGATTTTTCCGGCCGAAGCTTCAGCATGCGAAGGCTACCATCGCGAGCATCGCAAGCGAAAAGCCGATTCGTTTTGGAATCTTTGAATTGAATCCAATTCAGGGATGAAGTTCCGATTGGTACATTCTTGGACGACCAATCCAAGAGTTCCGTCTGAAACCGATTCGTCCATGTTTGGTCTACATCCGCCCAATCGGGAAAAATCATATGCTCGCTCGAGCGTTCTTCAAAGTATTTCATAACTTGATCAATCCGGGGAGCGACTAAGTCCTGGCGACCGGATCGAGCGTAGAATTCAAACCCCTTGATGACCTCTTCTCGCCAAACATGTCGTTCAAAACTCTCTGGATTCGGAAGTTCATGGCAGTCGCCACAAAATTGCTCGATACGTTCGGTTACGTCGGATCGCTGCTGTGGTGGTTCCGAATGTCGAAAGGTTGTTCCATGCATGCTATGTACAGCGCGCGAAGTTTTTTGAGACAAGCAAAAGAAAATCTGAAAGCAGACCAATCCAATGATCGCGATGCAGACGGTGTTACACTTTGAAGCTATCATGAATTCAAGGGGATGTTGGTTGGGCTGATTCCGCTTGATGGCGAACAGGGGAAGGATTTACCGAACAAGAATGATGAGAGTATATAGGATGTCTCAATCCGCTGTTGTCCAAATGAAACCGAGCGCGATTGAATGCTTGGCAATACTTGTACTGTTTGTTTCATCCAACATTTTGTTTGGCCAGACTTCGGTATCGAACGAAGTGTTTTCCGTGATCAACAGCTCGGTTATAAGTGGTGACTACGCGCGTGTTGTGGAGTTGTTGGATCGCGATCCGGGACTCCTGCGTAAGGCCATGATTTCCCTAGCGGATAGGCAATTCGAAAGCATCGTTCGGGGAGGGGGAGAAGCGGTAGAGGATCCAGCCTACATCTTCCGAATTGCCACAATTGCTTACGGTATGGTGGGGCGATCTGAAGACGCACGCCAGTTATCAGATTTTCGATTGGATCGAGTTTCTCGACTGCGACGGATTGCCGATTTGCGCACGCAACTGTCGATTCATCTTGGGGATCCAGGGGCAAGAAAGCTGCTAGACGTCGCCGAAAATTTGCAGAAGCCATTTAGTGATTCTACAAATCGAATCGGCGGGGCGAGTTGGCTTGAAACAACGAACGAAAAGCTCGGGCAAACCCTGTACAAAAAGAACTGCCAGAATTGCCATGGAGAAACGGGGGATGGGGTGGGTTATGCTTCGCGATACCTGTCGCCATCACCTCGCGCCTTGGGGCTCGAACCGATGCGATACGTTTCCGCCAAGAACCGGCGGGCCACAGATTCGGACATCGAGAGAGTCATTCAAAAGGGACTTGTTGGGACATCCATGCCTGGCTTCCCCCAACTGAACTTAGTTGAACTGCAAGCGGTTGTCAGGTACATACGTTTCTTGCAGAATCAAGGGATGCTGTCCAAGTTTATCGAGTTGAAAGATGGAGAGACCATAGACCCTCAAGAAAAACGAGATTGGGCAATTGCCCAATGGACACCGAATGAACCCGTTGACACGCCAAGTTGGACCGTAAAGAATCCTCATAACAACGAATTGGAACTGACTCGAGGGCGAAACCTTTTTGAATCATCCGGATGTATTCAATGCCACGACTCACCAGGCAAGAAGAGCCAGCTCTTTGATAGTCGAGGTATGCCCATTCATTCAAGAGACTTTTCTGTCGAACCGCTTCGTCGCGGTCGCGATCTATCGCAGACATACCTGACTATCAAGCTTGGGCTGCCAGGAACGCCCCACCCATCGTCGGATTTGAATGATGAGCAAATCGAGTTGATTGCAAACTATGTGCTATCTGTCACCGTCGACAATGTCAGGTTTGTCACCAATGTCGCAAGAAGGCGACTGTATGCACAGAAGGCAACAAACTAACGCGGAATTTGACTCAAACGAAAAAAAGTCCTCAACAACCCAAGTCGCATTGTAACGAAATACAAATAGGAATGCGCTCTAATTGCTATTCATCCATTGGTTCACTTGATGACTATGTCAAAAGTGCTTGGCGTTGTCCCGACCGTATGGGTCAATCCGGATGTGACCTCGTTCGCATACTTAGGGGGAAGAAGATTCTTCGGTAACGGGGTTGTTTTCTCATCGGGTTTGTAGGCTTTCATTTCCTCTTCTGGCGTCATGTTCCGTACTTCATGAGTAACCTCTTGCGGTGGTTTGTCGTACAGCGACACTTTGATGTTGTATTTCCCTGGAAGAGCACCATCCTTTGGAGAGAAGGTCATTAGTTCGTACTTACCTGAAGCGTCTGATGTAGCAAAGGCGGGCTGTCCGTTTTCTTCCAGCGAAACGAATACAATGACTGCGCTTTCCAGGGGTTTGCCTGCCTGGGTAACAGTTCCCGAAACGGGATACGTTCTTGGGTTGGTTTCCCCTGTGCAGCCGGTGACAGCGAGCAACAAACACGCTGAGGATAGCCACGAGGTCATGTTTGAAAAAAGGAGCTTGTTCATAGATTTCATTCAACTCAACAATGCTGGATTATGGAATGCAAAAGAAAATCGGTAGCGAACCACGTGGCTTGCTACCGACATTGTTAGTACAGATTTTAGGAATGGCAACTAATCATTCAGACCATTAACTTCGCCACCATTTACAGACCCCAGTGCTCCCCAGACTCCGTAGACGGATAGTCCGCTGGACGGTTGCCCGACGGATTGGTTCCCGGTGTCAATGGAGTTGCTAATGAATCGAACAGAACCATCGCATAGGGCAGCGTTTACACCGCCGGTATGTCCGCTTGCAGGTGGCAGTAGCATGTTCGCTTGGTCGCCCCAGGTACCGGCTTCGGCACAGTTGGCTGAATTTGGTGCGGATACTGTATTGAACGCACAATACGCAGCCGGTCCATCTGTCCAATTGATACCTCGACGTCCGAATAAAATTTGCCCTGCGAGGAAATAGGTTCCATCGTGTGTGGCACGACACACGATGGGTGATGCGGCGAGTCCAGTTACGTTGTTTGCGTATGCCATGTTGTGCCTCACGCTCTTGGCGGGGGCAGCGAATCCGAACTGACCACCATTGCCAGTAGGTGCTTGGCAGCGCATTTCACTGACACCAATTGTATTACTTGTTCCATCGGTGATTTCCGCAATGCTTCGCCATTTGTACCTGCCAAACATGCCGCGGACCGCGCCGTCGTTTATTCCCGCGACTTGATCCCCGACGCACATGGCATAACTCATGTGTTTGGACGTTGCGTTGATCCCTGCGTCGGACGGACATCTTAAACTCGCTGGCACGGTATTCCAGATGAACGGAGCCGGTGAAGTAGCGCTCCAGTCTCCTCGCGGTCCACCTGGCGCAATGCCCTGAGATGGATCGCCTGCAGCAATACCGTTTGCCATGGCAGTCTGCTCAAAAAACGGTAAGAGTGCAATGAAGCCGCAAACTCGTCCCGAATTGTGTTCTTTGTTGGTAGTTGGCCCAAGCGCGGTTCCGTTCGTGCCTGTCGTACTGTACTTTCTGGCCGGAAACTTCTTAAAGGCTGATTCGTAATTGAACATGGACAAACCCATTTGCTTCATGTTATTCGAGCACTGCATGCGACGTGCAGCCTCGCGGGCCGCTTGGACAGCCGGCAAAAGAAGACCTACGAGAATACCAATGATTGCAATCACCACCAGCAATTCCACAAGGGTGAACGCCCTCAACTTCGTTTTGGTTAGAACGCGCATAGAAAAGACCCCAATTTAATGAATAAGAAAGAAGGAAAAGAAGTAGCCATTAAAGGGCTGCTGCGAACACGAGAGTCGCATTGTCAAAATACTCCATCGACGCAAGAAGTGCAAGTAGAACGTTAAAAACCCCTGTTAAAGCGCATTTTTCCCCCGGAAAAGTCCAAGCGAGGCTCGTTCTATGCATGCACTACGCAAGTAAGAAAGTCCTTCGAGTTGGTCATAGCGGATGTGTTGAAGCACATCGAGGAATCTGCCGTGCTCGACTTTGGTTCTCAAGGAGCCTCACTCAAGCGGTATAAGCTATACTAAAAGTCACTTTACGAACGCCATTAACTCAACCGGGCAGCGAAAGTATTGTAAGCAAAGCAGCCTAAGCCCGACTTGTGCTCGACGCCCAATCACCTCTACCACCCGCGCATACCAATGAACTTTCTGCACCTGTGGGCAATAGGAATCGGTGCGGGCGCACTGGCCATCCCTGTTGCAGTTCATTTCTTGACCAAGCCTCGACCGGTTACTCATCCGCTTGCAACCATACGCTTCCTGCGAGAAATCATCGAGGAAAAACGTTCTCGAAGCCGACTTCGCGATCTCATCGTTTTGCTCCTGCGGATGCTAGCCATCGGGTTGCTGGCTATGGCCCTCGCTCGTCCCTGGCTCAGCAACTCGCAAGCCATCGAGGCCCTTCCTGATGATGCAACGGCTCGCGTGATCCTGATCGATGTCAGCCAAAGCATGTCGGCAAAGTCAACCGGCACAACCGCGATCGCCCAAGCACAATCGATCGCGCTTAAGTATTTAGAGTACTCGCCAAATCTACAAGCCAATGTCGTTTTGGTCGGTGCAAAAGCTCGGCCCGTCTTTAAGTCGGTCTCGCCCAATCTTGCTATCGTCCGCGAGTCAGTGCAATCTGCGGTCACTCGTTGCGAAAGAGTGGATGTTAAAGCCGCCATGAACATGGTTGGTGCTATGCTCAGCGAGTCCAAAGCCGCAAAGTCCGAGCTCATCGTCATTAGCGACTTCCAAAGATCCAATTGGAGCAATCTGTACCTCGACACGATCCCGAACGACACAAAAATCCAACTAGAATCCGTCGCACCAGAAACAATAAACAACATCGCCGTCACCGGTTTTCGGTTGTCCGGTCGAGCCATCGTCGACTCTGAGGTCATCTTAGAATTCGATGTCGCAAACTACACGGATCAAGAGGCAGATATTCGAGCCAGTGTCGATTTGAATGGCACTCCAACTTTAGTCAGTGGCAAGGTGAATTCGCAAAGCGTTGGCACACTCACAACGACCATGAAGTTTGCTCAGCCGCAATGGGTCACGGGATGGACTGAGCTGCAGGGCAATAGCGATGCATACGTGGCTGATGACGCGCGACCGATTGCATTTCGAATTGAAAAACCGCCGAAGGTTATCCTTCTCACAAAACCGTCCTCCCAAAACGAGGCCAACAGTGGTTTCTTTTTGAGGCAGGCCTTGGAAATCATCGCAAGTCCAACGAGTCTCGGGGATAAAACTATCAGCAACACCGCCGCAGGTTACCGAACAATCGATCCGAGCAAGATGGTCTCTGAATCCATTGCGGAGAGCCTGAGTGACGCAGACATTTATCTGATCAACCACTGCGGCGCACTCGATCGCTCAGTGGTGGACGCAATCTCCTTGCGTGTAAGGCGAGGGAAAGGTTTGCTTTACATTGCCAGTGAGCTTGTCGATGCAGTCAACTTGGATCTTTTTGCGACAGCGATGGGGAGCGGTTATCAGCCACCTATTCAGTTAGTCCCGCCCGATAAGGACGCAAAGAGAAAAGACCTTTTTGTCAGAGGCATTCGCTCTCGCCAACCGCCGTTCGATGTCTTCGGCGAACAAGCCGTTGCGGCCATGCAAACCACGAGGATCGGCGGAGGACTTGCCTCCCAAGCATTGGAAACTGGGCTACGCGATCAAGTGGTCGCCGAACTTAGCGATTCGTCCTCGTTATTGTTCGTAACAAGCTGCGATGCGGGTACCGTCGCCGTCCTCAATGCCGATCTGGACCAAAGCAATTGGTGCTCCCAGCCAAGCTTCTTTCCGGTGTTTAACGAATTGATCAATGCCGTCTTCAGCAATCGCAATTCGAGTTCAGAGGCGTTTGGTGGTGAACCGCTCATTCGACAACTTTCCAACAGCATTCCCGAGTCAGCGAGTTTAACTGCGGAAACGGCGGACAAGCGGACTGCGGAGGCGGATAGTTTTGGAAAGTGGGAATGGAACACTGAGCAAAATAACTTCATTTGGGCTTGGCCAGATCCAGTCGGTCCAGGCGTTTATCAGCTCATCAATAAACGGGAGCCGGCCATCGCAACAGCGATCTCGGCCCCTGCAGCCGAGTCCGATCCAAAGACACTCGATGCGGAACTGCTGCAAGGTCGCTTGGCCGGTACGCGCACAATCGCTTTTAGGGATGCCAAGTCGGCGAATGAGAAATCGGATCAGTGGTGGAATTGGTTGATTGTTGCTTGCATCCTAGGGCTGGCTAGCGAGATCGTTACATTGAGATGGTTTTCCGCATGATGCTCGCCATTTGGAATTTCGAACCTCGAATACCAATCTTCCTTTGGTGGAGTTTGGTCTTGCTATGTATTGGCTCGCTCGCTGCTTATTGGTATCGTCGCGAACATACGATAGGAACCGTGCGACGTTCTATCTTGACGTTTCTGCTCGGTGTTAGCGTGGTTGGTCCACTACTCATCGCGCTAAATCCGACGTGGGTGCAGGAGATTCCGCCGACACCCGGTAAGCCGCTCGTATCCATCTACGTAGACCAGACGATGAGCATGGATATCTTGGATGTAGATGATCGGCCCAACCAGACCCGCCATGAATCCGCTGTTGCGGCCGCCAGGCAAATCGGTGAAAGCACGGAGACCGTGGACGTGCGCAAGAGCGTATTCGATTCCGATATCCATCCTTGGACGGAGCCTGGTGCAAATGCGAAACCCAACAGCCCGGAAAATGTTCAAAACCAACGTGGCCATCGAAGTGATTTGAGTTCGGTCCTACGCGAGGGGATTCGCAATAACTCAGAATCGGGGCAAGCGATCGTGTTGATCAGCGATGGTGCGCACAACGTTGGCAATATCGATTCTGTACTTTCTGCTGCATATGAAGCCAAGTCGTTGGACATTCCGATTTATACGGTCACGCTAGGAAAGGACGTCGGAGCGCGGAACCTATCGTTAGCGGCTCGAAACCCTAGGATGGTGGCATTCGCAGATCACCCGCTTTCGTTAAAAATTCGCGTTGGTCATTCCGGTTTGGAGGGGGAGTCGACACAAGTCACATTGATGCAAGGGGAAGAAATCCTGCAGACGCGTACGGTCCGCTTAGGCAAAGATGCAAACCAAGAAGTACGCTTCGTGATGGACCGTCCTCCGCCCCAGAGGTTGACTCGCTTTCGGATCATCGCCGCTTCCATCGCGGGCGAAGCGACCGACTTAGACAACCAAACGTCCGTAGTTGTACAACGATTGGATGAACCGATCGGTGCTATCCTGCTGGAGGGTAAACCGTATTGGGATAGCAAGTTCCTTGCCGCCAATCTTGGCACAAACCCCACGATGCAGCTCACCAGCTTGATTCGAGTCAGCGACAAACGTTATTTGAGAAAGAAGTATCCTCGGCCCGAACTCAAGAAGACCGATCCCAAGAACGATCCGGAAGAGGAACCGCAAATTGATATCCGTCTTGCGGTAGAAAACGTCGCCACCGATTGGATGATTCTCGATCAACTGGAGTCTCCGCTCGAGGACATGGCCACGCTCGAACAATACCGTGTCGTCATTCTCGGCCGCGATGCAGAAGTGTTCCTGTCTGAGCGAGGGTTGCAGAATTTGCTCGAGTGGGTCAATTCCAAAGGGGGCTGTCTGGTTTGTTCGCGAGGCGAACCAGCCCGGTTGGCAAACAGCAAGCTCAAATCTTTGCTACCAATCGAGTGGAGCGAGCAAGTCGAGGCGAGGTTTCGGACCAAGATCAGCCAATACAGTTTCGATTCTGCAGTATACGATGCGTTGACGATGGAGGGGGATCCGCTATCGCAACTGCCGTCCCTTTCGACCGCCAATCGACCCACACCGCGTTCGGGGTTGCCTCAAGTTTTGCTACAAAGCATTTCGGATGCAACTGGCAAGAATATTCCAGTTGTCACTTACCAACCGGTGGGTAGCGGCCAGACGATCGTTGTGGAGGGAGCTGGCATGTGGCGTTGGGCTTTCCTCGCGCCCCAGTATGCCGACAAGGAACGAATCTACGCAACGCTTTGGCAATCGCTTGTGCAATGGATTATTTCACAGCAGGATTTGATGCCTGGGCAGAGTGTTGCGATTCGTCCGGATCGCGCCACGTTTTTAACAGGTGACAGGGTTACAGCGACACTGCTGGTACGAGACCGCGAACGCTTTTTGGACGAGAATGGCAAGTTGAATTTGGCGGTGCTGTTGTTTCGCGATGACAAGTCGTTGCCGAAACGGTTCGTGCCAATCCCAACAGCGCAGCCGGAGATGTTTCGATTGGAGCTTGGCGCTTTGGAGGTCGGTTACTTCACCGCTTCGGTAGTCCAGGGAGACGACGAAAAAGTTTTGACTGACACCGCAATCGAGGTGCGAGATCCATGGTTTGAAAAGCTTGAAGCGGATTCTCGCCCGGATTTGATGAAGCGAATTGCTACGATCAGCGGAGGCGAAGCGCTACGGTTGGACCAAGTGGGTACGATCGTCGATCGGTTTGAACAACGGCTCTATCAGAATCGTCCCCCACAAATTATTAGAACAACCATTTGGGACCGCCCCATTGTCATGCTGGTTATTCTCGGAGCTTGGATTACGAGCTGGGTCGTACGGCGCAGAAGCGGAGCGATTTGAGGGAAGAAATGAGGCTCGAGGGTTTTGGATTTGAAGTTTGAAATTTGAGATACCAGATTTGAAATTTCAGGAGGGGCCGCGTGGTTGCTTAGCGCGGTACATTAGAATACGACTACAATGGAGTCGTCCATAAATACCCTCCGACGCTTCCCGCAGGAATCCACTGTGCCTCTCTCCTATTGCAACTGGCTTTGCTCGCTTCTCCTGATTGCTTCCTTGGTAACAATTCACCATGCCAAAGCGGACGACGACTTTCCAACGCCCATCAATTCGGAAAAGTCGACTACCAGCCCAATGCTTCCTACCGATGTTGTTAAGTCCGTGAAGCTACCAGCGGGCTTTGAAATGTTGGTTTTTGCGTCAGAGCCAAACGTTCAAAACCCGATCGCGATAACAACCGATGAACGAGGCCGCCTTTGGGTTGCGGAAAACTACAGTTGGGCAGGTGGCGGAGCCGGTGGATTCGATGGCAATCAACGCGACCGAATTGTGGTTCTCGAGGACGTGGATGGCGATGGGAAACATGACAAACGAACCGTCTTCTGGGATGACGCACGCAAACTGACCAGCATCGAAGTTGGCAATGGAGGCATATGGGCTATCTGTTTACCACAACTACTTTTCTTTCCCGACGCAAATCGCGATGACGTTCCCGACAGTCCACCTACGGTTGTTCTCGATGGCTTTGATGATGGAGTCGTGGGGCATACGCCTGCCAACGGTCTGAAATGGGGACCCGATGGCTGGCTCTATGCCCGACACGGCATCCAAGCCACAAGCAATATTGGCAAACCCGGCGCAGGAGATTCGCAGCGGATCAAGATCAACACGGGTGTCTGGCGATATCATCCGAAGCACGAAACCGTCGAGACTGTCATGCATGGAATGACTAACTCATGGGGATTCGATTTCGATCAGCACGGTGAGATGTTCGTTATCAACACGGTGATCGGCCACTTGTGGCATACGGTTCCTGGCGCGCACGTCCAACGGATGTACGGCGTCGACTTGAATCCGCACACCTACCAACTGATTGAACAAACGGCTGACCATGTGCATTGGGACAATGGCGAAAAATGGAATACCGTACAGAAAGGCATGTCGGACAAAACCAACGCAGCTGGTGGCGGTCATGCTCACATCGGCTTGATGATCTACCAGGGGGACAACTGGCCCGCCGACTATCGCAATCGTCTTTTTACACTCAATTTGCATGGACTTCGCATCAATAGCAATTCCCTTGAGCGTCAAGGCGCCGGCTATGTTGGCAAGCGAGCTGATGACCTTTGTTTCATGTCGGACGCTTGGTTTAGAGGGATGGATTTGATCACCGGGCCAGATGGCGGAGTCTACATTGCCGACTGGAGCGATACGGGCGAATGCCACGATCATGATGGAGTGCACCGAACGAGCGGTCGCATTTACAAAATGACGTATGGAAAAACCAAGCCGATCAAGTCTCTGGATTTGCTGGCCAAGTCAGATGCCGAACTGATTGCACTTCAGTCGCATGCCAACGCATGGTGGCCACGTACAGCTCGCCGCATCCTCACCGAACGCTATGCAAAAGGCAAATCGAGCAGCGACCTTGTATCGATTCGAAAAGAACTCGACAAAGCTATCTCATCGTCGACCGATTTGTCCCATCGACTACGGCTCATCGAAACTTGCTATGCGATCGGTGCTGCAGACGAAAATTGGTTGATTCCACACCTGTCGGCTCCCGACGAGCATGAACGAGTTGCGGCCCTGCGCCTCCTGGTCGATCGATTGACTCCCAACGGCGGCGCATTGTCTGCTGGAGTAAAGAAGTCGCTCGTTGAAATGGCAAACGGAGATCGATCAGGACTGGTCTCGCTCTATCTCGCTTCGGCACTCCAACGAATACCCTATGCGGATCGATGGCCCGTCGCCAATCGACTTGCAACGAAAGCTGAATTCAGCGACGATCGCATGTACCCCTCAATGCTTTGGTATGGGATCGAAGCCGCAGTTCCCAAAGATAGCGCTCAAGCCGTGGCGTTGGTAGCAAGTTCCGCTATTCCAATTTTGACTGAAAATATCGCCCGTCGACTGACGCTGGAGATCGAATCAAAGCCCGAGGTTTTGGAACGGTTGTTGGATGTAGCAAAGCGCCCAGAATTTGAGTTGCCTGAACAAGTCGGGGAAGGAATGGCTAAAGCGTTGAGCGGTTGGCAGCAAGCAAAACAGCCTTCGAACTGGACTGCATTTGCAAGTCGCTTGGCAAAGAGTGAACGCAAGGAAACCGTCGCAGCATTGCAAAGTCTGCGGCTCGTGTTTGGCGATGGTCGTGCCGTTGAGGAATTGACGCAACTCATCAACGATGGCAACGCCGATGCGGAAGCGAGACGACAGGCCCTTCGATCTCTCCTCAAGGGACGACCGGTTGATTTTGCTCCAACACTTTTTAAGCTGCTGGGTGATCGAGCGATGGTGCGAGAAGCGATACGTGGATTGGGAATGGTGGACCATGCGGATACTCCTAAGAAGATCTTGGAGAAGTCAAAGAGTTTTGGTCCGGCAGAACGGGTCGAAATGGTAAATGCTCTCTCGTCTCGTCCTTCGTATGCCAAAGCACTGTTGTCGGCGATTCGTGAAAAGAAGATTACACCCAGTGAAGTCTCCGCGTTTCATGCACGCCAGATTCGTTCGTTCGATGATGACGACTTGAATAAGGAGCTTTCGGAGCTTTGGGGAGATGTTCGCGTTACAGCCGATGACAAGAAGAAACAGATCGAGGCCTTGCGAATGGAGTTGCCCGGTGAGACGATAGCAAAGAGTGATCTTCGAGCAGGTCGAGCTATCTTTCAAAAGACCTGTGCAACTTGCCACGTGATGTATGGAGCGGGAGTCAAGATTGGGCCAGATCTAACGGGTTCCAATCGAAAAAATTTGGAATACCTGCTTGAAAACATCGTCGATCCTAGCGCGAGCGTCGGTGCGGACTTTCGAACGATGATCGTTTTGCTCGACGACGGCCGCGTTGTCAATGGAGTGATAACGGCATCGACCGAGCGAACAATTACTTTGCAGACCGCACAGGAACCTGTCACATTGGATCGCAAGGAGATCGAGTCTGTGAAGCAATCCGCGTTGTCGCTTATGCCAGATGGTTTGTTGCAGAATCTATCCAGTGAACAGATCCGAAACTTGATTGGGTATATGATGTCAACGGACCAAGTGCCCTTGCCGTATTGACCTTTAAAAAAGTGCAAGTGCGACACATCTCGCTGATTTTTTGCAGTAACTAGACTAGGAGGCGTTCGAAAGAACGCGGAGCTCGCAAAAAACCTCTCCTTGCGAATTCAATCGTATGCGAGGGCAAGCCCGTACAGCGGTTTGTTCTGTCTATTGTTAGACGATTCCGCCTGGGAACGACTATGTCCGGCATTCCTTCAGGATGCTTGCTCGCCGTGGATTGCAATCTGGTGGTATCGTCGCTTCGATCCTCGACCACCGGCTATTCGCTGTCAAGCTTTGAGCTTGATGCATAATTAGAATCTAGGCTTAGCGACCATCAAGAACGATTGACGACAATCGCTCTACACCTGCAGGCAAGGTTGGATTTGTATGCGTTTGCATTTCAATTGAACGGCTAGAAATAAAAAAAGCCATGACCGGTTTGGTCATGGCTTTTCGTTTTGCAAAAAACACCATTCGCGATTTACAGGAACTTAGCAAGTCGTGAGCACAGGTCGGCTGTTCGGCAGCTGTAGCCCCATTCGTTGTCGTACCACGAAACCACCTTCACCAACTTGCCCTTGTCGCCTAGAACTTGGGTGAAGTCGGCGGCGAAAATACTGCTATGCGGGTCGTCGATAATGTCGCTCGAGACGATTGGATCCTCGGTGTAGCAAAGGATTCCCTTGAGCGGGCCTTCGGCCGCGACCTTCATCGCTGCGTTGATTTCGGCAACGGTTGTTTCCCGTTTGAGATTGACGGTCAAGTCCACTACGGAGCCGGTGGCAACGGGCACTCGCATTGCGATGCCAGTCAGTTTGCCCTTCAGCTCGGGGATCACCAATCCGACTGCCGAGGCTGCTCCGGTTGTGGTTGGGATAATGTTCAAGGCTGCAGCACGTGCACGATATGGATCGGCGTGTGGCATGTCCTGAACTTTTTGATCGTTGGTGTATGCGTGAACGGTTGTCATCAAACCGGACTCGATGCCAAATGTATCGTTGAGCACCTTGGCGATGGGCGCCAGGCAGTTCGTAGTACAGGAAGCGTTCGAAATACATTTGAGGTCAGCCGTCAGCTTGTCGTCGTTGACGCCGAGAACGCAAGTCAGGTCGGCACCGTCTTTGGCTGGCGCGCTGAGAACCACTTTCTTGGCACCTGCTGCCAAGTGGGAATCGTAGCCAGGTTTGCCATCCTTTGCCCGACCGGTAAAGAATCCTGTGCTCTCGACAACGATGTCGATCTTGAGGTCCGCCCATGGCATCTTGGAGGGATCCTTTTCGGCCAGAGCCAAAATCTTCTTGCCGTTGACGATCAAGTGTTTATCATCGTAGCTCACGGTGCCGTCGTAACGTCCGTGAACGCTATCGTACTTGAGCAGCGTGGCCAACATGGCGTTATCGGTCAAGTCATTCACGGCTACAACTTCGAACTCGCTGGAACGGCTCATTAAGTTGCGGAACGTCAATCGTCCGATACGACCAAACCCGTTAATTGCGATTCGAATTGTCACCGCTATGTTCTCC
>JANMNR010000728.1:0-3894 GCA_031368325.1 Pirellula sp.
CCTTTACCTTGATGAAGCTTGCTGGTTTAACGAGGTGGTGATTGAATCCGGCGTCCTGCGAAAGCTGCTTGTCTGATTCCGTGCCGTAGCCGGTCAAGGCAACCAAAACGACACCGCTTAAATCAGGTTCTTGCCGTAGCCGCTTTGCGACTTCATATCCGTCGATGCCTGGCAGGCCGATGTCGAGTAGGACAATGTTTGGGCGAAACTCTGCGGCAACCTCCAGTGCGGTTGGTCCATCGTATGCGGTCCGAACATCATGTCCCGAAACGTTTAGCAGCAGCCCCAATGATTTAGCCGCATCCACATTGTCATCTACTACTAGCACACGCAGGCACGGAACGGTCTGCTTCGCGACGTCTTCATGTGGTAACTGCGGTTGCGATACTGGAGTCGCCATCACTGGAAGACGCACAATAAACTCGCAGCCCTGTCCCAACACACTAGAAGCTTCCACATGCCCCCCATGCATCTCAACCAGCCTTTGAACCAAGGTGAGGCCGATACCCAAGCCACCCTGAGAACGGTCAATTGATCGTTCCGACTGCGTGAAGAGTTCAAAAATGTGAGGCAGGAGTTCCGGGGAGATACCGACCCCCTTATCACGTATCCGCAGTACCGCTTGATCGCTTTCAAGTTGAACCGTCAGCGAGATAAGTCCATTGTCAGGCGTATATTTTGCGGCATTCGTAAGCAAGTTGACAATCACCTGTTCCATTCGAGTACCGTCAGCGTCGAGCCAGATTGGCTCCGGGGGTAGTATCAATGTGAATTTATGCCTGTGCTGATCCATCAACGGTCGGGTTGTTTCTACTGCACGTTCTACGATTCCATTTAGGCCGATCCGCTCCTTTTGGAGGTGAATTCTTCCTGTGGTGATACGGGAGACCTCGAGTAGATCATCCACCAGTCGGGTTAATTGTCCCACTTGCCGTTCGATCAGTGTTCGGGCCTTTTTCTGAACTTCGCCTTCATTTGTCTGTAGTCTCAGGAGTTCAACTGCATTGATAATTGGCGCAAGTGGGTTACGGAGTTCGTGACTGAGCATCTCTAAGAACTCATCCTTGCGGCGGTGCAGGTCTTTTAACGCCACAGATTGCTCCTGCATCTGCTTTTCCAACAGGCTTCGCTCGGTGATATTTCGAATGTTGCACTGAATGACTTTATGGTGGTCTTCCGAATACGCGTTAGCGACAACTTCGACCTCGACTCGTAGCCCTTGGCTGGTCTCTAGCGGTAAGTGTTCATAACGAATGTATCCCTTGTCCTGGAGTGTTCGTACCGCGGCTTCGTTCGCCACTTTGTCACTGAACAGGCCAATCTCCCACATTTCCTTACCCAAGAAATGCTCGTGCGAATAACCCAACAATTCGCTCATGAACGGATTAGCATCCGTGATTCGTCCGCTTTCGGTGTTGAGGATTAAGATGCCGTCTTTGGCCGTCTCAAACAGCCGCCGATAACGAATCTCCGAGTCTTTCAATGCCAACTCAACTACTTTGATGTCATGAATGTCTGTGTTGGCTCCCATCCACATCACAACTTCATCTGCTTCGTTCCGCATAGGCACGCCACGGCTGACATGCCAGCGATATTCACCATCGGCACGTTGAAAACGACTCTCGTGCTCGTACACTTCACCCGTGATGGTGGAATGCAGCCAGCTTCGAACATGTTCATCAACGTCGTCAGGATGGATGAATTGCTTCCAACCGAAATCTCTGATTTGCTCAAACGCCAGGCCGGTGTACATCATCCACTGCGGGTTGAAGTAGTCCACGCTGCCGTCCGGCTTGGTGGTAACGAGTTTTTGAGGTATTGAATCCAGTATGAACCGAAACCGCTGCTCGCTCTTACTTGCCGTTGTTTGTGTCCGAAGCTTCGCACACGCCACAGCGACGTAGTGGGAAATGGTTTGAAGAAAGGCTAGCTCGTCGGGGGCGAATTCATCCTTCGACGTACTTCCGAAAGAGAGCGTACCCAACAAGATGTTGTCGGACTCTAGCGGGTTGCTGATATAGGCGCGGATTCCAAATGACTTTGCTAACTCGGCTTTTGATTCGTTGGACTGTTGAATGTGCGATGACACGATGGGTTGGCGAAGCAACGCGACCGTGCCGGAGATCGCTTGGCCAAACTCCAACTGTTGAATGGATTGGACCATTTCTTTAGGGATGCCTTCGCAGGATTCCAGTCGTAGCGCGATTCCGCTGTCGTCCACCAAGAAGTAAAAATAGGAGTCCACGCCCAGTTGCGGGCCGATTTTGGCGAGTAAGCCATGCAGCATAACGTCGGGGTCGGAGGCGGACAGCAGCACACTTGCTGTTTCCCAAAGCAAATGCAGTCGCTCATTCTTTTTCTCAAGGGCGACTTCCGCCTGCTTGCGTTCGGTGATGTCCTCAATGGCAAGCAGGATCAAGTCGGAGTGACTTTCCACCGATTCAAAGCGGCGTGCATTAAGCAGCATGATCCTCCTGCCAATTCTGGGGAACTCGTGTTCCATGTCAAAATCATGGACGGGATGATGATTCGAAAGGACTTCGCCAAGCAGGGTCCGTAGCCGAGGAATGTTCCACTGGCCGTTGCCCAAGTCGAAGATGAAGCGACCTTCAGTCTCTTCTCTTACGACACAAAATGAGGCGTAAAAGTTTTGGTTCGCCGATTTGACTCGAAGGCTCTTGTCTAGAACGACGAACGGTTCTCGCAATGTTGCAATGATATTATCGGCGTATTTTAGAGCGACTTGCACCGCGCGTTCTTGGCGGCAGATTTCAGTAATGTCTCGAAACATCAGCACGACACCGGCTAGTTCTCCCTTGTCGTTCCAAATGGGAGAAGCACTCTCGTCGATCGGTCCAATCGGCAATTCGGTCCCATCCTTAGCGATGAGCAGTGCGCGATTCGGCAGTCCGACGTTCACGCCCTCTCTCAAAACTCGAACAGAGGGACACTCGACTTTCGTTTGTGTCTCTGAATGGACGATTTTAAAAACCGTCTCCACTGAAATGCCCGCTGCCTCATTCTGTGTCCAGCCGGTTAAGGATTGAGCAACCGAGTTCAGGAAAGTGACTCGCCCTCCGGCATCTGTGATAATTACCGCGTCGCCAATGCTTGCGGGGCTCCACTCCGATCGGAAACGCAAGACATCTTCAGGTCTGGGTTCTGGCATTCAGTTCTTCACGTCCTGTGTGTTTCCACCATGGCTCATTGATTGGGCAATGCCGTAAACCATTTGCAACAAACGAGCAAAGCCGACACAAGTTCCCTTCTAGGGGTATTGCTAAGTCGGCTTATTCTGACGGGCCCTCCGGTTCGAACCGGCTTGCCTTTCATTCAATATCCTCCTGCAACACTCAGTGTACCTCACGCAGCCGCACATGCCAATCTCACTGGCAGTCGAAACAAGAGTTGCACGACGAATGGCTCGGTTACGGTTGGTGTTAGTTGTGTTAACCACAAGTTTGGCGACGTAGCGATTGAGAAATCCTACCGCTCGTATGGTGACATGGACGGAGACAATAAGATCCTCTTTGACAAACGTCCATCTTCGCGTTTAAACTCAACGAAGGCGGCCACAGGCTCGGGGTCCTCGGCTTAATCGCGGCGGTTTTTCAGCCGTTATACGAACTAATTCGATATAACAAGCTCCGTTTAGCATAATAAGCCTCGTGGCTAACGGAAAGTAGGTCGTCACTCGCTGGATTCCGTGCAGAACCCGAGTTTCAAACGGGAAGCCACGAATTAATATGACGAGAAGCGCCGTTTAACCGTTTTCAAGGGTTTGCTTGTTATTGGATTGTTTTGAATGCCCAACTGGTTCTCACAATGGTTTCGACCTAGTCGATCGGTCTTGGATCAGGCTCAAGCCCACATGACCTTTGGTCAATCGTCGCT
>JANMNR010000741.1:0-8283 GCA_031368325.1 Pirellula sp.
GCGCGAAAATCGATCACGCTGGCTCCATGGCGATCGCAGGGGGGACGACGTTGATCGATTTGATGAAACTGAATGTATTAACGCCAACGACGGTAGTTCATGTTCGCAAAATTTTGCCGTCCACTGTAACAACTCGTGACAATCATCTTGTCATCGGGGCTGCCTGCACGATGGCCAACTTAGCGGATCATCCGCTCGTGAATGGAAAGCTATCTGTTGTTCGTCAATCCTTGATCCTCGCCGCTTCCCCACAAATTCGCAACATGGCGACACTGGGCGGTAACCTACTTCAGCGAACTAGATCGGCCTACTTTCGGCACACGGATATGCCGGTCCAGTATGAGAGCACGCAAAAAACGGGGGCTGCAGAACCGGTCGATGCCGTTTTTGGTGCAGGGGTAGAGACTTCACTGCTCGCTGTGCTGGGCAATCAAGGTCGACTCGTCGGCATGTATCCAGGCGACTTCGCTGTGACATTCGTTGCATTCAATGGGAAACTCGTGCTTGCAAGCCCTGATGGTGAGCGCACGGTCGCAGCTCGAGAGTTCTTTCAAGCACCCATCGACTCGTTCCAGTACTCGACGTCACTCAAACCAAACGAAGTGATCAAAGAGTTGCTTCTGCCCCTGACCGAGACGCTCAAGAATAGTTTTTATCACAAAGTGCGCGAACGCAGCAGCTACGCATTCGCTTTGGCAAGTTGTGCGGTGGGCTTGATGCTTGAGGGCGACCGTATCATCGCAGCAAATATTGGTTTGGGAGGTCTCGCTCCGATTCCATGGCACAGTCCGGAAGCTGAGCAGGAGCTCATTGGCCAAGTTGCCAGCGACAAAACTTTCGCTCGCGCCGCCGACGCCGCACTCGCGGAAGCTAATGCACCAAGCGGTCTTGAATTCAAAGTTCCACTTGCCAAAACCACAATCATTCGGGCACTGCAAATCGTTCGCGACCAAGGTCCGCTTAAAGACGAACAACTTTGGTCCATGCAACACGGAAGAGGGTAATTCAATGACTGCGTTTGAAGCGATCACACTGAAAGATTCGGTTGGAAAATCAATCGTCCGAAGATCCGGGCACGCAAAGGTAACTGGAACGGCCACATTCACGGCCGAGTGGCCAATAACCGGCTTATTGCACGCTGTGGCAGTACCGAGCAATATTGCTCGTGGAAAAGTAAAGTCGATCGATACTTCGGTGGCTGAGTCCATGCCCGGCGTGCGACTCGTCTTAACCCAGAAGAACCTTCCGCAATTCAAGCGTGTTCAGACAAGCACCGAATCCAAAAAAGAGACCAACAATCCGTCTCATCTATTCCCAGTTGCAGAAGCGGAGGTTTATTTCGCGGGGCAGTACATGGCCGCTGTGGTGGCCGAAACTTTCGAAGCCGCTCGCGATGCCGCTCTGGCCGTGAAAATTGAATACGAAGTCGGCCAACACGTCACGGACATCGATGCCTCGCAAGCAGACGAACGACCGGATGATCTCTTTGGTAGTCCAGCGGTTCTCACGAGAGGTAATGCCGAAGAGCAATTCGAAGCCGCCGAAGTAAAGATTGATTCGGAGTATCCAACCTATGGCAACCATCACAATCCTATCGAGCCTCACGCAACAATTGCCGAGTGGTCGGAGCAAGATGGCAAGCCGTTCTTAACGGTCTACGAAACATCACAAGGGCTGGCGATGAGCCACAAGACTTACACGGAACTGTTTGGCCTTAGTCCAAAACAGGTTCGCGTAGTTTGCAAGTTTATTGGCGGTGCGTTTGGTGGTAAAGGTTCGATGTGGCCTCAAGCTATGTTGGCGTGCTTCTGTGCAAAGGCCGTTGGTGCACCTGTCAAAATCGAAGTCACGCGCGGTCAGATGTACGGTGGTACAGGCCATCGAACGCCCATGCGGCAGCGAGTACAGATTGGAGCAAAGGCAAACGGCACGATCACATCGATCATTCATTCAGGCGTTGCTTCGACGTCGATCAAGGACGTTTATGACGAAGCGTTCACCATGGCTACCCGGATGATGTATCAATCGGAATCACTTCGGTTAGATCAGAAACGTTGTCGTCTGAATACGCAGGTCCCAACTTTTATGCGTGCTCCTGCAGAAACACCAGGTGTGTTTGCGCTCGAGTCAGCCATGGATGAATTGGCGTTTGAGCTGAAGATGGACCCGATTGAACTGCGCAGGTTAAACGAACCCGACAAAGATGTGCTGCTAGACAAGCCATTCAGCGGAAGACTCTTGCTCGATTGTCTAAAACGAGGTGGAGATGCCTTCGGTTGGCAAGCGGGGCATCAGATTACACGGCAAAAGAAAGTTGGGCATTGGTTGATTGGACAAGGTGTTGCGGCCGCAACTTACCCTGTATTCTTCTTTCCGACGGAAGCCAAATTGACTTGGAGTGCCGATGGTCGAGTCCTGATTGCGTGCTGTTCGCAAGAGATGGGCACAGGGACCGTAACGGTCCAAAGCCAACTGGTCGCGGACGTCTTGGGGATTCCTGTTAATCGCGTGTCGATGGATTTAGGCGATACGGATTTGCCACCGGGTGGAATCTCAGGGGGCAGTGCCACGACGGGCAGCGTGGGCGGAGCACTCTTAGCGAGTGTTAAAGACTTAAAGTCGAAGCTCATTGAACTGTTGCCTACGAACTCACCGCTGCGCAAAGCAGATGCAAATCAAGTCAAGATGTTCAACGGCAAGATGACGTTGGATGGTACGACGATCGACATCGACGATCTTCTGGCCGATACGCACAAACGTTCTGTTACTGGGAGCGGCAAGTTCGCGCCCGCCAAAGAGGGCGAGTTTGCGGCACACTCCTTTGGCGCTCAGTTCGTTGAAGTGGGCGTAGACGACGAACTGGGATTGGTCCGACTGCGTCGTATGCACGGGTGTTTTGCATGCGGCACGATCTTGAACGCTCGGACGGGGCGCAGCCAGTTTATTGGTGGAATGGTGATGGGCGTCGGCCACGCGCTGCAGGAGGCCACGCACTGGGATCACCGCTATGGACGCATTACGAATGACAACTTGGCTGAATACCACGTACCAGTGAATGCTGATATACCGGACATCGACGTTCAATGGATCGATATTCCCGATTTCAACGCGTCCCCCATCGGTGCAAAAGGTATCGGTGAAATTGGAATCACAGGTGTAGCTGCTGCCATCGCCAATGCAGTGTTCAACGCGACAGGCCGACGAGTTCGTGAGTTGCCGATCACAGCTGCAAGTGTGATGGCGAAACCGCAACATTTTTAATACGTAACTGCTGCGGTGAAAGGTTCCTTGATGCAAGATCTACTAGAACATGCAATCGCTGCGTACGACGCCGGTGAGTCATCGGTGCTGTGTACAGTCGTTCGGCTGGATGGGAGCGGCTATGGCCAGCCAGGGGCACGACTATTCTTGTCTGAGTCCGGTGAGCGACTCGGTTATATCAGTGGGGGCTGCTTGGAAAAAGACCTCTGCCGCAGAGTCTGGGATGCGACCGTTGCGGGCCCTAAATTGATTGCGTTCGATACACGAGGAAACTCGGTAGACGTTTCGCGATACAACACCGGATGTGAGGGGGTCGTCTACGTCCTTTGTCAGCGTGTAGATGATCGACAAGCGATTTTGATTCGTGGCATGCTCGATGCGGGGACAAAGGAGCACGAGATACGATTACTCACGGTCTATCGAAGCGACTCGAGGTATGCCGAAGTCGGGGACACTGTTTGTTATACAAAAGATAGAACCAGCCAACCCACGATTGCGATTTGCGAATTGGCTATGCATTCGGAGGTCGCCGTCGCCTTTTTTGATACGCTTCGATCCGCCGACCGCAATCATTCCTTCGTTTGGCATGATTCCAATGACGATGTTATCGAAGCCGCAATCGAGATCATTTCACCTGCCCGGCATTTAGTGATCTTTGGCTCCGGGGACGATGTGATTCCGGTTTCTGAGGCCTGCTTGGCGATTGACTGGCGGGTGACCATTGTTGGCCATCGACCTGAGCTGACTCAGCAACACCGCTTTCCCGGTGCTGAGGTGATCTGTGGACCGATGCACAAAGTCGCCGAAGATTTTCTGATGCGAGGCACTCACCTTAGTGACCGTTCAGACGTGATCATTATGACGCATGATTTCGATCGCGATGTGGATCTCATGGACGTGCTACTCAACTCGCCTGTTCGGTCCATTGGTTTACTTGGGCCCAAGCGGCGTTTAGGTAGATTGGTGACTGAACTGTACCAACGAGGACGCAAACTCAGTGACGCTGACATCGATCGTATTCGTTCGCCAATTGGGCTCGACATCGGTGCGATCTCGCCTGCTGAAATCGCTGCATCCATTGTGGCCGAGTTGATCGCGATTTCGCGAGATCGCAATGGCGGCTTCCTTCACCTGCGACGAAAACCAATTCATGAAATAAGTGATCACCAGGCAGTGAGAATCGAGCAAAGGTTGGCTTGTGAATCCGAGGTTGCCGTCCCGTGAATCGACCTCCGCGTACCACTGCGATCTTACTTGCCGCCGGGGGATCAACTCGGCTAGGACGGCCCAAGCAACTACTGCACTGGGACGGTACGACCCTGCTCGGCTCAACGATCAAGAGTTTGGTCACGGCCGGCTGCGAGCGACTCATCGTTGTTCTCGGTGCATATGAATCGGAGATTCGTGAACACTGCGTTGCTTTCTCAAGCGTCCCACTCGACGTGGTTACCAACGTTGATTGGATTCGGGGGCAAGCGACGAGCTTACGTGTTGGCATCGAGCATGCAATCGTATCGGATTATCGCGGGGAAGCGATTGTCGCCTTGTGTGATCAACCGTTGATTGATTCTGAGCATTATCAGCAGTTGATATCCCGGGTGAGTCAGACCGGAATGTTCGCAGCCGCAACAGAGTATCCAGAAGGGCTCGGTGTACCCGCTTGCTTCAGCTTTTCTGCGCTACTGAGTCTTTCATCATCGATATCAATGGGCGATTCTGGAGCGAAAAAGTGGTTGCGTGCACAAAAGCCAGACAGACTCAGTCGCGTTCAATGCCCTCAAGCGGCGTTCGACATCGACACAGACGTTGACTATCGAGAAAGAATGAACCATGCACAAATTGTTTAAGTGGAGAAGAGTCTCATGCCTACGACTCTAGTAACAGGAGCCTCCTCCGGAATTGGGCTTGAGCTTGCCAAGCAGTTTGCGGGCGGGGGTGACAATGTCGTACTAACGGCTCGCAGCGAAGACAAGCTGGCTAAAATCGCCAACGACCTAGAGAAACTGTACGGTGTTTCGGCGATCGTTATCCCCAGTGATTTTTCTAAGCTAGAGCAGGTCGACCTACTCTGCGAAAAGATGAATGAGCGTGGAATCCAAATCGATACCATCGTGAACAACGCTGGGTTTGGTGCACTTGGAAAGTTTGCGGACCTGTCCGTTGATCGTCAGACAGAGATGTTGATGGTCAACGTCGTCGCGCTAACGCGACTGACTCGAAAACTACTTCCCTCCATGATTCAACGTAGAACCGGCGGGATTCTAAACGTAGGTTCGATCGCAGCTTATCAAGCTGGCCCCAACATGGCTGTTTACTATGCATCCAAGGCCTATGTGCTCTCGTTTAGCGAAGCCTTGCGAGAAGAGCTAGCTGGCACTGGCCTGCATGTAACACTTCTTGAACCGGGACCGACGAAGTCGGGATTTGGGGATGACTCTGGCATGGGGACGCTGAGCATGTTCGCATCGCAAAGCATGTCCGCGGCTACGGTTGCCAGCGCAGGTTACCAAGCCTACCGCAAGAATGTCGATGTTGTCATTCCTGGTTGGAAGAATCGATTACTGGTGACCGGTAGTGGCTTCTTGCCTCGTTTTGCAACTCGGAAGATAGTCGGCAAGATGCAAGGGCTTTAGCTCAAGCTTCAATCCGTGCGAGACACTTTTACACAGTTCGTTCACTTCACTTTTATTGAAATGTTTTATTATGACCACGCAGACACAGCACGGCATCAAGAGCCGACAGATCGAACTCGCTTCGCGTCCCGAGGGAGTTCCTACACACGATAACTTCTCGCTCAAGACGGTAGAATTTTCACCCATCGGCGACTCTGAAATCTTGGTTCGCAATCAATGGATGTCAGTGGATCCCTACATGCGCGGTCGAATGAAGCAAGGGGACAGCTACGTTCCAGCATTTGAAATTGGTAAGCCGCTTGGCGGTGGTTGCATCGGCGAGGTCATCGAATCGAACCATGATCAATTCAAAGTCGGCGATCAGGTTCTCGGTAATTTAGGCTGGCGGGAGTACTGGAAATCCAATGGCAATCCCGTTCAAAAGATCGACGCGGAAGTTGCTCCGATTCAAGCGTACTTAGGAGCACTTGGTATGACAGGTTTGACCGCTTGGGTCGGACTTAAACGCATCGCCAAGTTACAGCGAGGCAGCACGGTGTTTGTGTCAGCGGCATCCGGGGCCGTCGGATCGATCGCTTGTCAAATTGCAAAGGCGAACGGATGCAGGGTAATTGGAAGTGCATGCAAGGAAGAGAAGATCGAATGGCTCAAGCAGAAGGCGGGCATCGATACGGTAATCAATTACAAGACAACTGAAGATCTTTCCAAGGAACTCGGTAAGCTTGCGCCCGATGGCATCGACGTCTATTTTGACAACGTCGGTGGTACTCATCTAGAAGCCGCCATGGATCACCTAAATGATTTCGGATGCATCGTTTGTTGCGGAATGATTTCAACCTACAACGCGACCGAACCAATGACAGCACCCCACAACCTCTTCAAAGTGATTGGGAAGCGATTGAGATTGCAAGGCATGATTGTGGGTGACCACTTAAAAGATCGCGAAGAATTCATTCGCGAAGTGTCAACTCTCATTCGTGAAGGAAAAATGGTTTGGCAAGAGACGATCACTGAAGGACTCGAAAACGCACCCAAGGCGTTCATCGGCCTGTTTGATGGTGACAACCTTGGTAAAGCACTTGTGCGCTTGTCTTACAAATAGCCGGAGCGATTCCGGTCGAAGAGATCCATTACCCTGCGACGAATGCTCTGCCCTGCTTTCGGACTTGAGCGAGCTCGCGCTATATTAAATTGCAGCAGCCAGCGATTCATTTAATGGGATCGTAACCCTCGCTGGAGTCTGCGACAAATCAACTCGGGCCCGATTTCATTGTGCGGGCATGTGCCGTTTGATGGCGGTGTTCAAATGCCTTTGCTACGGCATATTATTTTGGGGCGAGGTTAGTTTGGAGACTAAGTTCAAAAGCAATACTTTGTCGATTGGCTTGCTCAGATAATCATTGCAACCGCATGCGATGCAGCGTGTCATATCGCCTTGCATCGCATCGGCGGTCATAGCGACGATGGGATTGGTGTAGCCAAGTTTGCGAAGAACTTTGGCCGTCGCGTATCCGTCCAGTTTTGGCATTTGCATATCCAGCAATATTAGGTCGAACGACTCTCCGCGTTCTATGCCAGCGATTACGGTTGCGACTGCAACCTCTCCATTGTCAGCTTCAGTGACCGCGGCGCCAGCATCGGTCAATAATCGCTTGCTCAAAAATCGCACATCGCGACGATCGTCGACCACAAGGATTTTACAACCAGGCTGAAGACCGACACTTTGCGGAGAGGACAGAATTAGTTGGTCGTCGGTGGGAGACGGGACCAAGGCAACATCCGAGACCTTTTCAGCAGCGATAGTCACCGTGAATACGCTGCCTTTGCCGAGTTCGCTCTCCACCAAGATCTGCCCACCCAACATCTCCGTCAACCGCTTACTGATCACCAATCCAAGTCCCGTTCCGCCAAACTCTCGATTCACATGGCCGTTGCCTTGAGAGAACGGTTGAAACAGCTGCTCTTTTAACGTGTCGTTGATGCCGATGCCAGTATCTATAATCTCAAACCGCAATCGGCGCTCTTGAGACATGTAGCTGACCACTAGGCGCACATACCCCTTCGCGGTGAATTTGATCGCATTCCCTACAAGATTGATCAGGATCTGTCTTAATCGCTTAGGATCACTTTCGATTTGAGCTGGGATGTAGCCACAGTACTCAACCTGCAGGTCGATTTTTCTACCAGACGCTCTAACCTCCATGATCGACCGAACATCTTCAATCAGTTGCTCCGGCGAAAAGAATTGCTGGCTGATCTCGAATTTGCCTGCTTCAATCTTCGATAGGTCAAGAATGTCGTTGATGATTTCGAGTAAGAAGTCACCATTCCGTCGGATCGTTCTAATGTGGTCTTTAACTTCATCATCATCAATTTTTTCCGCAACGAG
>JANMNR010000803.1:0-10804 GCA_031368325.1 Pirellula sp.
AATGGTGGGGGCGACGACAGCAGCGCGTCCCATGCGGGCACTGAGACTGTCGACGAGTTTGGCAATGGCGTCTCGGTGGATTGTAGTGTGGCGATCGAATAGATCGCTTTGCTGCCAGGTTAGAGGAGCGGTGAGGGTCGCTTGGATTGAGATCGAGCGGGCCCAGTAGTGGCTCGGCCCTTTTGAGTAATGGGCATCCAATTGACCTTGCAGCAGCCAAAGCAGATGCTGCGGTTCATTAGAAGGCTGGTAGAGTCCGATTTGAAAGACACGTGCAATCGGCGGCTGGCCGCTTTGATTTTCGATATCAGATTCAATGGGGATGGCATTGAGCTCCATTTCGATTCGGCAAACCAAGCGTACGACTCCGTGCCCAATTCCGTCCAGGACGCGGGTGAGGCGATGGATTTGTTCGGTAACGATCGCATCGATGGTGGCTCGGAGTGGCGTAGGATGCTCTAAGCTCTCATGGATTGCCAGTTCTGGCGAAGCGTGCAACGTCAGGATCGGTTCGAATTGATTGTGAAGCGATTGATCGATGCGTTGGAGCAGTTGGTCGTTGAAACGTGATGCCAAGCCCGCGCGGGGCAATTCCACGAGTTGCGCAATTTTTCGGATGCCCAAACGGTGCAGTTTGGCCACAGTCGCTTGCTCTAGTCGTAACGATTCGATGGGGAGAGGGTAGGTGGCTGCTCCGATGGGTTCATCGGGCTCGACGATGGTAATCGGAGGAGCAAGAGACTGGGTGCTTTGTGTGCGTTCGATCTCGGCTAGATCGGCCGCGATTTGCGAACGACGCGAGTAGTTGGAGAGGGCCCAAGCGGTGCCGACGCTATTGGCGATCGCGATCGAGGACCAGTACCCTTGATCGAGGACCCATCGATGGATGGCGGCGGCCAGTTTGGTATCGCCACCGAATAGCGGTGCGATACCGGTGATATCGAGGAAGATGGATTGGGGTTGGTGCAGTGATCGACCGGCCCAGGGCTGGGTATCGAGTTGTTCGATGCCAACGATTGGGCTAAAGCACTGCGAGGACTCAGCCAAGGAGCATAGACATTCGATGTCGGCTTGGAGGTCGTGTTCGATGAGTTGTGCTACGGGGCAAAGCGCGCTGGCTTGGGTGAGTTGCATTTGAGGCACGACCCCTTGTGCGCGCGCGGTTGCGTTGGCGGCGGATACCACACGACCTCGGCGCGCGTCTCGAGCGTGGAGGATAATCGGTCCGATGCCAGTTGGACTGGCTTGGCTGGACGTGCTGGCTTGGCGATCAGCCTGCGATATCGCGGCGGTGACGCGTTGGCTGGGCCAATTGGGCAGCCAGATGCAAAGCACTCGCATGCTCATGACGAGCCCCTTGGGTTGTTGGTGCATCGATCCATTGGCCGTGACTGTTCACTCCAACGGTGAGCCGTGCACCGGTGCGACCACCACTGCATCGAGCCAATTCTAAGTGGAACCAGCGAGTGTTCTGATCTTGGAGCGATGCGGAGCGGACCAGCCATTGCACATCGGCCCAACTCGGTTGGGTGCGCGCGGATCTTGCGTCGCGTAAAAAAAGCCCCAGCCCACCACCTTGTTCGGCAGCCAATTGTAATTTTCTCGCAGCCCGATCTTCCAGTGTTCCGATCTCGGCGATGACAGCACCCACCGCAGGGCACCGTAACACTTGAGCCAGTCCCCAAATGGCGTCGGCATGATTGGCGGGTTGCAGAGCAATCACACGTTCGAGTGGGATCCCGAGCGATTTCAAGGCGGGTGGATAAAATTGGCGTTGCGGGTCGACCAGCACCAGATACTTTCCCTCTACGATCGCCTGTCGAGCCATCATCAGAGCGAGCGACGAAAGACCGGTCCCAGGTCCGCTTCGGAGCAGTTCCAACATGCTGCCTCGCGCGTAACCACCGCCAGGCAAATGCCGATCCATGGTGCGGCAGCCACTTGAAATGCGTTCTTGGTCAGGGCGACCTGCGGTCTCCATCTCACGAATTTGGCGAGACAGTTGCTCCAGCTTTTGGAATGCAGAAGTCTCTGCTTGTTCAGCTGGTTCTGGCTGTGCGGTTGGCGGTTCTTTTAGGTGAGCGGCAGATGAATTCTTACCGTACGACGGACTTCCAAGTCCGCCGAAACACACCACGGACAAGGATGTCCGTCGTACTGCCGGTAAATCTAGTTCTGCCGCTTGCCTTATTGGAACGCACGACGGAATGGCCGGTGGCGCGTTGAGCGGCAGTTCAAATAGAGGTAAATCGGGAGTCATGGGGTGGCTTCGCAGTTTTGTTGTTGTCTGCATCCAATGCTAGCATTGGTCGTTTCTGGCGTCCACTAAGTCGCCCACCGGACGATTTCCAAGGGACAAGTGACTCACAAAAGAACATGGAGAGTTGACACGGGTGGTCAAACCGATCGGAAATAGGCAAACCAATTAGGGAATCGGCAGGCCGAATCGCATGCTGAGCCAATTCTGCAACTTGCGGATTGGTCGGGGGTTCAAGGATTCCGTCTTCTGAAATATGGTGAAATCCGTTACGGTACGCTCAACTAAGGCACCGAAACGGAATCACTAACGCGACAAACCTCCTGGATGAATAAGCAGCTCACATTTCAAACGAAGATGACAATTGGGATAATGGCTGCATGTGCTGTGGGCTTAGGCTCCCAATATTGGGATCTTGAAATTTCCCAGAGTATTAGCAAGTTCAAAATCCCTGGCGATTTCCGGAAAGCAATTGGTCTTTCCGAGGCCTTTGCACACACGAGTGGCGGGGTGGTGATATTCGCAACGCTGCTTTGGATCGACATGAAAAACCGATCGAAATTATGGCGGGCAGCATTCTTTACACTAATATGCGGAGTCGCTGCCAATGCGGCCAAGCTGTTGATTCCAAGGATTCGGCCCCATTCGCTGGATCAAGCGGAATTTGAGATTGCAACCGGTTGGCAAACTTGGGGAGTTCCTTGGACCGGCTCTTGGTTTGACGAGCAATTTCGAAGTTTCCCGTCTGGGCATTCCGCAACAGCCATGGCGTTAGCGATTGGGCTGACGCAAGTTTATCCACGGGGAAAGTGGATATTTGCATTGATTGCCGGCGTCGCATGCTTTCAGCGGCTCGAATCAAGTGCCCATTTCCTGTCCGATATCATGGGTGGTGTGGTGATTACAATGATTCTTGCGATATGGTATTGGAAAACACCTAGCCGTCCGAAGGACGGTAACCATTGCGAGGCTGACGAATTGATTCAAAAACCGACTGCGTTGACGATTGAATGAACTTACTCGATTCTAAACTTCTTTTTCCACCCACTGCTCGAGGTGGCGCGGTCACGATAGGAAACTTTGATGGCGTTCACCGCGGGCACCAAGCGATATTGCACCAAGTTCGGCGGCTAGCTGATACGGTATCAGGGCCAGCTGTCGTATTTACTTTTGATCCACCGCCATCACAGTTGCTTCGACCTGAATTCGCTCCGGCGTTGTTGACGGGCGCGGAGCGCAGAACCGAATTGCTTAAGAAGCTCGGCATCGACGAGGTCATTGTGTATCCGACTGACATGAAGCTATTGGATTTGGAACCAGAAGCATTTTTTGAAAATATTGTGGTGCAGTCGTTGCGTGCAAAGGCCATTGCAGAAGGCGAGAACTTTCGGTTTGGCAAGCAACGACGCGGGGATGTACAACTGTTGAAACAGCTGTGCGAGCGGCATGCCATGACGTTTTCATTATTGGAACCGCAGCAAGATGCAGGTGAATGGATATCCAGTACGCGCATCCGCTCATTGGTTGATGCTGGTGATATCGCAGGTGCCAATCGGCTTTTGATCGAACCGTATCGCATTGGGGGAGTAGTGGGACGAGGGGCGCAACGCGGTAGAACGTTGGGATTTCCCACTGCGAATCTCGAGAACATTGCAGTCTTGTGTCCGCCATTGGGAGTTTACGCCGGCAGAGTTACGGATTGCCAGAAGAAGCAAATTGACGCAGCCGTTGCGAGTCCAGTCGGCTTGCCCGTCGCGTTGAATATCGGCCCGAACCCAACCTTTGGTGAAGACCTGCTCAAGGTTGAAGCGCACGTTGTCGGTTTTTCAGGTGACCTCTACGGCTGCGAGCTTTCGATCGAGCTGTTTGAAAAATTGCGCGACGTTCGAAAATTTGAGTCAAAGGAGCAGTTGCTGGCACAACTCACGTTGGATATCGACCGTGCAAAGGCGATCTCCGCTGCGCGGGTTAAACAAGAAGCGACCTCAGCATAAAATGATATAATGCTGCGATTGACGCGTTGATGGAAAAAGGCGGATACGCCGCAAGCTAACGAATTTCCGACTTTATTCGAACCCTGACGTGCCGTATCTTATCTAGACCATGAGCCAGGGTAGGCTGGATACGAACACATTTGCAGCGAATACAGTATTTTCATGAGCGATAGCAATTTCAAAGTGGAGTGGGCTCCTCGAGTTCACCGACTTCCCCCGTATCTTTTCGGCCGCATCAATAATTTGCTGTACCAAAAGAGGCGTTCCGGGCAGGATGTCATCGACATGGGGATGGGTAATCCATCCGATCCGCCGGATCCATCCGTGATCGCAAAACTCACAGAGGCTGCCTCGGACGTTACCAACCATGGTTATTCGAAGGCGAATGGGATCTTGAATTTGCGTCGCGAGTTCACGAGCAAGTATCTGCGGAAGTACGGCGTGCGGCTGGATCCAGAATCGGAAGCGATCGTTTGTTTGGGATCCAAAGAAGGATTTTCGCACATGTGCCTTGCTTTGATGGGGGCGGGCGACACGGCTATTATTCCGGCCCCTTATTTCCCGGCACACATGTATGCCGTTATTCTGGCATCGGGCAATGTCGTGGCGCTCGACGTTTCGAATACAGAAAAATATCTATCGAACATTGCTTACGCGTGTGAGCATTTTTACCCGCGTCCCAAGCTTTTGATTATCAACTATCCACACAATCCATCGACGGTCACGGTCGAACCCGAGTTCTTTGTGGACGTGGTAAAGCTTGCCAAGAAGTACGGCCTGATGGTGATCAGCGACTTTGCCTATGCGGATGTGGCTTACGATGGTTATGTACCGCCGTCCTTCTTGTCAGCTCCGGGAGCAAAGGATGTTGGAGTGGAGTTCACGACGATGAGCAAGGGGTACAACATGGCTGGCTGGCGAGTCGGCTTTTGTGCAGGCAATGCGGACATGATCAAGGGGTTAGCGACGATCAAGGGCTACTATGACTACGGCATGTTCCAAGCGATCCAAATTGCGGCGATTGTGGCGCTGCGAGATACCGAAGCGACGGTTGAGAAGCAATCGTTGATTTACCAAGGCCGCCGCGATGTGTTAGTGGATGGTTTGCGACGAATTGGATGGCAGGTCAACGTGCCGAAGGCCGGTATGTTTCTTTGGGCAAAGATACCAGAGCCATGGGCATCGCAAATGAACTCGGTCGAGTTTGCAATGCATTTGTTAGAGCATGGCAATGTGGCTGTGAGTCCGGGAGGTGGCTTCGGACCAATAGGTGAGGGATACCTGAGAATGTCACTTGTCGAGAACGAAGCGAGGTTGCGTCAAGCCGTTCGCCACATAGCGGCTTGTTTGGACAAGAAAAATTCGCCCGTTTTGCAACGGGTTTAGTATCGAGGCTGAGCTGGCGGAATCGATGTATTCGAAGCCGAGTTGGTTGAAGATGGAGCCGCTGCGTTCAGGGTCGGAGCGGATCCCGGGTTGCCTGGGGAACCGGTTGCTCCAGCGATGATATTGTTTCCTGCCGTTGAAGGTAGGCTTTGAGATAGCCGAACGTTGAGAGCCCCGATTCTTTGGTAAAGGTCCTTTTGCAAGGGGTTGAGGGCAATGCTTTGTTGGTAGTTTTGTACGGCTTGCATGAGTTCGCCAGAATTTTCGCGCAAACGACCGCGTTCGGCCCAAGCACGCGAGTTGTTAGGATCCATAGCTAGCGCCTCATCGAGATATTGCTCTGCGATCTTGGTTTGGTTGAACTCCTGGTTCAGTTTTGCGAGTTCGACGCGTGCATCGGACACGTCGGGACTCCTTTGAGCCCATCTTTTTAGTAGGGTAAAGGCTTTGTCGGATCTTCCGGTTTCAACGAGGAGAACCGCTAGTGCTCGATGGCATTCCACATGATTGGGCGCTAGCTCTAGTGCTTGATTGTAGATTGCTTCTGCATTTTCGAGCATTTTCTGGTCTTTTGCCGCGGTACCTAACCGATGGTAGGTAGAAGCCAGATTGTAGTATGTGTCTGGATTGGTGGGATCTGTTTGCTTTGCTTGCTCAAACGTGTGCAATGCTTCGGCGTACCGGCCTTGTTGGTAGAGAGCGACTCCCGAGCCATTTTGGGCCAATCGGGAGCAACCACTAAAGCCAAAGGCGATCCAACCGCCCACGAAGATGGAAAGTACAAAAGGTGTCAGTTTGGCGTTTGCTGGGTTCATGATTTGGATTCTCGCTTGGCTCCACGAGCGTGTCTCAATGAAAAGCAATACCAGGAATGGCTTGCCGAATACAAGAGGAAATAGGTCCAAGATGTTGCAAAATGCCATTTTGGAAAAGCCGACTCACTTTTAGAATCGCGGACTATGCAATCCGAAACTTCGCAAAAATCACGGGCAGCTGACGGCTACCTGCTTCATATCCAGTCCCTCGAATCCAAAATTCGCGAAAGGGACAAAGTTATGCAGCGGCTGGTGTGGGTGCGATTGGGGCTTGCAGTTCCAGGTTTGTTGTTGATTTTGATCGGGCTGACGGCTCGGGAAGCTAGCCCATGGTGTTGGAAGATAGGTGTGGCGCTCTTCTGTGGATTCCTGGGGGCTGCGACCTGGCATGAAACAAACCTATGGCTGATTTCACAGCTGAGGCAAAAACTCTATGGCTACCAACGATTGCTTGCTCGATGTAATCGCGACTGGAGCAAACTCAATGCATTGCCAACGGAGGACAACTGCAAAGAATACTATTCTGAGCTCAGTCGAGACCTTGATCTGTTCGGAGACCGAAGTCTGTATCGTTGGTGTTCGTTGGCCATGACGCAAACGGGGGCAAAGAATCTATGCGATTGGTTGACCAAGTGGGAACCAGAAGTCATTGTCACGGAACGTCAGTCAGCCGTTCGAGAGCTTGCGGCGGATCATGTATGGCGAGAGACTTTTTTTGAAACAACATGCGGTTATCGAAATCAGCAAGCTAGTCCCGAAGGTCTGGCGGAGTGGTGCCAAGAAAAACTGTACTTTGCAAAGCGACAATGGGTGCACTGGCTCACATGGTTAAGCCCTGCTGTGATGCTTGGCGGCGTGGCGCTGATTGTTTTTTGCAAATACCAGGAACAGGAGCTAGGACAGATCATAGGTCTAGGCATGGTGCTTGGTGGAGCGGCGCTGAATTTTTTGGTGACGATGGTCATCACCGGTCCGATTCATGACATATTCATCAAGATTGGAACAGCCAATCGCGAACTGCAGTCGCTGGTCAAGATTATCCTCGCGATTAAGAAACTGGACTCAAAGCAAACGCTCCTGTCTCGTATTCGGGGAAAGTGTTTTGATGAGCAGCATTCGGCCGAGCAAGCCTTGTTGCAATTGCAGCGCATCATGGCGTTAGCTGGATTGCAGCGAAGCCCGTTGATGTTCATTCCATACCTACTGTTGCAAATCATTTTTCTTTGGGATGTTCGCGTACTCGAACTTCTTGAACAGTGGAAGTTACATTACGGCAGTCGTGTTGCTGGCTGGTTGGAATCGATTGGTATGACGGAAACGCTTTTTTCGGCCGCTGTGATTGCGAACGAGTATCCAACATGGGTGTATCCCACGTTGATGGACAAGAACTCGATTGCATCCTCGGGCGCAAGTCTTTTGGATATCTCAGAGGTCGCACATCCATTGTTGAAGGATGCCAGTCAAGTTCCAAATAGTCTACGCATTTCCAAAGAACAACCGTTGCTTTTGGTGACAGGTAGCAATATGGCTGGCAAATCAACTCTATTGCGTGCGGTTGGGGTGAACTCCATTTTGTCGCGACTTGGAGCTCCGGTTTGTGCCAAAAGTTGGTCGGGTGCCGCTTGCGAATTGGCTTCGAGTATTCGAGTGCAGGACAGTTTGCAAGACGGTGTTTCGTTCTTCATGGCTGAACTTAAGAGGTTGAGGAGCGTCGTGGATACAGCTCAGAAAGAGAACCACAGCGATGGCAAGCAGATGTTGATCTTGCTTGATGAAATCCTCCAAGGTACGAATTCCCGCGAGCGTCAGATCGCGGTGGAGCATGTCCTGGACAAGCTAGTTGAGTGCGGATGCATCGTCATGACTAGCACGCATGATTTAGAGATGGCAGGAAATGCAAGTATCCAGCGAATCGCTCAAGTGGTTCATTTTCGGGAGCATTTCGAAGTAGTGGAAGGGCAGCAGGTGATGCGATTCGACTACGTGATGCGAGCCGGAGTAACACCAACGACAAATGCTTTGAAACTTCTCGAGTTGGTCGGACTTCGTCCGTCTTCAGGTTCGCGTTAGCGAATTTGAGTGTATAATGTGGTGTGAGTAGCAAACCGCACCTTTAGATTTGCATCTGCTTCTCGACCGAGTCATATTGCATTTGATTGAGTTAGGATCTGATGAAGAAAAAAAGAATTTCAGATTCAAAGTTATCACCTAAGAATCCAAAGTTACTACCTAAGAATCCAACGTTATCACCTGAGGATCCAAAGTTATCGTCTAAGAATACAGGGCTATCGCCTCTGAATTCAGCGTTATCGTCGAAGCTAGCGGCGGTAAATCAAAACGACCTAACTGCGAGGGGATCCTTTGATGCCGCGGCTTTGACACTTGGGGGTCTTTCCGTCTACGTGGGCTGGGAGGCATTTCGGAATCTGTTTACCACACCAGACCGAACACTCTGCTACACCTTAGTTGCAATTGGCTTTGTCATAGCATTGTATCGATCGAACTGGCGGGGAGATTTGACCCGAACGCGATTTAGGATCGCAATTGCCTGCAGTGCGTTAGCATCGCTGATGATTTGTGCGGGTATTGCATTTGCCAATCCGCGATGTAGCCAATTTGCCTTGATTTCGATGGCCATTGGATGGGGTGCATTCCGACTTCGCGGCGAAGCGATTTCGCAGTCGGTTTTTCTTGGGGGGGTGTTATGTATTCCCGTTGTCATTGACTTGTTTGAGTATCTAGGATTCTTCGAGTGGATTGAGCCTACGACTGTTTCTATTACATCGCTTTTGGCGGATGCTGCGAGCCTACCTCATGTAGTGTCCGAGGGAAAGATACTCCTGAATCAAGGGATTGCAGACCACTTTGCGAGTATTGGAACGATCGATAGTCTTGTTGGCCTTTTCGGTGTTTCCATGTTTTGCATTCTTGCATGCCGACGAAGTATCCTGGTATCCGCAGCGAACCTCGGCTCGTTAGTGTTTGTTTGGGTATCCGTAAGGGTGGCGGTTTGGCTGATTTTGCTCAGCTTGACGAGTCGTCATCAGGCCTGGAGCCCGTGGACGGTTGAAGTCACTTGGTTTGGTTTTTTGGTGGGCGCTGCATTGGTAGTGAGCTTGGATCAGTTCTTCGACACGGTGTTTAAGCCCATTCCATTTGGACTATTCAATACAGAGTCGCCTTTGGTCGCGTTTGTTTGGAATTGGCTGTGCGGGCTTCCAAGAATTGTGCTTCGTGTCCCCACAGACCATAAGATTGCTCTTCGATGGCGAACTCTGGTGAAATTAGCAGGTAAGAAACCATCTTTTCAAACGGACTGGGATTGGATGAAGCTCCATTTTTTCGCTTTGCTATTTCATCCCATCGCTGCACTCGGGAGTACGATCGATTTGGCGAGAGGCTGGAGCAGCTCTCGCCATTGGATGCGGTTCTTTGCAAACAGCACGTCATTGATATTGCTCATAGCGTTTTACGGCGCTCTTGTTTTTTCGATGTTTGGTCGCAAAGACGACCAAGCAAAACTGTTTTCCAAGGAGAGTTTGGAGATTTGTTCGACAAGGACTTTGGAAATTGCTTTCGAGCGTCAAACGGAGCGGGAATTTAGCAAAACAATCGGGGCCGTTGAGAGAGATGTACTCAGTACGCCAGGGGAACCCCTGCCGGAGGACTCGCTACGTTATTTGGAGTTGTTGAGTCGTCGCATTGTTGCGATCTCGCCCAACGATCAAATCACAAAGTACCGACTTGGATTGATCGCAAGCCGAAACGGCAGACCAGAGCAAGCCGAGCTCGAAATGAGGGAAATCACAGGTAGCAAGTTTGGCGATTTTCCACCAGCAAACGCTTGGCTCGCAAAAACACTCGCCATCAAGAAAAGTATGGGAGGTGAGGTTGCCAAGGTTGACCTCATGGACCATATGGAAAAAGCTTCCAAATGGAAAGACGCGGATTTCCGAATGCTGCTTTTGTACGCTCGAATGTTGGAAGAACAAGGGGACAATAAAAAGGCACTCGAGATCGTAAAACAAGTCGCAGCAGCGAAACCTGAAGTCATTTTGGAGCTCGCTAAACTTTGCTTGCGAATCGGAGATGACGAAGGGAGGATTGCGGCAGCGAATCAAGCGGAAAACTACTATATAGCCAAGATCAATTTCCCCACGGAAGTGGAGTCGGATCGGCTGTCTGTCGCTGATGCAAGAGTCTTGACCAATCGACTAGAGGCTGCAGCCGAAGTACTCACTGAGGGCTTGCGGCAAAATCTCGGTGGGCCAAGAACCGTCCGCCAACTATCCGAGATACAACGACTACTTTACCGACGATCTGTAAAAAAGAATGCAGATGGAACACTTGCC
>JANMNR010000057.1:0-10935 GCA_031368325.1 Pirellula sp.
GGCGGGCTGTTTGCGGATTGGGGAGTTATGGATTTCGCAGGTGGTATTGTGGTACATATCACAGCAGGTTGCTCAGCCTTGGTGGCTTGTATTGTGGTGGGTCCACGAGCTGGCTATCCAGCCAATCGGGTCCCTCCGCACAACATGACGATGACATTTACAGGTACAGCCATGTTATGGGTAGGATGGTTTGGATTCAACGCGGGTAGCGCGCTTGCGGCAAACGGTACGGCTGCATCTGCTTTGTTGGTTACCCACATATCGGCATGTACCGCCACGGTTGTTTGGATGGGCATTGAATGGATAAAGCTTGGTAAGCCTGGCGTTCTGGGTGCTGCGACCGGCTCCATTGCCGGGCTGGCGGCCATCACTCCAGCGTCCGGCTTTGTTGGCCCGACCGGAGCCATCATCATCGGTGCAATTTCGGCCATCGTCTGCTTTCTCGCATCCACCACGCTCAAGAAAAAATTGAAGTACGACGATTCGTTGGACGTATTCGGCGTTCATGGAGTCGGAGGAATCGTCGGAAGCTTGTTGGTTGGAATATTTGCGTCCGCAACGTTCGGTGGAACGAAACTGGATCTCGATATAGGCCATCAGTTCATGGTCCAATGCGCGGCGGTGGTAATAACAGCCATTTATTCTTGCGTCGCGTCGTACATCTTGCTTCGAGCATTGGATTTTGCGATCGGACTCAGGGTTACTGCCCAATCCGAACAAATGGGATTGGACCTCTCGGAGCACGAGGAAAGGGGCTATTCACACTAGATGCGTCCTTAAGTCGTTGTTTTTTCGTAGCGGACCTTGCCAAGACGTGTTCGACATTTGGAATGTGTCTACTGCATTGACTTTGTCAGCTACGCCTGCCAAAAGTCATACAGAAGTGAATCTTTCGCATTTGCAAGATCCATGGATCATTCCGGGCCGTTTCCCCTGCCTTTAGGCCTCCATCTCAAGAGTCGAGTTGATGGCAGTGGAGCGATCCGTGATTCAACGGGAAGAGCTGGATACGTTTGCAGAGTAGCTTGAAGCCGAACAATCCACAGGGTAAACCTGTGGGATTCGATCGGTCCGCCACCGCACTGATCGATCATCAACAGATGGAACGACCACCGTCATCAAGCATCTGCATGTGAGTTTTCCAAAGTCAAAACGCCCGATCGGAGCGTCGGGCCAGTAGAGCGGGCTCTTTCATCCCAGCTTAGTATAGAGCTTAGGCTTGGTCGATTGAGCGTTGCCCCCTCCCAGCACCGGACGCGCGCTGATAACGCATCTGGCTCCCCACGATGGCCATCCCGCCGGATAAATCGGGACGCTCTGCAATGGAGTCGATTTGTCATCCCAAATCTGGCACTGTATCCAGAGGATGTTCGTTCCCAATTGCCTCCATCGCTCGGCCGCCTCCCCTCCACCAGAGTTACCAGGCTACATCGGTACAATGCAGCCTTCCGACTTCCCATCGTCATCAGATTGCCTCTCGTTTTAGGATTGGTAGCCCATACTCTCATCGCGACATTTTGCGGCAAAAGAACGAATGGATCTCACTGGTTGCCAGGAAATCATAGTGTGTAACGCGAACGGGCCTAACGACTCCGGGTCTCCCGTGCATTTCATTTTTATTTGCGTTTCTTTGAGCGGCCGGGAATTGCGAGTAATCTCTCGACGTCTGAGTATATTGGACGCCAGACACTCATGAAAGTATCAATCGCGAGCCTATCGTTTTCTGGCCAATTGATTCCTGCGTGTACCTTGGTCGCAAGCATACGATCATCCTCTGTCTTGACAGATAGACGATAGGTTGGGAAGTCATCCACGCGACCATCATATGTGGGTTTCAGTTGTAAAAGTGCGTCCACACATTTCTCGATGCGAGTATCTTCGAAGTTCATTTCAAAGGTTCGTTCGATTTGGCGACCGTTCACGAACCACGATGCTTCAACAATTGCGGATCCTCCTGCTGCTTCAAGTAGCCACGTCACGAGATGTTCCGTGAATCCGTCAAAGTGCTCTGCGGTCAAATACATTCCGCCATCCGTGGAATTGTTTGCGTGAAACTGTATTCGCAAATAACGTTTTTGTTCACCGGGCTTGCGTCGGTAACAATAGCAGCCCGATAGGCCTTGAATTGCAATCGAAGGAGAGATGATCTGGCTGCCAGAGTGGTCGCTAGCTTGGCCGGAGCAAGAACACTGGGGCCTTCCTATTGCTTTTTAGCCGGGTTGCTAGGAATGCTCAACGCAAGGTCCGGTGCAACGATTTTGTTGCACTGGCCGCGGACCATGTTCGTGTACGTCGAGACAGTTCGGTACGCTTCGGGGGAGCGTTGTCCTGACCGACAATGCCAAAACCAGAGTAATCCTGTTTTCGTTTGCTGATGGCGTTGGAATTGCCGAGCATCTTGCACCATTCGATGCATCGATACAAGTCATCTCAGGTGCAGTAATGGTTACAATGGTCGATAAATCTGTAGAGGGGATGCCTGGAAATTGGTTGCTGATAGTCGCAAAGTCGAGGCATAGCATTAAAGCTGGGACACCTGTTGTCATGTTGCCGACCGTAATTAATTAACTAAGTGAGTGAGCCGTCGACGTGAAGACTCGTGAAAGTGGAATGCCATCGGAAGATCTTTGGCAGGGATTCTTTGACCCTATAGCTATCTTGACGAAGCTCGGCATGGATGGGAACTGCGGCAACGTTTTGGAGTTTGGCTGCGGTTATGGAACTTTCACGATACCAGCAGCGCAAACAGTTCGTGGACTAGTCTATGCACTGGACATTGAACCAGAGATGCTTGCCATCACTAACTCCAAAGCTGGTGCCGCTGGTTTGCGAAATATCAAGTTGATGCAACGTGACTTCGTAACAGAAGGAACCGGACTTGCAGATGGAGCGATTGAATATGTCATGCTTTTCAACATCCTTCATGCCGAGGAACGAAGGTCTATTCTGCATGAGGCATGGCGGGTCCTTCGACCGACTGGCAAGCTTGCAATCATTCACTGGAACTTCGACGCTTCAACTCCAAGAGGTCCCAGCTTGAGCATTCGACCAAAACCAGGAGAATGCCGAACTTGGGCCGAAGAAGTTGGATTCGTCGCTATGTCGCCTGCCGAGATTGACCTGCCCCCTTACCACTATGGAATGGTGCTTGAGCGAAGTCGCTCAGATTGACTGCTTTTGCGTTAGCCCATATCCCTAGCTGGGTAGGTACGAGCACCGACCTAGGGTTTTGTTCAATGCTCAGGCGATCACGCTAAGTGCCACGAGCCATCAACAACTTTGCATCATGAATATGAACTTTTATCGAAACAGCGTCGGAATGGCTTAACGGCTTTGCAAACTGGACTTCCGAGAATAATTGGAACGATGTACTTGCTGAAGGCAAACTGACGGCCATCGTCTGCCATAAAGCCGCATTTGGATTCTTTGGCATCACTCAGGAGAGTTGCCTCGCTGGTGATTTCCTTTCTGGGCAATAGGCAAGAATAAAAAGAAGTGGTGTTCATCACGAAGATTTATTGAGTGCGTCCAGCGTTGAACCGGTTGTACGCAAGTCAGCTAATAGATTCGCATCAAGTGGAAACTCCACGCGTTTTCCAACCTTGGTTTTCGTGGTCATCTTCTGACGTCGTGGTCAGATGTAACATCGTCGCAATCGATACGCAATTAAAGTAAGGAATTTTAGCTAATGAAACCCACTTGTTGTGCTGCCAGATTGCGCCCATGCACCAAATATCGTTGCCCAAACGATCAAAACATCAAGCTGAGTTCACAGAATATCCCAACAGATAAACTATCCGTGACTAACGCCCCGATTCTGCCTCCACCATATTCCGCTCCTCGTTGTAGAATAACGACCAAAATTCTTCCAATCGACGTTGTGTTAAATCTGGAATCTGACCGCGAAAAAACAATCGAAAAAACGACCACTATGAACAATCCAACCATCCGAAAACCGAACGAAGGCCGGACCATCGCTGTCGTGGGAGACGTATATCGATTTATGGCTACGAGCGAAGATACAAATGGCAAGTACGCCATGTGGGAAGCCATCGTGCCTCCTGGAGGCGGTCCCCCCCCGCATGTACATAGTCGAGAGGAAGAAGGCTTCTATATCTTGGAAGGCGAGATCACGTTCCAGATCGGTGAAAAACATGTTGTTGCGACGGCTGGAATGTTCGCCAACATGCCGAATGGGATGCCTCATTCCTTCAAGAACGAAGGCGACAAGCCAGCAAAGATGGTGATCTCCGTCGCTCCCGCTGGACTGGAGAAAATGTTCTTCGAGTTTGGTGTCCCATTGCTCGAAGGGGCAACGACCGCATTGCCGCCATCCAAAGAAGAGATCGAGAAGCTACTTGCGATTGCTCCTCGTTACGGGATCGAGATCAAAGTGCCGCAGCATCACTAATCAAGGTTCCGCCTGAAACCAATCGGTCTGGCGTGAACGGTTGGGAACCAATACCCCTGAAATGATGCAGAACTTTAAGCCCATTTTTTCCGGTAGTTTCACGGTACGCGAAACGGGCCGACGGTATTGCGTAGTCCCATAGCTGCCAACCGTTTTTGAAGCAACCATGCTCCGATCCGGTAGTTTGTGATCTCTCTCGCCCAAACTCACCGGACAGCTGCGCATCGCCAAATATCTGAGCATCCTCGACGCCATGAACCCGTCGAAACTAAAATCTCGAAGACCACAGAAAAGGCTGATGCAGTAGATTTTCCCATCCATGGTGGCAAGGCCATAAATTTCAAGCCCGCTTCGCGTCTTTGCTTTGGTATCGGGACCGCCGTTTGCTCGCCGCTAAACGGACAGCTGCGCCGTTGGCTTCGCGTCAAACGATGCGCGGCTGCGCCTTGGTTTCATTTACGCCAAAAGTGCTTTCTGAACTGTTCCATGGACATCTGTTAACCGAAAGTCTCGGCCTTGGAAACGATAGGTCAACCGCGTATGATCGAATCCCAACAAATACAGTAACGTTGCATTCAAGTCGTGAACGTGCACCGGATCTTTAACTACATTGAATCCAAAGTCATCTGTTTCGCCATGAACATGCCCTCGTTTGAAACCTCCACCAGCGAACCACATACTAAAACAACGGTTGTGGTGATCGCGGCCATCGTTGCCCCCCTGAACCATCGGTGTCCGACCGAACTCCCCTCCCCAAATGACCAATGTGTCGTCGAGCAAACCTCGCTCCTTTAAGTCTTGGACGAGGGCCGCACTCGGCTTGTCCGTATCCCCTGCGTTCGTTTTCACGCCTGCGGTCAATCCCCCATGCTGATCCCAAACTTCATGAAATAATTGAATAAACCGCACGCCTCGCTCTGCGAGTCGTCTAGCTAACAGACAATTCCGGGCATAACTCGACTCATTCGGGTCTTTGATCCCATAGCGATCCAGAGTCTCTTTCGATTCCTTGCTCAAGTCCATTAGCTCGGGAGCACTGGTCTGCAAACGATAGGCCATTTCATAACTATGGATGCGGGCCGCAATGTCCGGATCTCCCACCGTTTCGCTTGCCAATGCATTCAGTCGATTGATTGTGTCGAGCGAAGAACGCTGTGCGGATGAATCGATTCCTTTCGGGTTGGAAAGGTACAGGACCGCATCGCCACCGCTGCGCAACGGGGTGCCACCATACAGCGTCGGCAGGAATCCCGATCCGTAATTGCTGGCTCCACCGCTCGTTCCCTTTGCACTCGTCAAAACCACAAAGCCAGGTAGGTCTTGGCACTCGCTTCCCAGCCCGTACAACGACCATGACCCAAAACTAGGTCGACCAAATAGTTGGGAGCCCGTGTTCATCATGATTTGAGCTGGTGCATGATTCACCGCATCGGTCTGCATCGAACGAACAAGACATATGTCATCGGCAATCTTGGCCGTGTAGGGCAGCACTTCGCTCAGCTCCATTCCGCATTGGCCATGTTTCTCAAATTTGAACTTCGGACCGAGCAGTGCTGAATTTGGGTCAATGAAAGCCGCCCGATAGCCTGCCAACAACTCCTTTGGCGGCAGTTTGCCGTCGCTCTTGGTCAGTTCTGGTTTGTTGTCAAACAACTCCAAGTGACTCGGTGCGCCCGCCTGAAACATATAGATCACGCGTTTGGCGCGTGCGGGGAAGTGCGGAGGCTTGGCGGCCAACGGATTTTCGTTCTCTACTCGAATCGCAGACCTAGCTTCCTGGCCCAATAGCGACGTGGCTGCGATTCCCGCTAACCCCACACCGCATTCGCCGAAAAACCAACGACGCTTGACTCGCTCACTCTCTTTCAAAAACTCGGCACTAGATTGGATCGGGTTCATAGAATTTAGTTCTTGGATAGGGTTTCGTCACAATTGAGCAAAACGCGTGAAGCAATGGTCCATGCAGCAGCATCTTGTGGAGTGACTCCTGCAGGCAACTGCGGTAATTTCGAAGCATCACCCGTTGCGACCTCTCGAGGATTGAGCCAGCCTTCAGCCAGGCGCATTCGCTGTTCACCGATGAGATTTGTGATCGCTAAGCTTTCGTTTGACGTTGGCTTTCGGCTCATGCACAGTTCGAACGCGTATCCGGTTCGCGCAGTGTCATCGCTGCCACCCTCGGCTAACACTCGCAGAGCCATCGCCTGCGCTGCCTCGACAAAAATGGTCTCGTTGAGCCCCGTCAGCGCGGCCAGCGGCGTATTCGACCGAACGCGTCGAGCGCAGGCGAAGTCACCATTGGGTGAATCGAAACTCGCCATCACAGGGTCCGGCATCGAACGCTTGCGAAAAACGTAAACCGCGCGCCGATAACGATCCACACCGGTCGCTGCTGTCCAATATCCGGGCACGACATAGTTGTAGTTCAACACATTCTGTGGAACCGGGGGAATTACGCTAGGACCGCCTCGCTTGTTCGATAACAAACCAGACGCGGCCAGCGCGATGTCCCGCACCACTTCGGCCTCAACTCGAAACCTAGGCCCACGCCCGAGCAGCCGATTCTTGGGATCGAGATCCATGAGCTCTTTGCGAAAAACCGAACTCTGCTGATAGGTCTCGCTCATCAGTATCGTCTTAATCAGATGCTTGTGACTCCAACCGTGCTCCATCAAGTCGACCGCCAAGTAGTCCAGCAAATCCGCATGTTCAGGAATGGCCGTTCGTGTTCCAAAGTCTTCGGACGTTTCCACGAGTCCATCGCCAAAGATCGCTTGCCAAACCCGATTGACTGCGACGCGTGCCGCAAGCGGTGAGCGTCGATCCACCAACCAACGTGCGAACGCCAAACGAGCCGGTTCGTCCGGAGCTATTGGCATTGGATTCAAAACTTTGGGGACGTGGGGCACCACATCATGCTTGGGCCGGTCCCACTCACCACGATCAAGCAACCGCGTTGGACGTGCGGCCTTGGATTCGCGTTCGGCTAAGTGCAACACGGTCGTTTTGTGGTCCGGCCATTGTTCGTACTTGGCCTCTATTTCGGTGTTAATCGACTGAAGCTCGGTTTTTGATTTTCTCCAGGCGGCGAAAATCGCATCCCGATCTGACGGTGTTCTTTCCACATCCGATTTCAACATCGCCAACACGCCGCCTTGATCGCAATTGGGAGCGACCGGCTTTGCCGACTTGGTCAAACTCATTCGGCAACAACCAACGTTGTCTGCCATGTGTAGCTCGACCTTGAATCGTGTTCCCTCAGGCAAATCAAGCGACTGGTCAAAGGCGGCTACGGCAACCGAGGGTTGATTGCGTCGGCCTTTGCCGCGATCGGACTTCCAAAACGTATCCGCCTTGTCGTCGAACAAATACGAAACGGGTCCATAGCTGATTTTGCCATCACCGTTCTTAGATTCAGGAGACGAGTAGTCCGCGGTGGTGTTCGCAATCTTGAGCTTGACCCATTCTTTGCTGTCGGGCTTCTGGACTTTGAGGTCGATCGTATGTATTTGCCAACCGCCATTGGGGTTTCGACCCGGACCGCGAAAAGGCAGATCGCCATGGTTCAACACCTCCAGCCGAAAGCCAGTTACTCCCGCAAGTTCCGGCGAGCCGATCATGTACACCTCAGAACTTGTATGGCCCGTCATCAGGATGGAACCGTCGGTTTGCGTTGCCGGATGATTCAACCCGCTAACGCTGTTCAAATCATCGAACGCAATCGTCTTCCAATCTGGCTGGTCTCGCATGATGGCGCTTGCAAAGTCACGCTGCTCAGACTCCCAGCCTGGATTGTCCCGTTTGATTTGTCGTTCAAGATCCGTAATGGATTCTCGGACAGATTGCAGCGTCTTTTGTTGTTCTGCGTTGTATACGGGCGACTGGGCTTCGTAGCAGTTGTTCAAGAACGCGAACATCCCATAGTACTCATCGTGCGAAATAGGATCGAATTTGTGAGAATGGCATTGGGCGCATTGGGCGGTTAAGCCTAAAACCGCCTTGCCTACGCAATCGATTCGATCGAACATCTCCACCATTCGAAACTGCTCGGGTACGATTGCGCCCTCCTCATTAACCATGCTGTTGCGCAAGAACCCAGTCGCGACGATTTGATCCTGGGTTGCGTTGGGGAGTAAATCGCCAGCAATTTGTTCGATGACAAACTGGTCGTAGGGCATATCGCGATTCATCGCGTCGATCACCCAGTCTCGCCAAGACCATTGGTCTCGACGCATGTCTTTTTCGTAACCGTTTGTATCGGAGTAGCGAGCCACATCCAGCCAATGCCTTGCCCATTTTTCTCCATAGCGTTCGCTCGCAAGGAGCTCATCGATGCGAGTTTCCATGGGCATGGAATAGAACGCGGCGGTTTCGGTTGGCGAAGGTGGAATCCCAATGGAATCGAGCTGTAAACGACGAGCGAGCACATGCGGCGGAGCACGCTCGGCCAGAGAGAAGCCGGCTTTCTTGAGGCGTTCCATGACAAATGCATCAATGGGGTTCTTGTTCTCGATCGGCAGTGGCTTTTTGACGGGGGGCGAAAACGCCCAGTGCGATTCGTACTTTGCCCCCTCATCAATCCATTGCCGAAGCAACTTCAATTGGTCTTCACTGATGGGTTTGTTTGCATGTGGTGGTGGCATAACGGTATCGCTGTCGCGTGACGCGATGCGTTGGATCAATAAACTCTTGGCCGAGTCGCCGGGCATGATTGCAGGCTTGCCGGACTCTCCCCCTTTGTACGCATCAGCACCGACATCGAGCCGCAATCCGCTCTGCCGTGCAGACTCATCCGCGCCGTGGCATAAGTTGCAGTGTTCGGAAAGAATCGGTTGTATCTGTCGGCGGAAATCGATTGCTGGCTCGGCTGCCACGAGCGCACTTCCCCCAAGGCAAACAATTGCCAATACGGAGGACTGCACCAAGGAAAACGGAAATTGCGACGGAACGTTCATTCTAGATAAGTTCATTCTAGATAACTCGGATCCTAAGGACCGTAGTTGGGTGGGGCGGGACTCGCTTGTAGCCCCGTTTCTACGGATGATGATTTGGGATACAACCAGTATAGTCTAGCTGGTGCAATGTTGATTGGCAGGTCGAAAATCGATCGACCAACGACATTCACGGCATTCACCAAACCACTTTTGCCATGGCGGGAGTAATCACAAGTTGGAAGTACCTAGAAATCCGCTTCGAATTGTTGTTGTCGGAGGAGTTGCCGGTGGGGCTTCGGCGGCGGCGCGAGCTCGACGTGTGAACGCATCCGCAGAAATCACGATGCTCGAACGCAACTCGGTGGTTTCGTTTGCAAACTGCGGCCTACCTTACCATGTCGGAGGGGAGATTGAGAAACGACAGAGTCTGATTGTGGCAAAACAGGAGCTGTTTTGGAATCGTTTCCGCATTGCAGTGAAGACCGATTGCGACGCGACTGCCATTGATCGCAAAACGAAGACTCTAGCCGTTGTTGAGCGTGATTCAGGTGAACGGCTCACCTTGCCGTACGACCGATTGATTTTGGCGACTGGTGCGGAGCCAAACGTTCCCGACTACTGTGTCCCCATGCCGAGCAACGCGTTCCATCTCTGGACTCTTGCGGATATGGACGGAATCATCTCGAGGCTTCAAACGAAAACGGTACGCAACGCGGTTGTGGTCGGAGGTGGTTTCGTTGGCCTTGAGGTTGTCGAACAACTTCATCGACTTGGTATTCACGTGACACTGGTCGAGCGAAATCCTCAGGTGCTAACGAGACTTGATCGCGTCTTTGCAAAGATGGTGGAGAACCATCTGGAATCGAAGTCGGTGGAACTGAAGCTTGGTAATCCGATCGAGTCGTTGCAGCTCGAAAACGGAAGCGCCGTCTCTGCCACACTTAAGGATGGAACTCGATTGAGCGTCGACTTGTTAGTCATTGGCGCAGGCGTTCGACCACGCACAACTCTTGCATCGCAATGCGGATTGTTATTGGGCAAAGATGGGGGAGTCGTCGTCAATGAGTTCATGCAAACAACGGACCCGTCTATTTATGCGGTAGGAGACATCGTTGAGTATACCAACGGTATCAATGGCAAGCCTGGCCTCAACCCATTGGCCGGACCTGCGAATCGCTCTGGTCGCATTGCGGGAACCCACGCTGCCACGGGGGCAAGTCAGCCTATGGGAATGGTGCTTGGAACCTCGATCGTACGTGTCTTTGATTTGACCGCAGCCTGCACTGGGCTGAATGAAAGGAACTTAACCTCGAATGGAATGGCGTTCAGGACAGCGATTGTCCAAGCAGCGCATCATGCGTCCTATTTTCCTGGTGCGCAGTCGATGCAATTAAAGATTTTGTATTCGCCTGCCGACGGCAAGTTGCTCGGGGCTCAAGCGGTCGGTGGCGACGGGGTCGATAAACGAATCGATGTATTGGCAACAGCCATGCATTTTGGAGCAACAGTTTTTCAGCTAGCTCAGCTTGATCTGGCGTACGCTCCACCTTTTGGTAGTGCGAAAGATCCGATTCATATGGCAGCTTTCAT
>JANMNR010000072.1:0-15221 GCA_031368325.1 Pirellula sp.
CAAAACGTAACGTACGGCTCAAGGAACCTTCTCGCCATTTTCCCACAGGTTAAACAGCTTCTTGCAAATCCCGCCGTCGATTTCTTTTGTCGCCAGGTGTTGGGAAGTTCGTTTGGCGTGGTTCGTGGATTATTCTTTGACAAGCCGCCGGGACTCTCGTGGTCGCTACCCTGGCATCAGGATCTAACGATCGCAGTGCAGGAACACGGAAGCCTGGCAAACGAATCGATCGATGGCTTTTGCAAGCCGACAGTAAAGGCTGGTGTTTGCCACTTGGAGGCGCCAACATGGCTGCTTGAACAAATGCTTACCGTTCGAATTCACTTGGATGCGATGAATCATCTCAACGGGCCAGTTCTCGTTCGAAAAGGATCGCATCTGGGTGGCAAGCATGCAGACCAGGGCGAGTCATCGGATTTTGTGGAAATCGAGGTCCATTGCCAGTCCGGCTCAGCGATGTTCATGCGACCTCTGCTGAGTCACTCCTCGATTCCTAGTCTGCCTGACTCCATCTTGCACCGTCGAACGATTCATCTCGAACTTTCAGCAGTTGCTGAGCTGCCGTTTGGTATGCGGTGGCATACATATCTACCGATCGGTTGAGAACAGTAAGGTTGCGTTTGGTCGGTTCGAGCGATTCGGACACCCATCCATTTTTCCGGGGATTTCCCTCTCGACCTACCCGTCCCCAGTTCTCTAGACTCCAGGACGATAGCTCCAAGCAGCTGTTTTTTTGATAGCTTTCGATTGCAAACCGAAATCTCCACGGAAGGACGACTCGGAAAATGACGCAGCAAACCAATGCCGAACTTGCTTATACGCGGCCAGCGAAACGCAGACGCTTTAAGAAACGCCACATTCTACTCGGCATTTTCTTAGCCTTGATCGTGGCTGTTATCGTTGGGGTTCCTTTTGCGTTTCAGAACCGCGAACTCATGGTCTCGCTCATCAATCGAAACGCCGGTATTGCTCCCATGCGTGTCGACTTGACCAGTATCGAGGGCGGTTGGCTTAGATCGATCAAAGTGCGAGGTCTTCGATTGGTCGATGACAAAGGTTCAGAGCTGGTCAAAGTGTCGGAGATAGAGACCGAACTCAATCTGATTCGGTTGGCAACCAACTACAAAAACCTGGGCACCATCACGATACGCGGTGCAGAGGCCGTTGTAGACGTTCAGCCCGGGACAACCAACCTTGAGGAGGCGATCAAGCCGTTTCTCGGGTCAAGCAATCCGAAAACTGCGACAACAGCCGCGACTCCTACAGCATCGGCAATAACAAGCTTACCGACCGGTCGAATTCGTATCGCAGATGCGATGATTCATGCTCGCGACAGCGTTGACTTGACCTCATGGGACTTTAAAGTCAGCGAAGCGGACATTCCGATGCCAACGAACGAGCAGCCCATTCCGCCGATGACTCTAATAGGGATTGTGCAGCAAACGGCATCGTTGCCAGGCGAAACTCTGATGGGTGGTCAATTCACAGTTCGAACGCAACCACTATCGGATACTGCTGGCACCACAGCGGGCGGAGTTGTGCCAACGAAGATGACGATTTCAACTAACGGCCTGCCGCTGCAATGGTTCAGCTTGGTCAAACGACGGCTTCCTGAGATTCCAATCGAGCGACTGCTTGGTCTGGCGACCATTCAAGCTGAGCTTGAGATGCGAAGTAACAATAACATTCAGGCTCGGATACAAACAGCGCAGATCGATTCACTTCGAATCGTCGCTCCATCCCTGGTAGGAAAACGTGGCGCGGGTATCCAACAAATCAAGCTTAGTGGAAATGTTCAAATCCACCAGAATCGATTGTTGGCACAGAATGCGACTCTGCAATGCGACATTGGAGCTCTTGCTGCAAATGCGGACGTTGCGTGGCCCTTTGCAGTTCCGACGTTAACGCAACCCTGGCTGAACGACTCCGATTTTGAGGTCCAAGGAAACGTCGACTTGGCCCGGTTGATTCAAGTGGCACCAGACATGATTCAGATGCAGGACCAAGTGCAGTTGCTGGCAGGAAATGCGACGCTGACCGCGAGCCAGAGAAAATCTGCAACGGGACTTGGAACTGCTACCGTACTGCCGCCGACCAGTACCTATAGGATGCAGTTGGGTGGACTTCAAGCCAACGTTCAAGGGACATCCATGCGTTGGGACCAAGCTTTGCAGGCATCCGTCGATGTTTCAGCGAACTCTATTGGGCAGCCGAGCTTCAAAGCGGACTGCATTGCCGAGTTTTGCAAGATTGAGGGCAATGGCGATTTGCAGGAGGGGCAACTTACCGGAAAATTCGACTTAGCAAAGATGCAGCAGCGCCTTTCGCAATGGTTTGCGTTGCCCGTCGAGAGCTTGAGCGGTTCAGCCGACTGCAACATTGGTTGGAAGCAAGATGGTAGCAATAGGCTCTCAGCCAGCGGCAAACTGCAGACGACTGCCGTGAAGATCGTAAATAAGAATGGTCAACTCGATGAGCCGGCCTGGGATGGCGTATTCGACTTAGTTGCCCGGGTCGATCAAGGACGCCTTATTCAAATCGACCATGGCCAAGCCTCGCTTCATGCAATTGGCGAAATGCTCTCCGCACAAATCCTAGAACCGATTCTGCTATCGAGCGTCACGCCCGGGATGGCTCCATTGCCTCCCGCAGGTATTCAACTGAAGCTCGTCGGCGATCTGGGCGGTTGGCAGCGCCGAGGTCAGCTGTTCGCTGGGGTTGATCCCGGAATTAAGCTAGGTGGCAAATGCGAATTAGAAGCTCGAGGCGCGATGGACTTCAACCATATCGAGGTAACCAAGGCCAACTTTGTGACGGAACCGTTTATGGTCAAGAGCGGTGAAACGGTATTTCGCGAAACCCGCATGGTTGGAAACTTTGATGGACGAATCGATTCGCAAAACCTTGGACGGTTGCAAGTCGACAATTTGCTCGTCCAATCGGAGTCGTTTGCATTGCAAGCCCGCGACGCTGCCGTTCCGAATCGCGAATCGGCTCGTCAGGGACAAGCCGGATACCGCATCGATCCTCGCAGCCTCATGTCTGCTGTTCGATTTGAAAACGCAACCGGAACCTCCTCGAGCGATCTATCGGTTGAGGGAGACGTTACAGGCGAAATTGGATGGCAGGTGGACCCACAACAACTCGTTTGGCAAATGATTACCGACGCGAAAAATGTTCGTGTGCTGCAACGCAATGCGTCCGCCAATCCAACCTCGACGTCGGGCCAATTGGTTAATACGGTAGCTGCACGTACCAATAATGCGACGCTTTTGTGGGAAGAGCCGCAAGCCAAATTGTTAGTCAATGGCCGGTACGAAATAAGCACGGGGAAAATGGAGGTTCCAAAGGCTGAACTCATGACCGAGTGGATCGCATACGCCGGCAAATCAACCATGACAACGCAGGGCAAAAAAACGGTCTTGGTATCACAAGGAAACATGACTTACGATGCAGCAAGGGTTGCTGAGCGACTTCGTCCATGGACGGGTAACTACCTGACCGTTCAGGGGCAGCGGACGCAACCACTCGATGTTACCTGGACTTCGAGTGAAAGCGGAAATTGGGCTGAATCATTGCAAGCCAAATCACAAATCGGATGGGACAGCGCAAGCGTCGTTGGTATCAAGATTGGAACGGCTGATTTCCCCCTCAAAATCGAAAACGGTCGCTTCGTATCTCGTGCTGAGATCCCTGTTTCACAGGGTACACTTCGTTGGAACCTTGACGGCGATGTAGCCGGCAACCCGATTGTGATTGTTCAGAGTCCGGAAAAGGTCATCGAGAACGTTGCAATCACTCCCGAAATGTGTCAAGGTTGGCTGAAATACGTAGCGCCGATTCTGGCGGATGTGGCCAGTGTTCAAGGAAACTTGAGCCTCAGGATCGACGAGGCTTCTATGGTCCCAACGGATCTGAAACGGCAAACGATTCGGGGTCAGCTTCAAGTGCACGGCGCCAATGTTGGCCCAGGACCTTTAGCCGATCAATTACTCGGATTGGTTCAGCAGGTTCGCGCGTTACGCAAAGGAGCGGGTGCAACCGACGGGGGGGGACAGCAGACTACTTGGCTCCAATTGCCTGAACAGCAGATTGGATTTGACGTTCAGCAGGGCCGCGTTGCACACAAGAACATGCAGATCCAGGCGGGTGATGTCGTGATCAACACTTCAGGCTCAGTCGGAATCGACGGCCAACTCGAACTCATTGCCGCAGTCCCGATCTTAAAGGACTGGGTTGATAAGACGCCAATGTTACAGTCTCTGGCCGGCCAACAGATTCAGATTCCTGTTCGTGGGACTATTCAACGCCCCCAAATGGACCTGAGTAGCTTTGCATCGATTGGACAGCAACTCGCAACAGCGGCACTCCAAGGGGCGGCACAAAAACAGATCGACAAGGGACTTGGAAAGCTACTAGGTCCGCTCTCGCAACAGCTTGGTCCGTTGCAACAAGGAATGCAACAAGTTCAACAAGGGGTTCAACAAAATTTGCCTCAGTTCCCCAATTTGCAAAATTTCCAATTGCCCGGTTTTGGGAGTGGCGGCCCATTTGGTGGTGCCCCACCTCCGCAGTCGCCACAGCCGTAACTCCCATAGCACGGGTAAACATCATCGGATCGCACAAACTCCTCGCATGACAGATCCTGCACGATTCACTTCAACGGCATCCGTTTTCAAAACGATGATGCTCGCGTGGGCGGCCATTTGTTGCGTAGCAATGTGTGGTTGTTTGGGGATGAACAATATCCAGAGGAAGTCGATCGCCGACTTGTACAATGAAGCCGTTCGAAAAGCGAATGAGCGGCCGCCTGTCATTCAACCTAGTCCATTGACTACTCGCCATTTGGCGGTGAACCAGCCAACAAACCAGGCGAACCAAACTGAAATCCCGCACCTGTTGCAGACGGAACCCTACGCGTGGCCGAATCTACTGCAACAACCCAGCGACTCAGTGGTCCTTGCAAATGCAGTCGGTCAACTGGGAACCAATGTCGTCCGCGAGGCAGCACCGACTGGGCTAGAAAAAGGAACGGTCAACGAAAGCTTCGACCAAACGGACGTGCGCGAAGCTATCCAAGTGCTTGCCGACAACAGCAACCGGGCTGTCGTCGTGGACGATACCGTAGGCGGCGTCACCAGCGCGCACATCGAAAACAGTACCTTCGATTCCGCGTTGTCAAAAGTGTTGGCGCCGCTAGGGCTCTACTATTCGCTTCAAGAGGGAACCTATTACGTCGCACCGCCAGACCCTGACTCCCCTTTGTTTCCCAAAATCGCTAAACGCTACCAGTATTCGCCGCTTCATCATGACAACAAGGTGCTGTTACCTCTCCTTCCGCCGCGGTACAAAAAGTTTATCAGTAGTTCAGACAGCCGAAACCTCATCCTGATTGATGCTCCACCTGAGATTGGCGAAGAAATCATGGTACGAATCCGGGAAATGGACACTCCAGTCGCTCAGATTGAGTTAGAGGCAATTGTGTGCGTTGTTGCTCCAGATAGTGGTTTCCGATTCGGCTTGGACTGGAACCATGTGGTCGGAGTAAACGGTGTCGACTCATTCAAAGCAGGCATAACAGGATTGAGTTTTTCTGGCGCCAGCAGCCAAACGGGTGCTCGCAATGCATTCTCAGATTTTGCCGTAACATCTGCCTTCGTTAGACTGCTGGCCCAAGAGGGTTACATCACCATTCGAGCAGCACCGCGAGTTACCACCAAGGATGGAGAAAAAGCCAATATCGCAATCAACCGAGAAACGTTTTTCAGCTTGCAGGGATCGGCCGCAAACGCCTTCTTCTCGCCCGCCATTCAAAAAGTGGAGGCGGGCATCAGCTTAGAAATCACCCCCCGATTGCACGGCGACATGATCTCAGTCAACATCGCAAAAGCCGAGGTCAGTGAGGACATTCGATCGAGTGATGCCGTTCTAACATCCAACCCCTATCCAATCATAAACCGTCGAACTGTGTCGACCAATGTAAACGTCCCAGAGGGTCATACAATCGTCATAGGTGGACTAGTCCAGCGTCAAACGGTTGAGCGTATCAATCGAATCCCTATTTTGAGTAAGATTCCACTTGCAGGTAGGCTTTTTCAAACTATTGAAAAGCAGGAACAAGACGCCGAAGTTGCCATCTTCATTTCTCCCAAGCTGGTTGTGGACAACTATGCGTGTAGAGAATCGCCTTCGTTCCCCGGTCTTCAATCCGTACAAGAACTGCAAGCCCCCTAAACTCCAATGTTGCTGAAGTCCTCATTCACTTTTGTCGTCGTACTGAGCGCCTTTGTTGTAGTCGCAATGCCACTCACAACCTCGGCATTGGGCCAGGGCGTGACTAACGGTCCAAAATCGAGCAATAAAGGCAAGGAGGTCTCGGTCACTGAGTCGTTCGAGCCTTCTTTTCGAATTGAGCCGCTATCACAACATCTGTCCGGAAAAAGTGGTGCGATCGTGGGCTTCGAATTCTCGGTAGAGTCTGCGAATCGCGAAGCTGACATTGAGGTTACGCCAATCGGACTGCGTCAAGAGATCTCTGGAATGATTTTGCACGACCAAGAAGCACCACAAGCTGATATCATTAAACTGACGTCACCGTCCACGATGAAACTTGCGTCAAACACGCCAGCAAAGATACAGGGACTCGTTCAGTTTCCTCGTGGTGAAGCGAAATTCCATTCCATTGGTATTTTGGTCAAGGATGTAGGAACAGCGGCGAAGTTAGCAGCAAACACCGACCCAAACAAACAAAAAACGCAAGCAGCCATTCGCTTTATTACCCAATACGTTTTGCGTATTGATCTAGAGCTAGAGGGAGCGCGAGGCGAAAACGCAAACGTGCTCACCATCGAGAAACTGGACTTAGTCCCTTTCGATGGCAGACCGAAATTGATGGCACAGATACTAAATCCATCCGATTCAACGTTTGAGTTTGAGGTGCGGGCCAAGCTAAGATCGTCACCGAGCGATCGAACAGCCAGATCAATTCGATTGGCGATGCCGGTTCGCGAGTCGATGGAATCCGAGGAGCGATTTGTTGGCCGTATTCTTCCGAAGAGTCGAATCCGCATGGTAGAGCTTCTCCCCGAAGCGATCGCAAGCGGCAGTTACGATGCAGATATCGAGATCTTGTTTGGCGATAGAGTGCTTACCAAAAAAACGCATAAGGTGGACGTCAACGCGTCCGATTTCCCCGCTCAAGAAGTGCTGATTGCACAATTGGGTCAGGATGTGCAAGTGTCCCCGGCGCAGGTTGAACTCTCGCAATTGCGAGGGGGAAATCGTCGCCTGACTTTGTTCGTGAAAAACAACGGAAAAGATACGAAAACAATTGACCTCGCAGCTCTCGATGCATCGGGTTTAGCACTCAACGCCGCCACAATTCAACCACAGAACTTTACCCTAGCCCCCAATGGCAATCGCAAGATTTCGATCACCTTGAAGAGCCAAAGCGACTCGGAGGAACCAACACTCTACGGTACGCTGAGTCTGCAATGCCGATCCGATAAGAAAGACTTTGAGGAGACTCGCAAACTTCCATTGGCACTTGCATTGAAAAAATCTCCTATCGCTGAGGTCAAAATGTCTCCGGTGCAGTGGGATGCTAGTGGCAAATACGCCAGCTTCCGCAATAGCGTGACGAATCTGGGCAGCACGCACTTGGCTCTCGAGGCTCGACTAAGCATCTTCGACGAACGCGGTGCACGCATACAGATTCCCGCGGGTTTCGGTAAATGGCTGATGCCAGGCCAATCATCGAAGTTGGAGTTTCGAATGGAGCAACCGCTTTCGCCAGGCAAGTACCAGCTTAAGTGTGAATTGCAGCATGGCGATCGCCCTGTCGTAGTCGAGCAAGCATTTGAAGTAGCAGACATTGCAATAGCTGGCTCCAACAGGCCGATTTCTGCAGACACAATGAAAGCTAGAAAAGTAGAATAGGTCGGGCAGACTCCACCTCTCCATCCCTCCCTCCGCCTGCAGGAGTTTCCCTGAGGCTCGCGCGTGAAACTATCGCTGTCAGCGGTTAAACCTCAGGCACATGTTTAACCCGGGAAGCGGTGGGTTCCCACTTCGCCTCGCCATCTGCCAATCGTTGGCAGTCGTGCCCCCTGTGCGCGCGCATGCAGCTATCGCTGCCTGCGGTTGAACATCATGCCCGTTTTTAGCAGCAGCGGCGGGCCCGCACTTCACATCTCCTTCGGTTACCCCGCCAATCGCTGGTAGTCGTATCCCCTGTGCGCGCGCATGCAGCTATCGCTGACTGCGGTTAAACATCATGCCCTCGTTGAGCCGCAGTGGCGCGCCGCCATACCGGCTCGTAATTTAGTCAGCATCGAACAAGCACCCAAAATTCATTTGCAATTCGCAACCCAAAAAAGATTCAGAAATTACTTGGCGTGCACAAAACAGGAGCTAATTTTTTCTGTTCCCGAAAGCGAAGTAGCTAATCGCCATCGAGATATTGCCCCATTTTGCCCCCAATTTGTTTTAACTGGAATTTGCCCCATGTTTAAGAAATTTGTTTTTTCGTGCGCTTGTGCTGCTACGTTGGTCGGACTTGTTTCGAGCGATGCGATGGCTCAAAGCAGCCAAGGTTTTACAGTCAATGTTCCTCAGTCCCTTTCCATTGTTGCACCCACAGTTGCCGCGGTGATTTCGCACAACGAAACGGATGCCCCGCAGGCGTTTCCTGCACAAGTATGGGCCGTGAAAGGGAACACTCGTAACGGTGTCAATGTGACCTTCTCGACGGCGACACCTTTTGTTCACTCGACGGATAGTTCGTTCAAACGCAATGCGAAACTCGACCTCGCACTTGGCACCGTTCAGGGACCCGCGACTTGGGCCTTGGGCACTACGAGCGACGTCACAAACTACGTGGCGGACGACGGAATTGCACAAGTCACAGCGTCGTCGAACGGAGTTGGGCGTGCCAACTTCAACTTGACCGTAAGCTTCATTACCGAAGAATACGGTTTGTTCGCGGCTGGCGACTACGTAACCACCGTCACCGGTACGATTGCCGCCAAGTAGTAAACAGGATTCACTTTGATGCTCCCTGTTCGCATGGCTGTCTTCGCCAATTCCTGAGCTCCTAGCCGGCTTGTTTTCATGCCGCTCCGTCCTCTGATGGTGACACCCTGAACAGTTTATGAGGACTATCGTATCAACGATGAACAAATAGAGATCGAGCAGTAGATTCACTCCATTGTCCGATTCGTTACAGCAAAAAAGATCTGCGTTCCAACGGTTCCATTGAATCGCTGGAACGCTTTCTTTTTGTTTGCTACCCTAGTCAGCTTTCATCGAGTGAAAGTACTCGCATTTTCGCAAGGGCTGAGCCGGATACTTCGGCCAACTTTCTGGTGTCGCTTGCGACTGACAAAGCAAAAACACGGACCCCTTTCCCGAGACGATACTCCGATGGTCTGCGCAATTCAAACAGACCGAGCGGGAAAACAACGATTGTTTAGAAGCCAATTCGTCGGCCAGCCTATTTCGTTCCGCCGTCTTGTCATCGATTTGATTATTTGAGTCGGTGGGGTCAGTCATCAAAGGATTGTCCAGGTTTATCTGCGTCCAGGCAATGCCGTGGTTGGGTCGTCAGGCCAGGAATGTTTTGGGTAACGTCGCTTCAGTTCTTTCTTCACGACAGGGTAGCCGTTTGCCCAAAAAGACGCGAGGTCGTCCGTGATTTGTTGTGGACGCATGTTGGGTGACAAAAGATGCAAGAGGATAGGCACGCGCCCCATTGCAATTCGAGGAGTCGTCTTCATGGAAAACACCTCCTGTATTTTTACTGCTATGGTCGGAGGCTTACCGATAGCATATTGGATTTTGATCCAACTACCGCTGGGAAACTGAAGCTTGGCAGGCGCCTCCCGTTCAATCGATTGCCACTGGCTACCGGTGAAACGTGACTGGATCCAATCGATCCAAGGGGCAGACCGTAGCGCACTGAGGGAACGGCGATTTTGACACAGCTCTTTCGCCAAATCTTGCAAAAAAGTCTCGCCCAGTTCGGGAAGCTCCAATTGTGGCAACCAAACTCGGAGACAATTCACACGCTCGACTAGCCCTTGGACACGATCGTCGTCGATAGGAAACGCTTGCTCCCAGTTTTTGATTGCTGCCCCCCAAAGAATCGTCGCACAGCGATCGTTGTCGGAAATAGTCGTCGGAGTTTCATTGAGTACTAAATCCAGCCACTTCTCCTGCCGCCTTGCCACGACTTGCTTTTGGCTTGGATGAAAGAACAATTCCTCGCTCGAGATGATTTCATCTTTGGGCAACCAATCCAGATCGATTCGACTCGCTTGGCGAACCACCGCATCTCCAGCCGCTGCATCGACATCGATGCACAAGAACAAGTCCGCTTCGGTAACGCCACTCTGGGGCGAAAGAGCTACTCCCTTGCCACCGACCATCAGACCCTGAGGCTTCCCGATACTGCGACGTTTGGCCAATCGATCCGGGTAACCCGACAACATAGCCTTCATCGCAGCCTCTGGCTCGGCGGTTCGCGTTCTCTCGCGAAACACACTCGAGCCCTTTAACGCTGCGATGCATTGTTCCTGTAATTGTTCGGCCGAGTTGACAATCGAGCGCACGGCGTTCCGCTGAAGTGTTCCAAATGGCGAGTCACCGTTGCGACGATCCAAGAAATCTTCAATGGCCACTAATCGTTCGAGTGCGTCGCTATCCCATCGCTTCGCCGATCGAGTTTGCATCGAGCCACCTCGATTTGATTGGTATCTTTGCTCACGGCGATCGAACGGATCGCGTTCGGAGAGCATAGCCGACAACATACAAGTTCGTTCTAGGCAACCTGATTCATAACCAGCGATCACTATGCGAGCCAAGCGAGGATGGGTTGGCAGACGCGACATGGCTTTGCCAATTTCAGTGATCCGTCCATTCTCGATCGCCCCTAGTCGTTCAAGAAGTAGTCTAGCCTGCGCGACAGAACCTGGTCTTGGCTGTTCGAGCCAAGGAAAGTCCTCGGCTTCCCCCTCGCCCCATGCAAACAGCTGCAAGATGGCCGAAACAATGTCAACGCGACGTATCTCAGGTTCCAAAAATGCTGCGCGAGCTCGCTCGGATGCTTCGGACCATAGTCGGATACAGATGCCGGGAGCAACGCGTCCAGCACGACCAGCGCGTTGGGCAGCCGACGCCTGACTGATGTTCTCGAGTGCTAATCGATCCAGTCCCACGTCAGCTGAAAAACGCATAACGCGAGCCAAGCCACTGTCGACGACAATACGAATCCTTTCGATCGTCAAGGATGTCTCCGCAACATTCGTCGCAAGAACGATTCTGCGTTTCTCGCCAGGTTCAATCGCTTTGGATTGCTCGTCGAGCTGCATCGCGCCAAAGAGTTGGACTACCTCACATTCTCGTCCTAGACGTGTTTTCAATATCGTGTCGTTGCATTGCTGGATTTCGCCCATGCCGGGCAAAAACGCTAGAATATCCCCATTGTTGATCTCGGCCGCGTCGCGGATCGCATCCGCCATCTGGTCTGCGATGCTATCGTCTGGTTTCGGCGGTCGATATCGAATGGATACTGGAAAGTTTGAAGTAGCCACGCGAACAATTGGAGCGTTGCTAAGTTGCGATTGGATCAAGTCCGAATCGATTGTGGCCGACATGATCACGATCTTCAAGTCGTCGCGTAATGCTTGCTGAATGCGGCGCAGCATGCCCAGCAGTAAATCGGAATCCAGCGAACGCTCGTGGAACTCGTCAAGCAAAACAATCTTGGTATCGGACAACGCAGCATCGTCTTGCAGCCGCCTGAGCAATACGCCTTCGGTTGCGACGATTAGCTGTGTGTTTTGCGAGACCTGGGAGTCGAAACGAACTTGATAACCGACTCGCTGTCCGATGCGGCTGCCATGTTCCCAAGCGATGCGTTCGCCGACCGACTTCGCCGCGATACGTCTAGGTTGTAGCAAATAGATTTTTTGGCCACTAGCGAACGACTGCTCCATCAACGCAGGTGCAACTCGCGTTGTTTTTCCAGAACCAGGCGGTGCCTCGACAATCGTAATGGGGTTGTCCCGAACGTTGTCGCATATCGCGATCAAGTGGTCGTCGATCGGAAGCGGCTTAAGCACGTTTAAGCATATCCGTAATTCGTCGCATAACTCTGCCAAGCGGTCATGATCTCTGCCTCTTCTTCAGGTGCAGAACCAAATCGGTTTGTCTTGTATTCCTTTTCCTTCTGCGTTCGATTCTGTAACAGAGGTTCAATGCGTTCAAAGCCTTGCAATTGAAGCTGCCCGTAGATCTGTTTGCAAACAGAAACGGGATCGTTCGCAAGATCCTCGTAGCGGACGTCGATCAGCTGCGAATCAGGCACCCCCACACGGTCTCGCTCAAAGGAATCGTACATCGTCGTCAGAGACTTCAACACAAACTCCTTGAGTCTCGCTTGGTACTCACCGACTTGAATCGATTGCACTTGGTCCAAGGAGTTCCACATCTTCATCGTGGAAGGGTAAAGTTTACGAGGGTCGCGGACGATGTGTACGAACTTGGCGTCCGGGTAAAGTGATTTTAGGATACCGATCCGACCGGTATGCGGTGGGCTCTTGAGAATCAACGGCTTCTTGGTTTTGTAGGTCAGGGCTTTGAGGAACCAATCGAAAAGCAACTTCCATTTTCTTAGCTCCTCAACCGTGAATCCGTCGGAAGCGAGCGTAGCTTGGTAAGGGAATTCATGGCAGGGGAATACCAGTCGCAAATAGGGAGTCGGTGCTCCCAAGTTCATTAACGCAAATTCGTCCTCTTGAGGAAGCGACCAGCCCGCTTTCATATTGTCCATCGGCCGCCGGTTTGGAATCAGCCAGTTGAAGTACTTTGAAATAATGGTTTCCGTCAACAGAAAATTCGTCGGAGCAAAGCACTGGAACGTGGTCGGGGAGGCATACCGATCATCGAGCCCCAGCAGTTCGTGCAACAACGTTGTACCACTACGCCAATGGCCGAGGATGAATACAGGAGGGCCAGCGAGTTTGGTCTCAGCAATGCGGCGCCCGAAAATGGCATGTTGCGTCAAACCAAGAAGGTCAGAAAAAGGCATGAAGCAACTGACCCCAGACGCGATATGCAGCCGTGAAAGGGATACGCGAAAGGAGTTTTTGTAAATGAGCGGAAACCATACCCGCGAGGTCATTCCGTGCCAAAACCTTGGCGACAGAACGGGATATTGGATAGGGCTGGACGATTCGTTCGAAGCCATTCGCCTGAAGTGTCGTTAAAGCTAATGCTGTCAAAGCAAAGTGTGAATTCCAAATCCGTTTTGGGCACTTGATTGCGTACATTATCGTCCGCATCGTCAAAACGATATAGACATCGGCGGGGAAACATGGGTAGTTTTCCGAATTGTTATCGGAATTTCTAAAGTTCTCGTGCACGGAACGATCTGGATGGATCTTTGGACTAAACTTTTTCTCAAACACAGGCATGCGATTGTTCCGATTGGGATTATCGCTTGCCTCGTTGTCATTCTTGTTCCACTTCCACCTGAACTTTTAGACGTACTTTTGTCGGCCAATATCGCGATCGCGGTAGTCATCCTTTTGACCACGATCTACATTGAATCGCCCCTGGAATTCAACATTTTCCCGGCAATGCTTGTGGCAACCACGCTGTCGCGGTTGGTTTTGAATTTAGCGACCACTCGACTCATCTTGACCCGAGCTGGAACGGAGAAACTCGATGCTGCCGGACATGTGATTCAAGCTTTCGGTGAATTCGTCTCTGGCGATTCGCTCGAGGTCGGGATCGTACTGTTTATCATAATCTTCTTAATCAACTTCATCGTAATCACCAAAGGAGCATCTCGAATCGGCGAGGTCGCCGCGAGATTCGCGTTGGACGGGATGCCTGGCCGCCAAATGGCCATCGATGCTGATCTAAGTGCAGGTGCGATCGATGAAAAAGAAGCTCAGCGCCGCCGAGAAGAAATTACCAAGCAAGCGGACTTTTACGGTTCGATGGATGGTGCTAGCAAGTTCGTTCGAGGAGATGCCATTGCGGGTATCGCGATCACTCTGCTCAACATCGTCGGCGGACTTTACATGGGCTACATGTACTCTGGCATGACGCTGGCCGAAGCGGCCCACGTCTACACCAAACTTACGATCGGCGACGGACTTGTGAGTCAAGTCCCAGCGTTCTTGATCTCGTTGGCCGCTGCTTTGTTAACAACCCGTAGCACCCAAAAGTCAGACTTCTCCGGCGAGTTCTTGCGTCAGATTTTTTCGCGGCCCCAAGCGTTAATCATTTCGGGCGTGTTTCTACTCCTCATGACATTTACACAATTGCCGGCAGTTCCGATGATCACTATGGGGGGCGGTTGCATTGGCTTGGCCCTCATCATGCAACGACAAAAGAGGGAGGATGCCAAGGTTGTTGAAAAGAAAGTCCAGGACGCTGACACTACCAAAAAAGCACCGCCGGAAAAGAAAGTCGAAGACTACCTCGAGGTGGACCCGCTGCGTCTCGAGCTTGGAGCCAAGCTGGTCGTTCTAGCAGATCCGAATCGCGGAGGCGACCTGATGAAACGGATCTCCACCGTGCGAGCAACGCTTGCGACGGAGATGGGTGTTCTGTTGCCCATGGTTCGAATCAAGGATCGAATGAGCTTGCCCGAGTACACGTATGAGTTGGAGATGGCAGGCAATCGTATCGCGACCGGAATGCTTCGCCCCGATCGCTTGCTTGCGATCGATACTGGACTGACCAAGGGCTCTATTCTCGGTGATGAAACCACCGATCCAGCATTCGGTAAACGGGCGGTTTGGATCGATCCCCGCAATCGCCAGCAAGCGGAGATCTACGGCTACCAAGTTGTCGAGTGCGGAGCGGTGCTCGCTACGCATGTTCAAGAGACCGCCAGAAAACACGCGGACGAGCTGTTGACTCGCGAAGTCACCAAACAACTCATCGACCAACTCAAGAAAACGTCGGCGACCGTGGTCGATGAGTTGATACCGGGGCAAATGAAATTAGCCGAGGTACAGCAGGTCCTTCAGAATTTATTGCGTGAAGATATCCCAATACGGCAACTCAGCATCATCCTGGAAACGCTGGGTGATTATGCCCACCGGATCAAAGACCCAATCTGGTTGACCGAGTACGTTCGTCATCGATTGGCGAGAACCATTTCACATCGTTATCGAGATAGCTTCGGTGTGCTTCGGGTGGTA
>JANMNR010000085.1:0-10566 GCA_031368325.1 Pirellula sp.
CCGTTGACCCCTTGCTCAGCGATCGGGCCGTTTTGGAATCGGATCTGCGTGACATCGCATCCGTGGTCGGCCATCACCATAACTTCGTAGTGATGCGATGCACCGCCAGCCCCTGGTCCGTCGATCACTTCAACACTGATGTTCAAGTCTGAGCACTTTAATCTGCATTCCATTGCCAAAATCCTGTTTGTAAATTAGTGTTGTAAGTCGCGTTGTAAGTCGCTACTTTTTTGGGTGTAAATCCCTGTAAACCACAGTCCTTAGAAGACTGTTGTTTTCAGGGTTTTTGATGTGTGCTATTGGCTCGCTACATGCAAGCCGATAGCGGTCCGAGGACTGTCTCTGTCCCAGGCTGAGCGCAAACGACCGTAGCAACTCGGGAGAGAGCTTTTTGGCGATTGCAGCATCGATGTTCAAATTGTCCAGACCGATTCCGTTGACGCGATCAACCGCTCGCAATGCCTTGCAAGCGGTTCGATCACAACGAACAAATTCAGTCTGTCGGTGGGGGCTGTTGTTAGGTCTTCATTTTGGTCTCCCAGTTATCACTCGGCGGTAGTCATCTCTCACTGATTGTGGCAAGGGGCGACCCTTGGCTTTACACCACGCGGCGAGCTTATTTAAGCACTCCCGGGAGGCCTGCTCACGCGACATGTCTCCATCAAACTCCATGATCGCCGCACGCTCCAAATAGCGCTCGGTAAGTTCGTCATTGCTTGCGATACGGATCATGGCTAACTCGTTACCTCTTCGGGTTCTGGTTTGGCTTTGTCTAGGGCAGCTTGGAATCGCCATGCTTTTCGGACAAGCTTCACTTGTTGCTCATTTAGGCAGACCAGCCGGGACGGACAGTTTTCCGAGCACACCGCATGGCCTGCTTTGTCGTCAGTGATCAAGAGCAAGGACTTGCAATAAAAGCATCGAACCGTATCGGATTGGTACGCAATCTGCATAGCAGACGGCTTGTCCCTTGTCCCTTGTCCCTTGTCCCTTGTCCCTTGTCCCTTGTCCCTTGGCTTGTTGGCTTTGACACGTTTCACCCCCGTTGAACCCTTGAATTAGTTTAGACATCGATCACCTTTGGAGCTGGTAGACCTATGAGTCGACGTTTATCCGCGATCGCAGCTCGATTGGCCGCGAATGCTGTTCGCTTCACCTTGACTTCGAGCATAGGCAAACCGCTTGCATTCAACGCATCCCATTTTGCCGTTTCCTTGCTCCACACGTGTGTGAAGAATGCGAACTCGCGATAACGGAACTCTCCGGTGAGCCAGTCTTCATCTCGCTTAACGTCCGGCTGAATGTTCAGCTTGCGACATAATCGGATGAAGCACTCGACTTCGAGATCGAATCTAGATGCCAAGCAAGCTAGATTTACTACCGTGATCGAATTCACCTCTGCCCGCTTGATGCCGAGCACGGCAATGAGATCACTTGCCTTAGCAAGCTGTAAACGCACATCCCGAAAAGTCATGATGCCAATCTCTCCAATAATGAATCATCAACAGACAGGTAACTGCGACGCGCGACGGTCGCGGAATGGCCTAGCAAAAGTCCGGCTTGTTGCGGACTGATCGAGCGATCGGAGGCGAGCTGATTTGCTCGCGTCGCTCGAAATGCGTTGTACGGTGGCTGCCAACTCGCTATACCGGCCGCGTGCTGCAGCTCGGCCAACCAGTCATAGCAATTGTTCTCGGTGATCTTGGCGAGTACTCGCTCGTCCGGATCCCGTTTGGCGATGACGCGGGGCAAGTACTCGGCGATCGCCGGATAGATTGGATTGACTCGAATGCGGTCGTTTTTGGTTTCGGTGATCTCGATTCGGCCCTTGGCAATATCGAAATCGCGTACTCGCAATCGAAGCCCCTCACGCAACCGGCACCCGGTCCATTGCAGGAGTCGGAGCCAATACCGCTCCTCATCGATGGCACATCGGGCCACGAGTGCGTCGATCCATTCGGGCCGGACCTCGTCCTTTGCCCTGGCGGCGATCTCCTTTGGCAGCGTTGCGCATGGATTCGATGCAATGACCCCGCGACCAATGAGCCAAGCAAAAAATGCTGACCAGTGCTTGGCATGCCTGGCGAGCGTGTTGGGCGCATAGCCGTGATCGTCCTCTAGCTCGGCGAGCAAGTCCTGCAGGACACCAACGTCGATGCGGGTCACGTCGGTTGGGCAACGCTCGAGCAATCGCCCGACGTCATGCATGACGATGGCGTCAGTCTTTTCCGAAGTGTCGGACCCTTGTCGAAAAATCTCGTATGCGTCGATCGACTCCTGCAGGTCGACGACTTGATTGACGACAAACTGACGATCGTCGGCGAGCAGTCGATCGAGCAAGTACTCCCGCAGTTTCCGCGGAATCGATTCGAGCCAATCGTGGATGGCTCGCAAGTGCTCAACGTCGGTGCGCTGGGCCTGGAGGATGGATTCGACGTTGCGACATAAGCGACCAAAGTCACGATCGCTGAGGCCGAACCGTTTGAGGGACAGCGTATCCTGTAGCCCGGCCTTTGGCCCGAGTACTCGGCGGTACCGGATTTGTTGCGTGTCGTTAAGGATGTGCATTAGCACCTCCGGCACCATCAATCGCGTCTTGAACCTCGCCGCGATGCACCGAGATGTCCTGTGGAGCCTCAATGCCGATTCGAACCTTGTCGCCTCGAATTGCAACGATCGTCAAAACGATCTCGCCGCCAGCGATCACAATTCGCTCGTTCATCTTCCTACTTAAAACTAACATGCCACAGCCTCCTAGCTGGAATTGGTACTAATCCTAAATCAACAAAAAAACAAACTACTTATCGTCTCGCCAATAGCCATGCACTGGTTTGGTGCGATGTTCCTTGGCTCGACATGTCGCGCAGAGCTTGCGAACGAATCGCACAATCTGCGACGCATCCTTAGTGATCCCACAACAATGGCATCGCAATGGTCGCCGCATCTTGCGAGTTCGATCTGTTTTCTCAATGGCACCGGGTGCCGTCTTGATCAACTTCTTTTTCATTCTGATGCTCCAATCAGTTGTGGCTTGGTTCGGTGTCGTAGCCCGGTCGACCGCGGTCGGTAATGACACCCAGTTCGATCAACGTCTCTTTAACTGCCTGGACCATTTGCTCATTTTGCTTATCCGGACTCAGTTCGATAAATCGATCGACAACCTTGGCGAGCTTCTCGGGCACCTTGCAACCTGGCGGGCAAACGACAATGATCGGCTTGTCGAGCGTGACGGCGAGGCCAAGCAGCGTCGAGTCGATGCTGGCTACAGTCGCGTTCGATGTGAAGACCATCACAAACGCGTCCGAATTTCTTACGCCCTGGCATCGTGGGCAGTTGCATGGCTGGCACATTATGCGGCCTCCACTAGGACGACAGTCTTGCCGTCCTTTGTAAGTCGTTTGCTGCGAGCGACTGCCATCCCAACCGCCAACCGCGATGCCGATATAGCTTCAGCCAAATCGCTGATACTGATCTCGGACGGTGCGGAATCAGACACATACGCAAATGCACGCTCCTCGATCTTGGCGAGCTTTGGCGTCAGCTCGCCGCTCTCTCGAGGCTTGTAGGTCTTGGTCGGCTCACCGCCGAGGAACTTTCGCATTTGCTTGAGCCGGATGATTTCCGCCTCGTGGTCGCCAATCTCCTTGTTGATAACGGCCAGGGCCTGCCCAGTGTCATTCATCAACAACGACATTGCCTCCTTGATTCGCTCACTCGTGGACATGACCCTTTGCTCCCTTGGTTGATTGGTGATTACGGAATTACTTAAATGCGTAAAGTTGTTGAACGTGCGAAGGTGGTAGCTGTGTTCGGTGTCGATCAGCTCGTCGTAGTCATCATCGGGACAAATCTCAGGTACCGTACCAGCCCTCACGGCCGAACTTCGGCGATGTATCCATTGGCCTTTGCCGCAAGACGATCGCGGTATCGCCATCAACTTTGCGTCGAGCTCGTTGTCGACTGCTCGCAAAGTCGCGAAGCCAGCCTCCTCAAGCATGTTTGCAACTCTGACTGGAAAGACCGTTGCCACATGGGATTCCAGCGTCGCAAAGTCTGGTTGTGAGTCGCGGCAAAAGTGACTGAGTACTCGATGTGCAGCTTCGAAACAGCCATGCCCGATTCGTATCTGCATTTCTCGGCATGCGACCGACCATCTGGCCGAGTCCCATTGCGCGAGCAGCTCGTCCGTGCTGAGGTCCTGACTCCGTTCACGCTTGACCATCGCTACGCAACTTCTCTCGCGGTTGACTCAATGGATTCATCGCCTCGACGAATGACTTGGCACTCGATGCGTCTGGCCTGGTGTAACGGCAACACTTTGACGCTGAACTGCTTGGATCGCTGCTCGCGTGGCAAATGCCGCTCGGCATAGATCAACGCGGCCCGCCGTTCGGAATGAGCATTGACCCGCGAAATCGACCCGCCGTCGATCACTAAGAACTCCATTGCCTTAACCCTCCTGATTGAATGAATGAAAAATGTCTACCGTCTTTCCGGTTGATCAGTACTGCCATCCAACTCCAGCGTGGAACCGCTGCACGTCTGCAATCAAGTTTTTACACGGTTGATACCATCGCCCGCGATCTCTCCCACTGATTTCAAAAGATGGTTTGGTCATCAACTTTCCTTTGTCCAGGTGTCATTTTTTGTTAGGGTTGTGCTCGTCACCGAATTGCAAGCTCGGATCGCGGTCCCAAAGGGCGTTCTATCCCGGCGTTCGGTGCAGTTGCCCAATCCTGCACGCCACATTCACTTACAAAAGACACGTTGCGACCTATTCGCCCGCAACAGCCTCGGCACGTTCGAAAATGCACAGTTGTTGATACGGTCCCTGCGCAAGCCTGACCGACCAAGCATTCCAGTCCGGAAACCAAGTCATCTCTGCGTTGACGTCCACTTTGCCGTCGAAGATGTGAACGCGAACAGCATCACCGTTTCTCTTGATGCCAATAAGCCGTACGTCACGACGATGCTTCCGATGCTCAGCCATCAAGCTGGCAATCGTTTGTATTTTCGCAGGCCGACGATTTACCTCAGAATCCCAACCAAGGTCATATCTGCCGCAACGAAAGCCGAGATTTGTCAATTCTTCGACAACACGCCAAGACGGGGTGTAATCAATAGCCTCTTTCAGATTAGACCAAAGGCAACTTGAGTCACCTTCCTCTGCCAATCCCTCGACAAATCCCAGGATAGCAGCGACTTTCTTTTTCTCATTACGAGTCAATGGAGCACTAAGTCGCTCTCGCATCAGACTTCTCATGTGAGATGCTTGGTCAGCCTTCGAATCAACAGCACTCATACCCAACCTCTTTTAGTGAATAAGTTCCAGTCCCGTAAACATTGAGAGCGTGATAGCCCATATCGAAGTACTTGTCCCCGGATCGTTCGTGTGGTGGCTTAGCTTTAGAAACGACTATCCCGTCGTACGGCGATGCTTTACACCATCGATAAAACGCTTCTCGATTAGTATTTGGCGATTCAAGAAACAGCAAGGGCCTGTCTCGCAACGGCCATTTGACAACGCCTAACTGGTCGATCTCTTTTTCATCCCAGAAATCGAGTTCCGGATACGTCTCAACAAAATCGGCCGTAGCCATCCTCGTCCACGTGCCCTGGGTTCGGACCCTAGCATCGGAACAACTCGACACGAAAACAGCGTCAACGTCCCTCATTGTCCAGCAAAAGTGGGTGAAGTTCGACATCGTCGTGGAAACTCCACATCCACGAATTGCATCGTCGGAGGAAAAGTGAATCAACCCTTTACGTCGACCAAGCACCACGCTCACCATCGCATCAATCAATGCGTAGTTAGTCATTTGAGTAAAGTAAAATCCTAACTCAGCAATCGATCGGTGATGGTATTCGATAAAGCTTTTTCGAACCGCCAGGGCCTCTCGATCTAATGGGGAATACCCGTTGAAGCTCCATCCTTTGCAATCGCGCTTGAATTGCCCAGCAGAACTTCGACCAAAAGCAATCGGCAGGACGGCTGCCAGTCGGCTAAGAAAACTCCTTCGGTCAACCATCAAGAATCCTCCAGGCCGGTGCGGTCCCTAGTCTGGCTCAAAGGTCACGCCCGATATCCATCGAGCCATTCCGAACCGCACCGGCGATGTTGAACAACCATTCGCTTTGCCAGGGCCAACCCAAGACCCTAAAACGAACAAAGCCCACTGAATTGCTTCAGTAGGCTAAGGTTATGGTAAATTTCCCATACGGCGTCAAGTGGACGTAGGGGAAATTTTCCTTAAATCTGTTTGGTTACGATTTGCCTTCCAATTGCTCGCATTACGCGACAAATGTACTCAAAGCTTGGTGCGCTCCTATACGAATCATTTAGGAAACGATAAAGGAAGTCGCGAGGCACATCGGCCCGTGCCGCAATCTCTGTAGTTGTCTCGCCCGAAGATTCGATATGCTTTTTGAGCTGGTCGCGAATCGCTTGGATCTCAACGTCGCTCGTTACGGTTGCCATGTCATTCATTCCTATACGTTAGTCAATTGTGTCTGTTGTGGCAATGAAAATTCATCACCGATGGATTCGGGTCCGTCCGATGTCCTCGTTGAACTCCACCTGATAAAGCCTGGCCCCGCGTTGGTTGACTCGGTAGAAAGTCAAATCCCCTTGGAAGATGACATCCGCGTCATCTGGGATGCCGCTCAACTGCTGCTTTAGTTCGATGGCCTTCACCGAATTCGATTCTTTTGTGATTTTGCGTGTCACTTCGTCATCACTCATTTTTAAGTTCCTTAGTCGCTGATCTCGTCTACTAGTATTTGTTTCGATCTTGCTGAACTACTTTCGCGTCGTTCTGATCAGCTCGCTTTTTCTTCATTGCCGCAGTGGCATTGCTTCGCGGTCGTCGCTTTCTCGATCCGTCTATCGCTGCCTGCAGTTTGGCGAGGGCCTTAATTGCATCATCGAGCGCCTTCCGTATTTGGGCCGATACCGGACTCGTTTCCGGTTTCTCTGCAGTTTTCTTCTTGGACTGGCCCTTGGGTTTTGGCATACTTAAGCACTCCCTTGTAAGGTTTGAAGTAGATGTCGAGTCTGAACGAGGGCTGGTTGAGGCCAGCTACCACCGTGTGCAAAATGGGAAGGTAGCTGGCCGTTTTTCTTTAATGACAGAAAGCGAAACAAACCGATGGAACGAAGAGCGTTCTTCAAGAAGCTGCTAGCTGTAACGGCAGTTGCGGCAATGAGCGATCCAGGCGTGGTAACCGTCCATCCAGCTAAACCGAGAGGCTGGATTCCACCTGGCTGGAAGATGATCCAGCTCACTCCTTGAAAGGGCGTTGAAATGGCTGAGGAGGACGAATCTTTTGAGCATGTATGCTTCTTTGAGCGCCCGAGCGACTGCGAGGAAAGCGATTTCCCCGAGATAACCGATGAGCAATGGGAAGCGATAGAGGCTGAGTGGAGGAGCCAATCGCCACGCAGAATGCTTACTGAGGAAGAGGTAAACGAGATCATCGCCCGGATGCCCCAATAGACGTCTTTACTCGGTAGTTGCGATTGTTCTTGACCTTCCTGGTCGCATACATGACGCTGAGGTTTCTGAGAAGCTCCCCTGGCGTCATAGTGCGACAGGCTAGGAAGATGACTACGATGTTGCGCTCAGGATCCGTGATCCGGTTTGCGACCATTTTCGTTTTCATTGAAAAAACTCCGCGCGAAACCACTCCGTTACAATTCGCGGGTCCTTCCGCAGCCTCTCACGCGGCTGACACCAACGGGAGTAGCAGCGATTTGAGACACACTTTCTTTTTTGCGGCCGCCGTCCTCTTGCACCTGGCGACGCCGCAACTATGGTGAAAATGAAAGCTCCCCCGGGTGGGCTCGAACCACCGACACACGGATTAACAGTCCGTTGCTCTGCCAACTGAGCTACAAGGGAATATCTAAACGGAACAACTCCACGCCTATGATTCGGCTCGACTAGGCTTGGTTCATTCCTCATTTCGCTTTTAACCGCAAAAGTTATCTTGGTTATTCGCTTACGACGAATTTACAGGCAAAACTTGGGCCGTGCAAGACTGGTTTCACCCACGTTCTTTTTTGGGTCACATCTAATCATTTTTAGAACAACTTGTCTCAACTCGTTTCTCGGTCGGCAACCCCAAATTCCATTTGAAAAAGACTCGGTTGATCGCAACACCACACTAATCAATGCATCGTGCAGCTCGAATCGTTAGCGTGCTTTTTGCGACTTCGAATTGTCCGATCCGGCCAACCTAACGCATTCAGCTATAATTTTGGGACCTGCCGCTTCGAGCATGTCCAAAACGTACTCAAAACCCGACTGGCCGCCATAGTACGGGTCCGGAACGTCTCTCGGCCAACTCTCATCCAAATAATCGCTCCACATCCTAATTCGCTCGGTTTCCCCATCGGCAATCTCTAAAATATCCTCGTAGTTTTTTCTATCCATCGCCAATATTAGCTGTCGTTCTTCGGCCATCGTCTTTGTTAACGACTTGGCAACGCTCGTGAGATGATAATCGCGCCTCGCCGCGGCTGCGAGAATTCTTGAATCAGGCGGGCGACCTAGGTGGTAGCTGGCTGTTCCGGCTGAATCCACTTGGAACTGGGATTCCAAAAGCGATTGGCGAATCAACCGTTCTAGCACACCCTGCGCGGCTGGCGAACGACATATATTCCCCAAACAGACGCAGATAATCCGAAATGGTTGGTTAATTGTTGCTGATTCGCTTGCTTGATTCATCTGATTTAAAACAATTCCTCCGTGGGAGGCTATCCTCGGATTCGCGTTAGAACATTCCGGAAAGGGCAGAGTAATCGAAAAAAACCATGGAATTTCAAACAATTCGCCCTTGAATTTCAAAGCTGGTCTGGATTCAGGCCGACTAAGAAGAAAGAATATACTGCGTGATTTGAAGCCGCCAAGTAAATCGCTTGTCGTAAGGCATCACCCAGATGCGGACGTCACTCATCAGCTTCTTGGAAACTCAAAATCCAGTCAGGAATTTTTTCGCATGGCAGGCTCTTTAACTCCAAACGATTGGGTTGTCTATACCCGCGAAAAACACAGTCTTTCTCCAGGCCGACGAGCAAAAAACATATTACCTTCGCCCCATGGTGAAATGTACTCCTACGAAGTTGATAAATATTGGGTGGTTCGCCAAGTAAAAGATGGCCAGTTGATTTTGGAGACACGCCGGGGAAAACAGCATTCGTTGCCAGTTGGGGATTTACGATTACGAAAAGCAAATCTTTGGGAAAGACTGTTTTTTGCACATCGATTTCCGAGCAGATCCCTAAAAAGCGAAGCCTTCACAAGTAGCACTCCAAGCATTAGCCATTGAGTGCAATCTCGACTTGATCAAGCGACTAATCATTTTCTCGCTGAATTATTGGCTCGTTCATGATGAAGACTCGTTACTTTTCATGCTTCGAGCTTGAGCAGGCCTCCGCGTTGATTCGCTCGTCTGAGCTTGTCGCTTTTCCCACGGAGACCGTCTACGGGCTTGGAGCAAACGCCTTGGACCAGGATGCGGTCAAGCGAATTTTTCTCGCAAAAGGCCGGCCCTCAGACAATCCGCTGATCGTACACATCTCGGATTTGAGCCAACTGAACGACATCGCACGCGGGGTATCCGAAGTGGCATTAAATCTGATAAATCGATTTTGGCCAGGTCCTTTAACCATCGTTTTCCCAAAGAGAGAGAGGGTCCCAACGGAGGTAACTGCGGGTTTAGACACAGTTGCGGTCAGGCTACCGGATCACCCCATTGCAATCGAACTTATTCGGCGAGCCGAAGTGCCATTGGCTGCTCCTAGTGCGAATCGCTCAGGACGCCCAAGCGCGACCACTTGGCAGGCCGTCGCTGAAGATTTGGATGGTCGTATTGCGGGTGTAGTTTGCGGTGAACCGACCATGTTCGGTGTGGAGAGCACGGTTGTGGATGCCACTTGCAACCCTCCTCGCGTTCTCCGACCGGGCGGGGTTTCGCTTGAGCAATTGGCAGATGTTTGTCCAAGTTTTGTGCCCTATTCTGGCCATCAATTGAGTGCAGACTGTACATTCGCGAATTCGCCTGGTATTCGTCACAAACATTACCAACCGCGGGCTAAGGTTTGTTTGGTCTCCGCCTGCGACATAGGTCCAAATCGAATCGCGGAGAAAAGTACTCCAGGCTCAAGTTGTCATTACATCGGACTCAGACCGCCTGCTAGCGAGACGACTTTTGATTGCGTTTTGGTCTGCGATAACGTTGAGGAGTACGCGGCAAAGTTGTTCGATTTCTTTCGCAAGGCCGATTTGTCCGGTGCGGCATTGGTTTGCTGCGAGACGGTGGAAGAGGTGGGGCTTGGCGTGGCTTTACTTGATAGAATTCGGCGTGCCAGTCAATAAAGATCAGATGGCTGTTGAAGGCGAACGGCAGGCTGTAGGCTAGGTTAAGTCATATGGCCGTCAAGTGTTTTGACAAAGTTTGTCGATCGCAGGTGACACAGCCCCCCAATTGGATTCGAGTTTCCGCTATATTGGGGGCAACGTTGAATGGAATGAAGTCATTTGGCAGCAGCCACGAGTTGGTATT
>JANMNR010000086.1:0-21927 GCA_031368325.1 Pirellula sp.
ATTCGCGACGCAAATCGTTGCATCCGAACACGAGATCATGAAGGGCTTCAACGGTTTCGAAAGCTGGGACGAAACCTACGTCCACCACAAGCACAACACGGTCAACCGAATCGTGTTGGAGGAACGCAGAGAAGGTAAACTCGCGGAAGGAACAACCGCAGAACCTTGGACTTGGGTTCGAACGCACGGCAAAGGTCGCGTATTCTATACCGCCTGGGGCCACAATATGGACACTTGGCAACAACCAGGCTTTCATAACCTCCTTGAGCGAGGCATCAAATGGTCCGCTGGCAAATCCTTAGCCAACGTCGCTCCGTTTACCGATAGCAAGCGATTTCCAACGCCCCGAATGACCACTGTCAAAGCCGACCTGCCGAAATTCACTTTCACGGAAGTCGGTGGCAAGATCCCGAACTACACACCCGGCAAAAAATGGGGGGTACAAGGGGAGTTGATTACGAAAATGCAGGATCCGGTTTCGCCAGCAGATTCCGAAAAACACTATGTTACACCCGAGCAATTCGAAATGAAGTTGTGGGCGTCGGAATCTGACACGTCAAACACCAAGTCCTATGCCGGCTTGGCTGGCAAACCGATCGCCATGAACTGGGATCATCGCGGCCGTCTTTGGGTTTGTGAGACTTTCGATTACCCCAATGACCTACAGGCCCCAGGCAAGGGTCGCGACCGTATCCGTATTTGTGAGGACACCGACCATGATGGCGTCGCTGACAAGTTTACGGTCTTTGCGACCAACTTGAGCATTCCAACGGCCATCGTTTGCTACCGCGGCGGTGCGCTGATTCAAGACGGCCAAACGACGGTATTCATGAAGGATACGACCGGAGACGATGTCGCCGATATGCGACAGGAACTCATTACCGGCTGGGCACTCAGCGATACGCATGGTGGTGTGAGCAATTTCCAATATGGGATCGACAATTGGATCTGGGCGATGCAGGGATACAATGATTCCGAGCCAATTATTAACGGCGAAAAGCAGCAGCGATTCAAGCAAGGCTTCTGGCGCTTCGCTTTGGAACCAGGTGTTTCCGATGACACAGCTCCCATCTTCGGAATCGAGGCGGGCAAGGCTGCCAATGTGCGAACGAACAAATTTGACGCACACGCGATTCGTGTCTCGAAATTAGAGTTTGTTCGCTCCACCAATAACAATACTTGGGGATTTGGCCAAAGCGAGGAGGGCCTGATCTTCGGCTCGACCGCCAATGGAACTCCCAGCGTATTCATGCCGATTGCCAATCGCTACTACGAACGGGTCAATGGTTGGGCCCCCGAGGTATTGAGCTCGATGGCAGATAGCAACAACTTCAGTCCGATTACGCCTAACGTTCGCCAAGTGGACTGGCACGGTGGCTACACGGCCGGATGCGGTCACGCGCTGTACACCGCTCGAAAGTATCCAAAGAGCTGGTGGAACAAAGTGGCGTTTGTATGCGAACCAACCGGTCACTTGGTCGGCTCTTTTGTGATCGATCGAGCCGGAGCGGGCTATCAAAGCACAAGTCCGTTCAACCTAGTTGCTAGCAACGACGAGTGGGCGGCACCGATTATGGCCGAGGTTGGACCGGACGGAAACGTTTGGGTCTTGGACTGGTACAACTTTATTGTTCAGCACAATCCCACTCCGCAGGGATTCAAAACAGGCAAGGGAAACGCCTACGAGAGTGAGTTGCGAGACAAAAAGTATGGACGCATCTATCGCGTGGTCTACAACGGGAACGAGGGACTCGACAAAGCAACTCAGGAGGCAGCCGACAAGTCGGTATTCAATGGATTGGATCCCAATAACGAAGCGGCGTTGGTCGCCGCCCTAAAACATCCGACTTTGCTGTGGCGCAAGCACGCGCAAAGACTGCTTGCCGAAAAAGCAGCGTTGGCCAATTCCACGACCCAGGCTTTGCAGGCCCTCGTTAACGACCCATCGGTGGACAGTAATGGATTAAACGTGGGAGCGATTCATGCACTTTGGGTGTTGAATGCTACCAAAACGGTCAAGCCGGTTGCCTTTACGAATGTGCAAAGTGCGACGAAGCAAGATTTTGACTTGACGAGCGCTTTGAAGCACAAGAGTCCAGCTGTTCGACGAAATGCGTTGCAGGTATCGCCGAACAACTCGCAATCACTCGTTGCGATCATGGTATCTGGAATACTAAAGGATGAGAACCCGCAAGTGCGTTTGGCGGCATTGCTCAAAGTGGCGGATACCCCAGATTCGAATACGGAACTAATTGCGTTGCTTGCACGTCCTGATTTGCTAACGCAATTGAAAACCGGTGCGCCGGGTGTTTCGGATCGTTGGCTATTGGACGCATGGACGAGCGCTGCCGCGGCGCATGCTTTCGACCTTTTGCCATTGTTAGTCACTCAAAGAGACTGGCAGCCATCGGAGGCCGTTCTTAAGCGTATTGGTATTGTTGCTCAGCATGCAGCCCGCTCCAAGATGGATGCTGCGGGCATTGAGAAGCTCATTGTCACACCAGGAAACCCTGCGGTTGCCTCGGTGTTCATAAGCGGCTTAATTGCGGGTTGGCCAAGGGACTACGAATTGACAGTATCCAGCGCCGTTGGCGATCGACTGCTTGCGACATGGCTCAACGGTTCACTACCTATCGAGTCCAAAAGTCAAGTATTGCAATTGGCAGGTGTTGTCGGAGTTAAGGACCTCGGGCACGGACTGGGCAAGATCCAAGAACAGCTGATCGCTGTCTTTGGCGATGCAAAGAAGGACACCGACAGCAGAGTTGCTGCCGCCAAGCAATCGATCGTCTTGCAACCGCTAAGCACTTCGATTGTTTCGGATGTCATGGCTCAAGTTACGCCGCAGTCCGCCCCTGAACTTGCGACCGGAATGGTCCAAGCGTTGAGTGCATCGAGAGCCAAAGGCATTGCTGAAATTCTGGTTGAGCGTAGCCGAACGTTGCCTCCCGACTTTCTCAAGAATTCCATTCGAGTGTTGATCAGTCGGCCAGAGTCAACATTGGAACTGCTCGATTTGTTGGATGCGGGCAAGCTAACAATCAGCGACCTGCAATTGGATCAAAAGCAAGCGTTGCGTGATCACCCAAATGCAACGGTCCGAGAGAGGGCATTGGCGGTCATGAAATCAAGCGGCGGTGTTCCAAATAGTGATCGCCAAAAAGTCCTTGACTCCATGATCTCGATCACAGAGGAGGCGGGCAACGCAGGCAACGGTAAGGCGATGTACGAAAAGCACTGTGCCGCTTGTCACAAGCACGGAGACTTGGGCGTTAACATCGGACCCAATTTGACCGGCATGGCGGTGCATCCTAAGCACGAATTGCTCATGAACATCCTTGATCCGAGTCGCAGCGTCGAGGGCAATTTTCGAACCTACAAGGTGCGAACCACCGACGGTGTTGTATTGACAGGCATGTTGGCAGGTGAGAGCAAGACGTCGATCGAGATTGTCAACGCGCAAGGCAAAAAAGAGGTTGTTTTGCGAGACGATATCGAGGAGTTGATTGCTTCCCAAAAGTCGCTGATGCCCGAGGGATTTGAGGGGCAAATGAACCGTGTGGAAATGCGAGACCTTTTGGAGTTCCTCGCTAGCAAAGGCAAGTATGTTCCTTTGCCCATCGATAAAGTTGCGACGATCACTTCAACCAAAGGGATGTTCTTTGACGAAAAGGGAACTGAGGAGCGACTTGTGTTTGCTGATTGGTCTCCGAAAATATTTAAGGAAGTACCGTTCGTGCTCGTGGATCCGCAAGCGGACCGAGTACCAAACGCAATTATGCTTTACGGACCAAATGGCAACATGGCTCCGAAGATGCCAAAGCAAGTTGAGTTGACGTGCCAAGCGTCGGCAACAGCCATTCACTTATTGAGTGGAGTTGGCGGTTGGTCATTTCCGGCGAGTGAAAAAGGGAGCGTTTCGATGATCGTTCGACTGCACTACGCAAACGGAAAGACGGAAGATCATTCGCTGATCAATGGCGAACATTTTGCGGACTACATTCGACGAGTCGACGTTCCCAAGAGTGAGTTTGCGTTCAACTTAAAGGGAAAACAGATCCGCTATCTTTCAATCAAGCCAGCATCTCGCGATCCGTTGGCAAAGATCGAGTTCGTAAAAGGACCTGATAAGTCGGCACCGGTTGTAATGGCAGTCACGATCCAAACGATTGATTAGAACGTCGATTTTTGGGATGAATGGCGTTGGGCCAAATGCGTTCAAGGTCCAGCATGGTGGTGGTTTGTGATCGTGTGAGAAGTTTCCTCACGGCTTGAGTCCGAGGGGCGGCAAATCAATGCCGGTGGTGTGAGCCACCGGCTCACTTTCCAATTGCATTTTAGCCAGGAAAGAGACACATTATGGGCTTGTTTTGGGGGGGAATGCGAGAGCATTGTTTCGCTCCGCGGGCTAGCGACTAAACTTTTGTTGAGAGATACATAGTGGAAACGCTCTTCCCTGTATTCCGCAAAATTCTAGTGCTTGGTATTTGGATCTACGTTGGTTATCAGATACTGCCAGCTGCGCGGTCAACGAATCGAAACGGTTTCATTTGGTACGTCATCGGCCTCCTTTCGTTTTACATTCCATTTTCGCTGATAGGGCTCATCCCACCCATGCTAATTCTCATCGCGATGAAGAACGGTTTCGATATTCCTTCGTGAGTGTTCGATTCCGTTGGTGTCGTCGCGTTCTTCGGGGCTGTCTTTATGGGGCTCGCTTGCTTACAACGTGCAAAGATGGCGGCGATGGTCGTTCGGAAGTGTTGAGCCCAAACATCTTCAAACCGTTTGTCGGTCGGAGCCCGACCTTCGCGAAGTTCGTTTGAAGACTCGGGCGGTTATCGCACCAAACCGGTTGAAACGATTTCGTGTCAAGCCCGAACGTCGCGTTCTGCGTGGCGGTCGATGGCGGTGCGAATAGGGAATCAGGGCACGAGCGAACCGGGGAATGGGATTGCCGTTTATCGAGCACAGGGCCTTGGGCCCGGTGAAGTGAGCCGGTTTGGTGCACGGGCAAGACGCGCAGTTACGACGTGATGCGCGTCGACGGGCCTTGTGCCCGCTTCGACGCAATAGGTTGGGTGCCCTAAAAGTGCAATCAGCTTAAAGTGCACGTTCACTCGTCTTACAAGTATTCCCGGTCGGTAACGATGCCTGGTTGCGTAACTGAATACTTGCCATCCTTGTCTGCAAGGACTGGTGCTGGGCTGTTGTACGTCATGTTCTCAATTCCCGGTGCGAACTCATGCTCGCAGTCGATTTTCCCGATTCGGCCCTGGTAGAATGGTGGGCGAAAGAGATGAGGATTCAAACCCATGGTTTTCGAATTCCTTGTTGTAGTTGGCCTTTTCAATGGAGCATGCCTGCCATGAGCCAAGTTGACCGAAACCTATTGTTTGGTCTTTTAGCACTGCAAAACAATTTTGTTGACCAATCGCAATTGGTTGCTGCCTTTAGCACGTGGGTTGTTGATAAGTCCAAGTCTTTGGACGCCATTCTTGTGGATCGAGGTGACATTGGTGAGCCACTGAGAGTCTTGCTGAATCATCTCGTTGACAAACACATTGAGCGGAACGACAAGAGCGTTCAAGGAAGTCTTGCATCGCTAAGCAGTGTCTCACATGTTCGTCAACTGTTGATGTCGATAGATGATTCGGAGCTGAAAAAAAGTTTGGCTGCAATCCCGGTTGTTGAGGATCCTTACAAAACGTACTCGATCGCCACCTATAACGGGTCGGGGGGGCTACGTTTTCAAATTCGAAGGCCACTGGGACGAGGAGGCTTAGGCGTAGTATCCGTTGCACATGATAGGGAGCTCAATCGGGAAGTTGCACTTAAGGAGATACGCGAGGACCAATCGCACAATGAAACGATGCGGCGTAAATTTTTGGTCGAAGCCGAGATAACGGGCAACCTAGAACATCCAGGAATAGTGCCCGTTTACGGACTTGGAACGCAAGCCGACGGTCGGCCCTATTATGCGATGAGGTTCATCAGAGGCGACAACCTAGGTGTACATATCAAGCAATTTCATTCTCGAGTAAGGCAGGGTTTGGAGCCGTACGATGGCTCTGAGCTCCGAGGCTTACTACGACGATTTTTGGATATCTGCGATGCAATTGGTTATGCCCATTCCCGTGGCGTACTTCATCGGGACTTGAAGCCGGGAAACGTCATGCTGGGCAGATACGGGGAAACACTCGTGGTTGACTGGGGGCTTGCCAAACCAAAAGGCGCCTCCGATCAGATCACGTCTGGCTCGTCTGATTCCATCATTGATCCAAAACTCTCTGATTACGATGCTACGAGACTCGGCTCTGCGCTGGGTACTCCTGCTTATGCACCACCAGAGCAAATGGGAGGAAAGCACTCTGCAGTGAGTGAACGGAGTGACGTTTATGGACTTGGAGCAATCCTTTACGAACTATTGTGTGATTCGCCACCTGCATCGGGAGCAAACATTGAGGAAGTTGTTTCGAGAATACTTCGAGGTGACATTCCCGCTCCGAGGAAAAAGATGCCGATTGTTCCAGTTGCGTTGTCCGCAATCTGCATGAAGGCATTGTCCCTTTCACCAGGCGACCGCTATCTGTCCACAACCACATTAATGAAGGATGTTGAGGCATGGCTTGATGATCTACCGGTACAAGCTTGTCCAGACGGAGTGGTTTCCAACGCAGGTCGAGTGCTGAGGAAGAACAAAGGGGCAGCAATTTCCGCCACGATTGGCGTTTTTGCGCTGGCCATCGTGTCGGGGCTATATGCTTGGGTCGCAAACGGACTTCGGAGTACTGCCGAAACGGAGAAGGGGATAGCAATCGTCGAGCGACAAACAGCGATCGAAGAGCGAAACGAAGCAAAAAAACAACGAGAACGTGCGGACCGCCATTTTTTGCAAGCGCGCCAATCAGTAGATCGGTTTCTCACCAACGTCAGCCAAGATCCGCAACTCGCGCTCGCTGGATTCCAAAACTTGCGGAAGCGGCTCTTAGCCGACGCTCTTGAATACTATGAAATATTCCGTTCCGAAAACCAAAGCGATGAATCCTTTTGGCAAGAGATGCTCGAAGCCAATCGACGCGTTGCGATGATATGCGAGTCGCTGGGACAGTACGAAGAAGGATTGAGAGCATACGAACAGGCATCGTCAGATTTAGAGAAACGGTTGAAGTTGGATTCGTCCACTCAATTACGACTGGATTGGGCGGAAAACGAGCTGCTCCGGTCGAGGTTGCTCTCCAGCCTAGGAAAGGACACAGACGCCAACTCCGTTGCGATCGCGGTAAACGAATATCTAAAACGTCAGACTTTCGATCGCTCTGAGTTGCAACGTTACAATCGAATCTTCGCCTCGTCCTACGACCAAATAGCGAAACTCGCGAACCGTCGAATAGACCGACCTGAAGCCGCTCGGGCGATCGCCGAATCGATACTGCTTCGCGAAACGGATGCGGCGGAAAACCCAAGTCCTGCGACCGCAATGGCGTTGGCTAATAGCCGAATCATTTCGATTCGTGCGTTGGCAGAGCAACGCAACTTTGAAGTCGCCATTTCAGTTTACCAATCAGTGCTCTCGGATCTTGAAAAACTAGGAGATCAAGTTGATGGAACCTCTCTTCTGGCCGAGAGAGCAGATGTATCACACCTGCTTGCTGTCGCGTACGGAGGAAGGTCCGAAATCGCGTTGGCACAAGAATACTTTCAGAAAGCGGTTGAATTGCGAGAAGAGTTGGTTGCACGCACCTCCGTCTTAAGCTTTCAGATGGACCTTGCAAAGAGTTTCAGCGACTTGTCGGAAGTTTTGAAAATCGCAGACAAGAAAGAAGAGTCCGAAGTCATGTGGGCACGATCGCTGCAACTCAGCGAAACTCTTGCTCGCTACCATCGTCAGTTGCCGGAGGTTCAAACTCAATTCGCGGAGAGTTTGCTCCGCAAAGGAACCGCTTTGAATGATGTTGCGTTGCTGCAAAAGAGTGAAAGCGTCCTAAAGCCACTTATCGAAAACAAGTCCGCTCGAAAGAGCTCACTATTGCTGTTGGCGAACGTTTATGATGCGACCGCAAAAGCCCATGCAAAGGCCGAAGATCTCAAGGAGGCAGTCAAGTCACAACGGCAATCTTTCGAGATTTTAGAAAGTCTGGTGCAGGAGTTTCCGAACGAATTTCAGTATCGTCGCGCACTCGCGGCATCTGCGCTAAAAGCAGGTCGGCGTCAGTTGGACGCGCCAGATTTCGTAGGAGCCGTGAAGTCATATGAAAAAGCGGTCGCAATGTATCGCGAGTTGGTCACCGCCAAAGCTAACGAAGACGACACGCGATTTCAGTTTGCCACAGCCCTCCTTTATGCCGGAAAAGCCAATGCAAAACTACAAGAGCTGCATACGGCAAATGATTTTTTGGTCGAATCACTTCAGGAAATAAACCGACTGAGACCAACCACAAACCCCGCAGCCGTATCCAAGATACGTGACTCCATACTTGCGTTGCAACAAGTGATTATGCTGGAGAAGCAAGATTTTAAAGCGTCTGCAATGTTGGCGATCCAACATGCGGCTCTGACGCCATCGGATCCCGTGGCGGCACTAAATGCGGCGAAATTAGTCGCATCGATTGCCGAACAGATTCCTGGTGACGATTCTAGACTCGCTGCGGACCGAGAGTTCTGTATCGCAATGTGCTTTGAGGAGCTCGTCAGATTGCAGAAACTTGGATATTCCGAATCCGCAAAAATAAAAGAGAGTAAGGAGTTTCTATTTCTTAAGGACGATTCGCGATTCGCTGAAATAGTTGCCGCGATGGAAAATCGGTAGAAAGCGAATATGCTGTTTCGGTAAAGTAATCCTGGACCGATAAGATATTGATATACCGCCCTCCGGGCTCTAGCCGTTAGGAAGATTAGTAAGGCTCAACATGCTACGACATCTACTCCATTCGTTTCAAAAGAAATGCCGCCCCAAGGTCCGACAGAGGACACGACGACTTTGTCTTGAGAACCTTCAAACGCGACAAGTTTTTGCAACCATTGTTGTGAACTCGCTGGTAGATGGATCTTTGGCTCAGCTTGCCGGAGATGGATTCATTTCGCTTCGTGAAGCGTTGGAGGCAGCGAACACCAATCGCTCTGTCGATGGTTCGGTCGCCGGGCAATCGAACGTAAGGGATACGATTCGTTTTTCGCCAGGCTTGACCGGTACGGTCAAGCTTGCAAATGGCACACTAGTTGTCATGCAGTCCGTATTCATTGAGGGGCCTGGCGCGGACAAATTGACCATCGATGGAGACGCAAAATCACGGGTTTTTGATGTTTGGAATGGTACTCAGAACACGGTGTTTCGCGATTTCGCCATTGCTAACGGAAAGGTCGCGACCACCACAGGCATAGGGGGTGGAATCATCAACGGAGGGACCCTCGCGCTGGAACGAATAGCGATTTCGAACTGCATCGTTGGATTCGGAGGTGGCGGAATTTATAACAGCGGCTTGCTCTCGATCGTGGATAGCACGATTGCCAATAATGTTGCCGATTTCGAAGGAGGTGGTATCCAAAACGCAGGAACTCTGACTTTACGTAACAGTACATTGACCGGCAATTCTGCTCTTGCAGGCCAAACGAGCGGCACGCAGTCTATTGCGAGGATCAGTTCTCAAATCAGAGGCGCCGCGAGCAATCGCGTCGAGGTAGCAAAGACATCAACTGTATTCTATGAAGGGACCGATTCGACCGATGTTGTTGTCCCACCCGTCGCAGGCAGCGTCGACTTTCCATCCACTAGATTGGGAATCATCATTGGCGCAGCGAACGATTTTGAAAATTTCGCAGCCGAAACGGAAATCGATGTCACGATTACGGTTGTTGAAATCGATGAAAACGGTGAGATTGTCATTACCGACACCGTCATTGGCAGTGCCAGTCCTCCTGTCGATGGACTAGTCAACTATGGCTTAACCGTGAGTCGCGAACCCCAGCAGTCTTCCATTTTTCTCGGAGGTCGCGAATACTCCATTGAGGCAGATTTTTTTGCACTGAATGGACCTAGACCAGCGGGCCAGACGCATTCGGTTCTGTCGACCGCAAAACTCATCGTTGGCGATAACCGACCAAGCAATGGCGGCGCGATTCACAACAGCGGGAGCCTTGCGATATCGTCCAGTACGCTGGTTGGCAATCAGGCTACGAGTTTCGGGGGCGGCATCTACACAAGTCAAGGATTCGGAAGCATCACACTCGATCACACAATTCTTGCCGGAAACATTAAGTCTACTGGCGTTCCAAGTGACTTCGAAGGCAATCAAGCCGTTGAAACAAGTTCTGCTTTCAACATACTGGGGGGCGGAGGCAACAGTGGTTTGATCGCGGGGCAAAACGGCAATGTCATCGGGGCCAACTGGAAAACCATTGTCGAAAACGACGGAACCCGGCCGCTCCTCGAATCAAACGGAGGACCAACTAAGACGATCCGACCCCTTACCGGCAGCATTGCCATTGATCGAGGTTCGTCAACCTACAATTCAAGTGCATTTCCTAACGATCAACGGGGCGCAGGCTTCTCGAGAATTCTCGATGGAGATCAAAACGGAACTGCCGTGGTCGACATAGGAGCGATTGAGTTCACTCCACTTCGTTTTGATTTCGGCGATGCACCCAATGCAACCCAATCTGGCTTTGCCAAGTCCTATCCTGTCCTACTGGGTCAAAACGGTGCACGACACAAGGTTTCACCAAGCCTGTTTCTCGGAGCTTTGGTCGACGACGAATTGGACGGCGTTCCGTCCTCTAACGCAGGCGCGAATGCGATCGGTGGCGATGATGGGACGACAAGTGACGATGAAGATGGTATTCAAAGCATTACGACTATTCTATCGGGACAAGCCGCAAACGTCTCCAGCGTTTCCGTAACTGCATCGGACATCGGAAAACTAGACGCGTGGATCGACTTCAATCGCGATGGCGATTGGGACGACGCCGGCGAAAAGATTGCCAACTCGAGTATCCTACAAAAAGGAGTAAATCTAGTTGGCTTTGCGGTGCCTAGCGGTGTTCCGTCTGGCAACGTGTTCGCTCGCTTCCGATTAAGTTCGCTTGGAGGATTGCTTCCGACAGGCCTTGCTTCGGATGGAGAAGTGGAAGATGTTATGCTTCCTCTGGCCAGTCCATCGAATCCCATTGACGTATTGTTTCAGTTGCCGACGGCGGGTGCCGTTGAAATCGGGCGAGGATCTGGTCGCGTTTCGGTGAGCTCGAATGGTTCGGTCGTTTTTGGTTCGGCAATATCGGATGCCAACTCGTTTCGCCTTCAAGGAAGTCCAGGTGACGACACGATAATCCTTGGCAATATCGATGCAAGCATTCTTGCAAAATTGAGTTTGTCCGGTCAAACAGGTTTCGATGTTCTACAGTTCTCGGGTGCCGGTTTCACATTGGATTTGACACCGCGTGCTGATGCAATAGTGAACTTGGAAAAGTTCGATATTCGCGGTTCGGGCGCGAACACACTAAAGCTGAACCTCGCAAATGTGAAACAGCTGACATCGTCTTCTGAGCTCATGATTCGGCACGATGCCAATGATGAAGTGACTCTCGACACGGGTTGGACTGTCAACCAACCCAGATTAGTTAACGGCGTGTTCCTGCATACAATCAAACAAGGGACTTCAACCGTCGCGATTCAGAATGATCGTCCATTCCATAACCCCTACTCTGCATTGGACGCTGACTTTTCCGGCGACATCAATCCACTCGACGTTTTGGTCGTAGTCAACTTCATTAACAGCAAAGGCCAGGGCCAGCTGATTACACCCATTTCTACTGCCGAATTGACGGGCTTCAATTACATCGATACCCTTGCCGATGGTTCGGTTGGACCGTTGGATGTTCTCGTCATTGTCAATTTCTTGAACGAGAAATCAAGCGTGAGAAGGAATTCGACAGGAGGGGGCGAAGGCGAAGGAACTCTACTCGATCCACTTAGGTTTGGCACAAGTGGATTTGGATTTGCGCAACAAACTTTCAGCAACATTGACAGTAGCCTAGAATGGAAAGCCTATCTAGACGCAGATACTGACTCGTTTTGCTTCAATGTGGACCGTTTGCATACCGAGCCAGAGCAATCGGGCGAAGAAAGAAAACCGGGAATTCAAGTAGCCACAAGTTTTTCCAGCCGAAACATCCGACCGGCTACGAAACGTTTGGATGATGTTTCGAAAAAATCGGTCGCATCGGCACCGATTTCAATTGAGTTGCTAGACTTGATCGAGCAACTTGCCAACGATCATCGCGATTGAAATACCAAGGCCAACGAGGTCGGTCTACATTTCGCAAACCGGCTTCGTCGCCCGCCCCCAACGAGTTCATTCGCGGAAGTGTTCTCGATTTCTTCTGCGAACTCGTGCTCATTGTCAACTTCTCAGGCCAGTGCGATTCATACCCTTTTTCACCTGGGATTGAGCTGTTCGCAGCGATGCAAATCCGAGAAGTCTGGCCGCATGACGGCAACTCCGTCCAATTTTATTGCTTAGTGAACGGGCGTTACGACTTGATCTCAACAAGTTTCGAATTGCCCGGTTTGGAGGTTGCTCGCATTGACCGATTTTTTGATCAACGCTTGCGGACTGGCGAAACCACGTATCCACCATCGGAAAGTATTTCCGGTAGTCAAGATCGATGTGTCGGCCCTTCAGGCCTTTGGAGTTCCAGCTCAACCAAAGCCGGGGCCTGACGACCCGGCAGAGGATATGCCAGCTCTTCAGGCTTAAAAACGAGCAGCCAAACTCAACTTGAATCGTACAGGTCGAAACGTTTCGTAATAGGAACTCTGGTCCCCAATGAGCTTTCTCATTGGGAACTGCACTCTTGTCGCTAGACGAATTCGCCTGTCTTACATGTATTCCCGGTCGGTCACGATGCCGGGTTGTGGAACCGAATACTTGCCATCTTTGTCTGCGAGGACAGGTGCTGGGCTATTGTATGTCATGTTCTCAATGCCTGGTGCGAACTCGTGCTCGCAATTCAGCATCTGCTTTAACGTGATTTCAACACCGGTATGCGCTGCCATCCGGCCCATGCTCGTTACCAAGGACGCTTGAACGCCTCGCTCGACTTCGTTGTACGGCTCGTTATCGCGAATGGCTGCAATGAGATGATTCCATTCCAGCTGGTAAGGGCTTGGCTCATTCGGCGGGTATTGCCATTGCAGATTGGCTTTGGTCATTGATTGGCCACTGTAGATCTTGCACTTGGCTGGTGAATGCGAAGCCGTGGAGATTACGGCTGAGCCCTTGGTGCCGTGTGCGTAGCTCGCAAACTCATCTTTGCAGCCAGGAATCGTTCGGCCGTTGACCATCAGCTTGGCACCATCCTCAAACGTGTATTCGATGGAATACGTATCGAAATTTTGGTCAACACAATCGTTGCGATAATGACGGCCGCCGCTGGCTTGGGCCTTGATCGGCCAAGCGTCCTTCATCCAACAGCATTCGTCAATGTTGTGAATCAGGAAGTCACTGACTGCCCCACCACTTGCCCAAAGGAATCCGTGGAAGTTATTGATCTGGTACATCAGTTCGGTCATGTCGCTCGTCTTCTTTGTTACGGCTGCCGATCCGGTTGGCCCAGCCATACGGTACGCTCGCAGCAACATGATGTCGCCGATCTCGCCACCTTTGATACGGCGAAAGAGCTCCGTGCGTGCATCGCAATGGCGACACATCAGGCCAATTCCGACCTTCAAGTTCTTTTCAACGGATAGCTTGCCCAATTCCAACATCTTGCGGCTGGAAGGTCCGTCGGCGGTTACCGGTTTTTCCATGAAGACATTGAGCCCTTTGGAAATCGCATACTCGAATTGCACCCAACGGAAAGCGCATGGTGTGGCCATAACGACGATGTCGCCAGGTCGCAAACAGTCCATGGCTTTCTTGTAACCATCGAAGTCCACGAACTGCTTGTCCGGAGAAACCTTGACCTTATCTGGAAATTGCTTCTTCAGTCCCTCGTAGCAACTCTTGAGTTTGTAATCAAACACATCGGCCATGGCTACCAATTCGATAGGGCCGTTGTTGACCGTCAAGGCGTTTGCAGCTGCCCCTGATCCCCGGCCTCCGCAACCGACCAGCGCAACGCGAATCGTATTGTCCTCGCCGGCATGCACGCTTCGAGATAGATTCGATGCTAAAACACCTGCGGTTGCAGCGACACCAGTGCTTTTCAAAAAGGAACGACGGCTCGCGTCATTCGAAGGGAGTGGATCTTGGTGGGACATGGTTGGCTCCTGATACTAGGACATGGGAAAGGAAGGAAGGGCTAGTGTAGCACGGCACTCCGTGCCGTTTTAATGCACTACGGCACGGAGTGCCGTTTTGCTGGACACGAACTACGGCACGGAGTGCCGTGCTACACTCTAATTTAACGTTCTAGCGGAATGGCTCGTTCTTTCATGATCGGCAGGGAAGCTTCCCAATAAGCCTTTTTCTCTTCGTCGCTTGGTTCCTGCAAGGGACGAACAACGCGAAAGCCTACATGCAACGCATCCGTCAAATACCAAATGCTCACGGGGATCTGAGGATCCTGTTGAATCCAGTCTTCCTCTGAACCTTGTCGGGCAGCACTACGGCACTCTGCAGCCGACTTGTCCCAGCCTCCGCCTCGCACCGTACGTGGATAAAGTGTCTTTGGAATTAAAAGCGGATTAGTCTTTTTGAGTTGATCTAGCGGGTAGCCTTCCGGAGTATATTGATCGAGCACCCATTCGGCGACATTGCCGTGCATATCGTACAAGCCCCACGGGTTTGGCTTCTTGCCCGCAACCTCATGATATGCCTCGTCCGAGTTATTTTCGAACCAGGCGTATTCCTCGAGCTGGTCCGCGTCGTCGCCAAAGGAGTAAGCGGTTTTCGTTCCGGCGCGACAAGCGTACTCCCATTCTGCTTCCGTCGGCAACCGGTAGTAGCGACCCGTTTTAGCCGATAGCCATTTGCAATATGTCCGAGCCGCATGCTGCGTCATGCAGATGGCTGGGAAGCGACCTTTGCCCATTCCGAACGACATGTCGGTATAAGGCTTGGTTGGTTGGCTCTTTTGGAATTCGTCGGCAATGGTGTCACGCGGCGTGGCGGCGACTTTGTTTACCGTTCGAGAGAAGACATCCAAATCGGACATCCAAACGTCGTAGGCGTCCCAAGTCATCTCGCACTTGGCCATCCAAAACGGAGCGACCCCGACAGGATGAACAGGCCCTTCATCCGATTTTCGATCGGATTCGGTTTCGGGGCTTCCCATTGAGAACTTACCACCTGGAATCGGAATCATTTCGATCTTGGCATTGGTATGTTCGATCAACTCCACGTACTTTTTCATCTCCTCCGGCTTGGTTGCGATGGAGTCTTTGACAGGGAGAATGCGATCGGAGTCTTCGGCGATTAACGGGGCGAGCCAGGGGGTGCAAAGGGCAGCAATTGACGCGATTTTTAGGATTTGGAGGGGATAGCGTTGCATTTAGATTTTGGGTTGGGTGAGCGTCGCCGTTGGCGCGGCTTGAAACGAGACAGCCGCGCCGTTGGCTATGCGTCAGACGATGCGAGCAAGCTTGTTGGCTTGGCTACAAACGAGGTTACTTGCCTAGAGAACGGATGCTTACGTTGCGGAAACGGACTGGGTCGTTGTGTCCTGCAAAACCGACATGGCCACTCGTTCGGTCCTTTCCAGGGTGCGGACTATTTGCCATGTACTCGGTTACCGTTGCGACGTCAGTATCCAAAATGCGAGTGCCATTTAGTTCAACGATAATCTTCGAGCCTTGGACGGTTACGACCTCATGATTCCACTCGCCTGTTGGACGTAGAAAGCCGCGTTTCGCTGCCGCGATACCATAGGCGCTGCCGTGGGCTTGTCGTGGATCGAGCTTCTTGTATTTTTCGTGACCATCATCGAGTACTTGTAATTCGGTCATGGCGACGTACGCTCCATCATCGGATCGCTTGCCCTTTGGCATAGCATCGATTTCTTCTTGGCTTGGATAGCGCATCACCAAACCGTTGTTCCCTCCAGGCGGCAATTGAAAATCAACTCGCATCACATAATCGCTGAATGCTTTTTCGCTAATAAGCGTTCCGCCTTTGCCAGCTTGACACTGAATGGTTCCGTCGACAACCGAATAATTGTCGACCGCGCCCTTCCAGCCTGTCAAATCCTTGCCGTTAAACAGCTCGGTGTATTTGTCCAAGGATTCCTCGGTCGCTCGAAGAGCCGCGTTGGCTTCGTCTGCATTGAATTCCTTTAGCTTCAGATTTCGCCATCGGATTTCGGCACCGTGGGTCTGCAATTGGATTGGCCCTCTGGCATAGAGTGGTTCACCCTTTGCAAAGTAATTGGCAAGTCGTTCGTGGTTGACAACGCACTTGTCGTTGAGCCACACGCTGCATCGTTCGCCGATGAGCCGAATGCGCATCGAATTCCACTGTCCGACAGGATTGTCCGCGCGAACGAGTGGGTCCTTTCCGCCAAATCCCATGGGATTGTTCCACAGCCCCCCGCTGCCTTTTTCATTGCCGTGTTTCTTGTTGTTTTCTGCATCTGGGTCCCATATCTGAACTTGAGGAACACCTCGCAGGTAAACCCCGGAATCCGATCCCGGAACAATCTTGTACTCAAACGAAAAATCGAAATCGCCGAACTCACGATTGGTCGTGAGATAGGCTCCTTTGCCATCGTTCACGATAACATCGCCGTCGATGCTCCAATGGTCTTTGATTTCTTGGTTCCATTTGACTTTACTGGCCTCTGGGGTTGAGTCCCATTTCGCTGGGTCGGTCGTCGATCGACCGTGCCAATTGCTGAAGTCGCGTCCGTTGAACAGTTCGATATCGTCCGCCTTGGACAGACTATTCGATGCAGTTATGAGGCAAGCTATCGACAAGAAACGAGAGAATGCAGAAACGATTGCTGTTTTTTTCATCGTGTTGAGGAAGGAGTTTGGGTGGGAAGTGAGGGGGAATACAAGCGAGGTTCGTTGCAACAGATTTCCGAGCCGTCGGTCCCTGTTTTCGCGGTTTTTACGGTATCGGGATCGACCCAGTCTTTTGCGTCGAAGTTCCTAGTGTAAGTACCGTAGTCGTGAAATGCATACCATTTTGCTAATCGATATGCCCAAGAACGTTCGGGAATCTCCGCGCCCGGTACATATTGGCTTCGTCGTGGAGTGATGGCAGCAATTTCCTGAAGGGCGGTTTGTCGAATTGTGGAGTCTTTGGCACCATGTTTTGCAGCCAAGGCCTCGAGCAAATCTGGTCGCTCCAGAACGACGCATCCGCGGGTGTGTTTCGAAACCGTTTCTCGGAAATCCCTAAGGAATTCGCTTTGCTGGAACACCTCCTTGAGGGGCCGCCCATCGTGAATGGATTCTTGGGCAATCTGAATAATCGGACATGGCTCGATGTGGCCTCCTGGTCCGATGTGGTGTGTGAATCCTGTCACAGCGGGGCATAACGCGCGGCCTTTGCCGTCGTGATAAGCGTCGATGACGATGATCGGTTTCTTCACGCGGGTGCTGACAACAAACTCACGCACACGAGCCAGTTCCGCCGTATCCAGGGCAAGTTCCGGCGAACTTTCTGGGCCCACAACGCGAAACACATGAAACCAGCAGTACATTACCCCCATTTCCACCAACCGATCGACCCAAGCGTCGTTCAGGGAGTCATCGATATTACTCTTGCAAACGCTCGTGCAAACACCTGTCATGACCTTGTTGTTGAGGCAGTTTTGCAGCCCTTCCATCGTCTTGCTCAATACGCCGTCGCGACCGCGACGCGTATCACTGACGATTTGCGAACCCTCGACGCTGATCAGTGGAGTTACATTACCGAGTTGCCTCAGTCGTTTTGCCACTTCGTCGGTGATGAAGTGACCGTTGGTGAATACCTGAAAATAAGCGTCCGGATGAGCGGCCAGAATATCGAGCAACTCTTTGTGCATGAATGGCTCGCCGCCAAGAATGCCAAAGAATGAATTGCCCATGGCCTTGGCTTCCGTCAAGGTCTTGTTCATGGCCGCGAAGTCGATTTTCGTCTGCTTGGCCGCAACGTCGACCCAGCAACCTTGGCATCGCAGATTGCAGGTGTTGATAATCGAAATGTACAAGAAGGGGGGAAAGAACTCGCCCCGTTTCAATCGTGACTTGTGCTTTTGAACGCTTCGCAAGCCTTTGAAACCGGCAAGATAAGCTAATTTAAAGAGCAACCGCTTGTCGGTCTCAAGAAGCAAACGTTTGGCAAGCCTGAGGTACATGCAAATCAATCGCGTTAGGGGGGCTTTCAAATGGGCTATCACCGGAACTGGCGGTGAACGGTCCAAACAACAGTTTATCAGCATTTGCCAAGAAAATGGACCCTCACTCGACGCAGAATCCGAAATTGCGGGCGAATCATTGAATTCCTCCAGCCCACCCATGTTGAACCGCGCAGCCGCGCTCACGATAAAAGAACGCACGAGTCGGTCAAGCTTCATCTTCTGCCGAACATCTTTTGTCGGCTGAGAAAACGCCATAAGCCCGTCTGCCGCGTACCAATTCGCCAGTCACCGATGGATTCTCGCTGCTGCAACCCAAAATGGACTAAAGAACGAACCCGCGCTGCCTCGTCACCTGCCAACGCATCACTATCTGGCGGAATCACGACGCAGAGCGATTTGCAGCTGCTGATTCGTTTGATGAGGTTCGATTGTTCTTTGCCCGATAACATTCGTGGCCAGAAAGTCGGATTGGCGGCCGTAAGAGGCTGCAAGCCCGTTCGGAATAAAAAGCGATTGTGATTGTGTCCGTCAAACACAAGATAATCCGCGTTCGAATCGACGATCGCTCGCGTGATGGCATTCTCTCGATTGGCAACAGAAGCTTCTAGTCGCATCAAGCTGACTCCCCGTCCAATCAGCGGCTCGTTGAGAGCCCAGCGGTACCATCGATCAGAGGCTAGCAACGTAACCGTTAACGTGCCTAACCAAACTGTACGAACGGAAGACACAGCGATGTTTGCTGAATTGGCCTGCAACGACTTATTGAGAAACATCGCTATTGGCATCCAGCTGAACGCGGTGGCCAGCGAAAGCTGCGTTCCAGGCGTTGGATAGGCTATTGCGGGCGATAAGCAGATCAGGCCCAAAATAAAAACCATAGAGCACTCGACTCGCTCACGTTGTTGCAGCCACAACCATGGAACCATGGCTGGACCAACGATGACAAGCCAAGCGGCTGCACCTCGTGGCTCAAGCCCGTGTGCGAGCGGACGCCAATAATTACCGAGACTGAACAAGGCGGCGCCGGCAAATGCAGTAACCCCTAGCCCAAGCGATGCGCACCCTGTGTACGCGAAACTTTGGGGCCAACAAGAGCAAGGAGACGGTTGCAAATAGAATGCCGAACCGGCTGAAAGGAATGGTATAATAAAAATCGGTAGTAAAGCGTTGACGTTGCCCGACTAGTCCCCAAGCTAATGCGTTCCAACTTGTCCCTGCCATGACAGTTAGTAGTAGAATCATTGCAGCTACGATTGCACACGTTCCCACCACGAGTAATAAGGCAACTTTGTCTCGCTTTGAAACGCAGCCCGTCGCATCGCCGGTACCAATCGTTCCTGATCGCATTGCCGCGAGCGCTTCTGCAATCAACGGAATTGCCAAAACGGCACCGCAGTTGAGTTTGATCATGCCAACCAATGCGACGCAGCCAGCAACCATCACCCATCGGCCTTTAGACGAACTCGATCCGAGCCAAATGGCAAGCAGGCTGAGAACTAGTATCCACTCCTGCGGCTGCCCGGGCTCCAGCGAAAGCTTGTCTAGATGCAAATGAAAGAGGAGCGTTGTGGTAAATCGAATTGGCTCAGCTACGTTTAGCCTTATGAGAATTGCATAACACAAAACCGTTGCAATACTCCAGAAGGCGATGGTCTTGAGTCGAACTCCGTTTTGGCTCAACGGCAATCCCAGAACGGAGTGAATCGACTCTGTTAAGAAATAGTAGTCCGGCCCGTATTGCGTATGGGTGTTACTGTATAGCGGTTGCCCCTCACCAAACGTCCGCAAGGTCATCATCACATAGCCCTCATCGTCATACGGAGCTTGGGTCGACATGACAATCGGGAAAGATATCAGCAATGCACAAACGAGGAGAAACCACCCCACAAGGGTCTCTCTCCGTCGAACGATCGTCGCTTTATGCCAGTCGCGCAGCGGCTTAGTAACGCTCGCCATAGATTTTCCGCAAAAAGCCTCGATGCAGGACGGAAATCCAAGAATCGGGCTTTGCAACCGAATGCTCGACGTGCAGCCACCTTCGGTATCGGATGAAAAACACATCCACCAACTTTACCTTTCCTGATAGAATCAGTGCCGAGAACAATTTCACCAGCTTCGATTTCTCCATTAGCAGAGACTCCATGCAACCATCGGCCACGGCCATCGACGTTTCCGACCTCTCTAAAACGTATCGCGAAGGGCTAGTTTTTCGCAAAACCCATCACGCCCTAAAACATGTTTCGCTTTCGGTCAAACGGGGCGAAGTCTTTGGGCTTCTTGGCCCCAACGGTGCCGGAAAAACCACGTTGATCAAAGTTTTGCTTGGGATTTTGCATCCCAACCAAGGCTCGGCAACCGTGCTCGACGTTCCGGCAGGTAGTAAATCCGCTCGTCGCAAGATTGGATATCTGCCGGAAAACCTTGTCTTTCCAAGGCACCATACGGGCCGAAGCGCCTTGTACTTTTACGGTCGACTTAGCGAGATGAACGACTCGCAAATTCGAGGTCGTGAAGACGAACTTTGGCAGATCGTTGGCCTCAAAGGACGCGAACACGAACCGGTTCGCCGCTATTCCAAAGGCATGCGACAACGGCTTGGTCTCGCTCAAGCCATGTTGCACGATCCGGATCTGATGGTCTTTGACGAACCAACTGACGGACTCGATCCAATGGGCCGCCAAGAAATCCGCAGCGTGCTTGATCAGCTCAAGGACCGCGGCAAGACCGTTTTCCTCAATAGCCATATCCTGCAAGAAGTCGAACTGGTCTGCGATCGAGTCGCCATCATGGCACTGGGGCAACTCCGTGGGATTGGTACGATCGACGAACTCATTGAGAATCACCCTCACGCCAGCAAAGCCACCGTCACCATCGAAGCGATTGGTAGTCTAGAACAAATTCAAGCGGCTACTCGCGACTGTGTCGTTCGAGATTTCTCGGTTGTTCTAGACGGCGTTGAGTTCTCCACCGCAGTGCACCGGTTCACTGTGGATGCCAGTGTCCAAGCCAACGTGGATCGCGTGGTCGATCAATTGCGAGCCAACTCGATCAGCATCTATCGCATGCAACGCTTTCGCCCGAGTCTCGAGCAAGTCTTTATGAGCATCGTCAGCGCTGCCTCACCTTCTAATACACAATCTCCCAATCAGTTCAAGTAAAAGTATGAAGCCTTATTTTGCTGTCCTGTACGACAGTTACCAAGAATCCGTGCGTTCCAAGGTCCTTTGGATATTGCTCGCAGCCTGGACCCTGATTCTGGCGGCGTTGTTTCCGCTCTCCATTTCTCCTGAAGAGAGCTACGCATTTACCTTTGCTGACATCCAAAACCCGCGAGTTATCTTCGACAATTTAGCGGCGGCCTCTGCGGGCAAGGGAACTCGTGCGCACAAGGCGATCTACAGCAAACTGGATGAAGACTTTCAGCAGGTCCTCATACAACGGGAAAACAATAAACGACGCATCAATTCGGGCATGTTAACAACGGCCTTTAATAAACTGCTAACCAACAAGGAAATGTACAGCAAAGAGGCTTGGCCAACCGCTGATCGCCGCAAAGAACTCAAGCCGCTGATTGAAGACGAAAACAAGACCAGTGCCGAACTCGAACAGCTCAATCGCCGTTTGATCGATCTAGCTTTCCCTGGG
>JANMNR010000103.1:0-14774 GCA_031368325.1 Pirellula sp.
CGTCAGCTTTGGGACGAAGCAAGGCATGCGATGATGGGGGAAGTCGGATTTCGCTCGCTTGGGCTTGATTGGACAAAAATTCCGATCAATTTCACCTGGTCACGCAATCTCAATTTGCAATTGGATGCTCGCGAACGCCATGGTGTGTTGTTCTTCATTGAGCAAGGACTGATGCCGCGGACCGGCAAACGGTACGAGTGGGAGGTGGGATGCCAAAGTGGTGACGGTCTTTCAGGGATGTTCCAAGATTTCGATTGGGCCGATGAAGTTTTGCACGCGCAGATTGGACGGCGCTGGTATGTGCCGAGATACAAGTCACTTCAGGAAGCGTTAGCATACGGCGACCGCTGCTGGACCAAGGTGGTTAGCCAATGGCATGCCTATCGAGACCAAGGACTAACAACACACCGAAATTGGTGGCCAGAGCTCTATCGAGAGGCCTGTGCACAATGGAACGTCCTGCCCGATCCGCTGGCCATGTCGTTCAACACGACGTATGAAGACTCCCGTGCCGACTTGCAAAAGCTGACGACTTAGAAATTGCAAAACTCCAACCGAATCTAGGTGTGGAAAATCGGAATGGTTTTTGGGGCGTATGGATCTGCGACCCGTCCCGGGTCGAGTCGCATTGGGGCACGTAAACCGGGGATCGCTGCGCAGCGCCCCCGGCCACCAGTATGCGACCCGTCCCGGGTCAAAACCCCAATTCTCGCGTTCCGTAACTCCGCTGGTTCGCATTGTTTTGTCGCAGAAAAGTAACTAAGATTGGAGGTCCCTCCCGCCGGTTTCCACGACGCCCCGCACCTCCCACCTTCTGCGAAACGACGACTGCATGCCAAGCTTGGTAGATACGTACCCATGATTGATCGATTGCATGTTAAGCAGTTCGGCTCGATGTTGATCATCGCATTTGTGTTTTGCCAAGCCATTGCTGCTCAGGAGGATGGGATCGCTTTTTTCGAAGCCCGCATTCGGCCCGCTTTGATTGAGCACTGTTACGAATGCCACTCTGCCAACAATGCCGACGTCAAGGGTGGTTTGTGGCTCGACTCGCGGGATGGCGTCGCGAATGGAGGTGACTCGGGGCCAATCCTTGATTCGAGCGATGCGAGCACGAGTCTTCTGCTAAACGCACTGCGGCATCAGGATTTGAAAATGCCGCCAAAGTCGAAACTCTCGGAGAGCATAATCGCGGACTTCGAAAAGTGGATTGCGATGGGTGCTCCCGATCCTCGCGACACCAAACCGGCAAAACCGAAAGGCGACCGATCGATTGGTCTGCGGCCAAAAAATTCTGGTCGTTTCGCGCCCGCGAGTCAAGCCATTTGCCAAGCGTCGCTTCTGGTTGGATTCGTTCGCCCATCGACTCCTTGGTCGAAGCTCGGCGTCTGGCAGCTGGGTTGCAACCTACCGTAGAAGCATCTCGGTCTACGTGGCTTCGCCACGTGACCATAGATCTGACCGGAATCCCGCCAACGCTTGACGAGGTGGACGCTTTCGAACGATGCCACGATGATGACTGCTATGAGCAAGTGGTCGATCGATTGCTTGCCTCGCAGTTGTATGGTGAACGTTGGGGCAGGTACTGGCTCGACTTGGCACGTTACGCCGATTCCAACGGAGCAGATGAGAATCATGGCTACCCTGTCGCGTGGCGGTACCGTGACTACGTGACTCAGTCGCTTAACATGGACATTCCGTACAACGACTTCATAGTAGAGCAGCTGGCTGGCGACTTGATACCCGCAAGCTCGGAACCCGAGCAAGGAAGGTTGATCACCGCCACCGGCTTTTTGGTTATGGGCCCAAAGATGCTTGCAGAACAAGACAAGCCCAAGATGGTTGCCGATATCGTGGACGAACAATTGGACACGATTGGCAAAGTGTTTTTGGGCCTGACCTTGGGGTGTGCGAGATGCCACGACCACAAATTCGATCCGATCCTTGCAAAAGATTACTATGCACTGGCAGGCATCCTGCACAGTACCAAATCCATGGAACATCTCAACTTCGTCTCGCAATGGAACGAACGAGATTTGCCAGACCAAGCAACTTCGGAGTCAATCAAGATCTACCAAGTGCGAATCGACCAATCCAAAGCGGAACTGGCAAAGAAGAAACGGTTCTACGAGGACCGTGATTTTGAATCGCAATTGAGTTCGCTTCAATTCGCCATGCGTATTGCATTGCAATTGGAGCCCATCGCTGGCCAAGCGTTGTCCGCAAAAGAAACTGAAAAGTGGCAGGCCGTTCTCAACAAGGAATCGGATGCATCTGGCAAGACGAAAGACTTTGTTCAAGTATGGCGAGAGTTGGCATGGCAGGACGATTCGATGTTCGTCGTTGCTGCGGAAAAACTGTGGCGAGACTTGGCATCGAATGCAAAACAGAATGTATGGAAACAAAGGCTCAGCAAACGAACGGCTCCAAAAACCAAATCCGAGTTGATGGAGTTGTATCTTGCAGAATCGCTTGAAATTTGGAACGAAGTTCGAGACGCAGCACGCAATGAGAAAGGCAAAATCACTTCGGCCGATACTGCCAAGACTTACAAGCAACTCTTTGAGGGAGGGTGCTTTGACTACCATGCCAAAATCGAAGAGACTCTTGATGCGGATGAGAAACGGCTGTATCTGGAACAGAAGTCCGCTCACGATAAGCTTGAAAAAGAGAAGCCTGCACTTGCGCGTGCCATGTCAGTACAGGACGGCCCAGTTCGGCTAGTCGCGGTAAACGTGCGAGGCAATCACTTGCAGACGATAGGCGAACCGCTTTCACCTGCGATTCCAACGGTCTTTCGAAACGAGCTAACAGGCAATGGACTAAGCGTGCCAGGGAACGGTTCTGGCCGCCTCGAATTGGCAAGATGGATCGCGGACAAGTCGCATCCACTGACGGCTCGCGTGATGGTCAATCGTGTTTGGCAGGGCCATTTTGGTGAAGGGCTTGTGTCGACGTCGTCCAACTTCGGATTGCGTGGCCAGCTTCCATCGCATCCCGAATTGTTGGATTGGCTTGCCAATGAGTTTGTGCGGAATGATTGGTCGATCAAGTGGCTGCATCGTCAAATCGTGCTCTCGTCAACTTATAAGATGGGTTCGCAAATCGATTCGGTTGCGGAGTCCATCGATCCTGAGAACCGCCTCCTTTGGCGGCAGAACCGGCGACGCATGGAAGTTGAGGTATTGCGAGATTCATTGCTTTCCATCGGGGATGTTTGTGATTTGAGACAGGGAGGGGCACCGCAAAATGCTACCGCGGCGGCTCACTCGAACGTTCCTGGCGCCAACAGCATCGGCAGCATGCGGCGAACTCTGTATCTGGACATCAACCGCGCTGCGATGTCCGATTTTCTGATGACATTTGATTACGTCGAGCCGGGGGTCTCGGTCGAACGTCGGCCTGCAACCATTGTCCCGCACCAATCGTTGTACCTGATGAACCATCCGATTCCCTTGGAGGTTGCAAAGCAGTTTGCGACTCGCTTGCATGGCAATTTCAGTACTGACTTGTCGCGACTATCCGTCGCCACTCGCACGATTTTTGGTCGAGAGCCGAAAGGCTATGAAATGGAGTTGCTCCATCCGTTCTTAAACGGGCAATCAGATTTAGCAACGATGAATTCCAGCATGGAAGATTGGGTACGAGTGTGTCGCGCACTGCTACTAACCAGCGAGTTCCTTTATGTGGAGTAGACCCGATATGAATTCAACGATGAGCCAAAGCGGTTTCGCCAGCGCTTTGTCTCGACGACAACTGTTGCAGAAAATGGGAAACGGATTCGGCGCCTTGATGTTAGCTTCGATGCTCGACGAACAGGTGGCGAGCGCAAAGCCGCTCGACGGTTTGCATTTCCCGGCGAAGGCCAAACGGGTCATCTTTTTGTTCATGCACGGTGGGCCCTCGCACGTCGATACGTTCGACTACAAGCCGATGCTGACGAAGGACGATGGCAAGCCATTGCCGTTCGAAAAGCCAAGGATTCAGTTTGCGCAGACGGGAAACTTGCTCAAGAGCCCTTGGGAGTTCAAGCAATACGGCGAATCGGGAGCTTGGGTAAGCGATCTATTCCCCGAGGTTGCCGGCTGCGTGGACGACATCACGTTCGTTAGGTCGATGCATGGTTCGAACGAAGCGCACGGCGGTGCGTTGCTGAAAATGCATACCGGCAGCGATACGTTTGTTCGGCCTAGCATGGGGGCTTGGATTAGTTATGGACTTGGGAGCGAAAATCAAAATTTGCCGAGCTTCATTACCATCAATCCGACCCTTGGCCATGGCGGCGTTCAAAATTTCGGCTCAGCTTTTTTGCCTGCCAATCATCAAGCGACACGTATCGGCAGCAGTCGGGCGTCGATGAAGGATGCGAAGATCAGCAACTTGACCAATGGTGCGCTTTCTTCGCAGGAGCTTCGGCGGCAACTGGACCTCGCGCAATCGCTCAACCGATCCCACCTTGAAAACAGCGGAGGCGATAAAAGCTTGGAGGCGAGGATTCAATCGATGGAGCTAGCGTTTCGCATGCAAACCGAGGCGCCAGGCGTGATGGATACCAGCGGCGAAACCGAAGCCACGATGAAACTGTATGGCATTGACCAATCCCAGACAGAAAATTTTGGTCGGCAGTGTTTGCTGGCTCGGAGACTGAGCGAAGCAGGAGTTCGCTTTGTGCAGGTGAGTCATAGCTATTGGGATCAGCATGATGCGTTGAAACAAGAGCATCAGAAGCTTGCGCTCGAGGTCGATCGCCCGATTGCCGGACTCCTTAAAGACTTGAAGGCACGGGGCTTGCTAGAGGATACGCTTGTGATTTGGGGAGCGGAGTTTGGCCGAACCCCAACGGCGCAGGGCAAAGATGGTCGAGACCATAATCCGCATGCCTTCACGTATTGGATGGCAGGCGGGGGAGTGAAACGAGGCTTCTCGTATGGAGAAACGGACGACTACGGATTCTATGCGCGTGAGAATCGTGTTCATGTCCACGACTTCCACGCAACGTTGTTGCATCTGTTAGGCATCGATCACGAAAAGTTGATCTATCGATACGGTGGGCGAGATTTTCGATTGACCGACGTGCACGGTCGTGTGGTCCACGATTTGATCGCATAAGGCGAATCGATTCACTGGTTTTTCTGACTACTGGCTTGCTCACGAAAGTAACGTAACCACTTGGCAATGATCGCGCCTCGGATATCGTTGGCCTGTTCATTCTGCTCGATCGTCTTGCCCCAATAAAAGCTGACGAAACCGTTGGTGTCCGATTTCTCGATAAACTCGGCCGCTTCCTCAAGTGAACATGCGAGCGGGAAGAATTCCTCGACCACGATCGGCTTGCCCACTTTGTAGACGTTGAGCGCATCGAGTGCTTTCTGCACTTCTCCGGCCTTTGGATAAAAGTGGACACTGACAAAATCCAAAGGTCCACCGACGCTGGGAGCATAGAACAAAGGCTTCGCACCTGGAAAAACATGAGCCCATGGAATGACTCCGACCGTAATCATGTGCGCTTTGTCGACTTCGCGAATCGCATCCGTCATCGCCTTGACCCAATCTCTCGCAACCTCCTCGCGCGTACGACCCTTGAGGTCCAACGTAAGCCGTTGCACAAAATGCTTGCCAGCAAGTTCGCCAGCTAACCACTCTGTTTCAGGCTTTTCGCCCGACAAAATCGGTTCGTTCATGAGGTCATAACAAAATACTGCAGGACTGGCCTTGCAGGTTTCAGCAACCGCACGCCAAAACGTCGCCTGCACTCGCCAGCGATCTGCTTCGTCAAGCGGATCATACCAAGCTGGCAAATCGGCTTTGTGGTAGCAACCCAAGCCAGTGACGTCTAAGTAGATTTGCAATCGCTCCGACAGACGCACCAACTCGCCAAGCTTTCGCACTGCGGATGCGTTCGGCTCTTTGGCTGTCGACATAAACTTTGCAACTTGAAGATGCACGCGAACCACGTTAGCACCGAGCGCTTTGATCTCCGCGAAATCCTCTTCAACTCGCGGCCAATCGTTTGACCAATAGTCCTCCAGCAACAACCCTGCGTCATCGTGATCGTAGTTCACACCCCAAACGCGAAACACTTTGCCATGGGAGTCGACAAAGTGCAACTTATCTTCGCTAACATGGATCGCCGGAAGCTGAGTTTGCGACCAAGCACTCTCCATCGTACAAACGCACGCAACGCAAAGCAGTATTCGGTAAATTTGGTCTAGCATGATGTTTCCAGTGTAGCACGGCACTCCGTGCCGTTTTCCAGTGTAAGCACCCATACCTAAGTTTTCGCACAAATGAATGTTCATCCATGTTCGTTTCTCCGGTTGAGAAGGCTTACTATGGCGATGACACTTTACCAACGTACATGTGCCAAACACATCACTTCTTTCCGTTTTTCGGAACGGATAGAACTGTCGCTCCAGCGAGTCCGCTCGAACGAGCCCAAACCAAGTGGCAAAGGCCTGCATACAACTTTAACAACTTTAACACCGACGGAGCAGACCCGGCTTGGCGTCGAGCTCCAGCGTATCGAATTGCCCAAGCTTGATCTTTTCCCAAGCCAACGCTCCCATCACCGCGTTGTCGGTGCATAACTCCGGTGCAGCGATATGCAATTCGATTTTAAATTTCTCGCAGGCTTGCATCAACTGTGTTCGGAATGCCCGATTGGCTGCGACTCCGCCACCGACGCAGAGTCGCTTGACGCCAAACTTTTTTACCGCCTGCATACTCTTTCCCACCAAGCAATCGATAATCGCTTGTTGAAACGAAGCTGCAATGTCGGCTCGTAACTGCGGCTCCAAAGCCATTGCATTCCAGCTTTGCTTGCCTGTCCCCGCGATACGATAACGCACTGCGGTTTTTAGTCCGGAAAAACTGAAGTCCAAGCGGGTCTTGTCGTCCAATAGGGGCCGAGGAAAAGCAATTGCTTTTGCGTCGCCTTGCTCAGCCAACTTGGAAAGGGCCGGTCCGCCCGGAAACGGCAGTCCCAACATGACCGCAACTTTGTCAAACGCTTCGCCTGCCGCATCGTCGATCGTGCCAGAAATATAGACCCAATCCGTCGGCGAAATACAATGGTACAAACTGGTATGGCCACCGCTAACGACAAAACCAACGCAGGGGAAAACACTTTCCTGCCTACCCATGCCGCATGCATAGATATGCGCTTGAACGTGATTGATGCCTACTATCGGCTTTCGCCATGCCAACGCCAAACCTTTGGCCGCGGAAAGCCCAACCAGCAAAGAGCCTGGCAATCCAGGATGCGTCGCGACGGCAATCGCAACCAAATCGTCCGCGGTCGTATTGGACTGCCGCATGGCGGTATCGATCACTGGCAGGATTCGATCCAGATGCGCGCGCGCTGCAATCTCGGGCACGACCCCTTGAAATTGCTCATGCAGTTCTGTTTGAGTAGCAATGCATTCTCCGAGGATTCTTCCGTCTTCCGAAATGACGGCAGCTGCGGTTTCATCGCAAGTCGACTCGATCGCTAATAGGCAACGTGTCATTTAATCCTTGAATCGACTTCGTAATAGGTGCAATGTCCGAGATTTGTCTGCCTGGGATAACGAATCCGTAAGTGGTTCTACTATACTCAGCAATCCCTTGAGCCGCTCAAAACTCGGTTCATCCATAACGACCAATGCCTCAAGCCAATCCTCCAAACTCGAAAAATCAAACTGCAGTACTTCGGCTGCGCGCAATGCGTTTTGCACTTGCGAACCATGACCATGCGCTCTTAAAAAACGAAGCAACTCTGAAGTCTTCGGTATCCGGCCCCGCCGCAACACGTCGATCGAACGCAATTGCCCCGGTTTGGAATAATCGGCAAAACGCTCCGCAATCAACGACAACGATGTATCGGTTCGGCACCGCGCTAGTCCAACCGAAGCCGCATCGGCGATCGATGACTCACCGTGATCCAAGAGATCGACAAACCAGGATTCGTACCCGATCATGCGATAGCGAGTGGCTAGCTCAAGGCAAACATGCGATACCTGTTCCAGTTCGCGATCTCTCGACTCACGTTGGCCATGCAAACCCGATCGCAATGACTGGAAAGCCAACTTCAGCACGTCGTCTGCTCGTCCTTGCAAAAATTGACTCTCTAGGACCTCATAGAGATTTGCAATGCTGCCTGGGCTATGCGTCAGGGTCTCGACCAAATCGGAGAACTCGCGGTCGATCCAACCGCAACGAGCGTGCATCTTTTGATCGTTGACTCGAAAGAAGATCTTCGATTGCAGTTTGAGTTCATGAATGCCAGCCACATGGTTCACAAACGTCACTGGCGAAGCGACCGAGATCGCTTCGATAAGTTTCCCCGCGCACCGGCACACACGGTCGGTCAGCGGTCGCCCAGCGGACATCGTACGAGCCCGCTCGATGCATTCACTCACCAGCTCGACAGGGATCGCAAAGTGCGTGAGTAGAGGAAACTCAGGAAAGGCCTCTTGGGCGCCAAATCGATCCCAGGCGGCAAAGATTTGCGGCAGCCAACGCACGTCGGTTGAGAAGCTGCCGCTGAGCAACTCCAATGCACCGGAGCGAACGCCTACCGAATCGTGAGTCAATAAACCAATCAGTGTTGAATCGCTAAGTGCCATGGGTTTCCAATTCGATCCATCGTTGTTCGCGGGCGCTCTTGAGAATGGCTTCACAAAGCAAGATCTCGCGATGGCCGTCCGCAAAGGTTGGGTAATCAGCAAAAGATGTGCTGCCCTTTGTCGCTTCAATGGCCGAATAAAAGGAGCGGAACAATTGCTTAAACGTGTCGGGGAAGCCCTCGTTATGCCCGCCGGGATACTGGGCATGCGATCTCGCTACGTCAGAAAGCAATCCGGGATCGCGAAGCAAAGTTTGATTGGCGGAGTCGCGGTTCCCAACCCATAGTTCATCAGGATGCTGGCTATTCCAAGCCATACTTTGTTTCGAACCAGCCATTTCCCATCGAATGCAATTCTTGTGTCCCGCAGTCACTTGCGATACATGCATTACGCCCCTCGCTCCATTCTTGAACCGCAACATGACGCCGCCATAATCCTCCGTGTCGACCCGAACATCGACCATGTTTTGTTCCGCACGATTCACTTTGCCTGAAAACGTTTCAACGCCTCCAATGGGCCGTTGACGCACTGGATAGACCGTTTGCAGGTCAGCGCAAACCGATTGGATCTCCAAATGGCTTATCGATTGAATCAGATCGAGCCAATGCGTTCCTATATCAGCGAGTGCTCGAAGCGGGCCTCCGTCGTCTGACAAAACTCGCCAATTAAAATCGGTCGGCTTGTGCAACCAATCTTGAACGTAACTGCCAGAAATGTGAAACACATCACCCAATTCGCCTCGCTGCACCCGTTCGGCGGCCTCGATGCATACGGGATAGAATCGAACATTGTAGTTTACCCCGGTAAGAACCTTTGTGAGGTGCGATCGGCGGACTAGCTCGCCGCTTTCGGTCGAGTTCATGGCAAGTGGCTTCTCGCAAAGAACATGTTTGCCCGCGTCCAGGCATTGAATCGTTTGTTCAAAATGACATCGATTGGGGCTAGTCAAATGAACGACGTCAACTTCTTCGTCGTTCACCAACTCGTTGAGGTCCCGATAGGCTCGTTTGATTCCAAACAAGTCTGCGGTGCGTTGCGATTTTTCTAAACTCGTTCCGAGCACCCCTTGAACTTGTACGCCGGCGCGGATGAGCCCCTCGATGTGGACTGGGCCAATGAATCCTGTGCCAACGACGGCTGCCTTGGAGCGAAACATGCAATGCGGGGAGGTGAAGACAAACTGAAAAGTAACCTACGACAGCCTACAAAATACCCGACGCCCCCATCCTGCAGGAAGGGGGGCAGTTCGCCGTCGATTCGAATGAACTCGAGTGGGAGAGGCTTCCAGCCTGCGACTATGGTTATTACACAGGCTGGAAAGCCTATGCCACCGCTGCTTACAGTGGTTTACTCGCACTCACGCCAAACGCAGCGAGCGCCGCCACGACATTAAGAACCGCACAGAAAGCGAACGCCGCTGTCCAACCTGTTTCCACTTGCATAAAGCAACCAACGATTCCACCCAAAATGACGGGCGACAGTGCTGCGCCAAAATTCCCCCACATGTTCGACCAGCCCAATACCGACCCGACATGTTTTCCTCCCACATCCTGTGCATAGGACCAACAAGCCGCAATTCCGAGGTCCGTTGCAAAACCGACCAACGCCAGACACATTGTGGCTTGCATCGAATCGGTAACGAACAAACAACCCAAAAAACCAAAAGCCACCAATGTTCTAGACACGCACATTGCGATCGCGCGTCCCCATCGCAATCCCAGCGAGCGTGTCATCGCGTCCGTAAACACGCCTCCGGCAAGCAACCCAAAGATGCCTGCCAAAAGTGGCAAACTCACCAGCCAACCTTGGGAGGATTGTGAGGATCCGTGTACATCCTTCAAGTACTGCGGCATTTTGGTCGCGAGGAAAGCCCAACCCATATTCGAAGCGAACTGAACAAAACAATTCAGCCAAAGCGGAACCGAAAGCAACATCGCTCTTAAGGGAATGGCGGGTCTCTTGCTTGATTCTGCACTCGTTTTCAAACCACCTCGGATCCAATCTCGTTCAGCCTGGTTAACCGCTGGATGCAGATCAGGTGTGTCGCGAAAGAGCCATACGAATAGCAAGGCAATGACGATACCTACCGCTCCGTAAAGGGCCATGACCGGTCTCCAACTTGTAACGGCCGCTACCGAGTCGCTTGGCGCGCTCCACCACGCATTACCAAGCGTCCACCAAAGCATGAGCTGAATCGTAAGTACTGGCGCAACGGTACCGCCGAGCCTCCCTCCCACTGCCACGACGGAGCTCGCAATACCACGGCTTCCGACCGGCATCCAACGGCTTACAATTCCCGCAGCAACTGGATACGCCCCTGCCTCAAACAGACCGCAAAAGAGCCGAAGGAGAAAGAGGGCAACGAAACCATTGGCAATACCCATCAAGCCGGTGCTCAACGACCACAACACGATGAAAGCCGAGAGCATCCATCGTGCACCAAACCGATCGCCAAGCCAACCTGCCGGTAACTGCCCAAGAGCATAGGCCCAAAAAAAGGCCCCAAGCAACCAATCCATTCCTGTCGTGGTAATCGATAATTCCTTCGATACCGCCTCCGCCGCCGTGCTCAAGCAAATCCGGTCGAGATACAAAAGCACCGCGACGAGCATCGCCAAAAAAATCATCCTAAATCGAATTTGGGTCACTTGGCGTAAGTTCTGTGTGTGGTGGAGTACAACAAAGAAAGCTTTTAAGATTTGTACCAGTCGAGTAGCCGAAACGCAAACATAGCATCGATGTTACTATTGGCGGAAGTACGGCCAAGCCGCGGAAAAGCTATAGCCTCCGGTCCTACCCGACCAAAGTTTGACGCCGCAGACCATTCATACAAATGTTTGCTAACAAGTCATCGATTGGTAAAGTGAGGCATTGGTAAAGTGAGGCATCGGTACAGTGAGGATGGTTGAGCAAGCACGGTACGAACCGAAGAACTTTTGACGCTGTCCGAAGTAGGGGTGCAGGTCGAAAGCTCCGCCCAAGGAGCAGTGGGCAAGATTCTGTCCGAGCTGGAGCGCATTGGCGATGGCGATTCGGAAGGGCCTGTTTCGATCATTTGGCTGATGGACGCATCGCTCAGTCTCCTCGATGAACGGCAGAAGCTCGCTCCAATCGTGTTCTCCTTTTACGAAAAGCTCGAGGTAAAGAACCAAGAAAAGAATTTGAAACTCATCACCGATGTTTATGCGTTCGGAAACAATCTCACTCCAGTGCTTCACGACACTGGCGAGCCAACACGGAAAGCAGTTGCGGGCGCCATCTCAAAGTTACCTGTCGATCAGACCGGAGTAGAAAACGTTATGACCGCGCTGAGCCGCGCGTTGGACAAGGTTCCGTCGCATACCCGAAACATGCGCATCGAAGTGGTTATTTGGACGGACGAATCCGGCGATGATCTTGGTTTGCTTGAGGATGTCATTCAAAAATGTCGATATCGCCAAGCACGAGTTCATGTTGTTGGTCCACTCTCCGTGCTTGGGATGCGACAGGGGTTGCAGCAGTATGTCCTTGACCCACCGTACAACATCCCCATCATGCTCCCCATCATGCTCCCCGTCAATCGGGGACCGGATAGCGCGTTCGTTGAGCGAGCGCGATTGCCCATTTGGGATAGCACCAGCAACTTTGGCTGGCATGCAAACAACTTCATGCCCTCCGGAATGAACGGTTCTCATTTCGGGGGCCCTCATCGTGAACGACTGCTCGCTCCCACCGGTCCATTTGCTTTGACCCGACTTGCGTTGGCCACGGGCGGAACCTTCACTGCACTCGAACGAGCTTTAATCTTGGCCGTTTCATCGCCAAAGCCGCGAGATTCACGCTTGTAACCGCGAGTATCAATCAACTTGCGGCAGCCCGTCCTTCGTGGACACTCGATTGCTGCTATCTAGGTACGACGTACGTGCCGCTGGCTAAATCATGTGGGCCGCGACTTGGCCAGCGAATGACAACGACGAGATAGGCAATCGGCAACATAAAGTAAATACGACGGAGCTGCTGAGTCCACCAAACCCACTCTGTTCCATGAGCGTCCAGTATCACGATCCCACCTGCAACTAGGAAGAAAGGAGCCCAGAAAAGAAACGATCTCCAGATACACTGCAAAATCCTCCCTCGACGACCGTCACGCCGAACCACGGCAAGACCCGTGACGGCATGAATCAAACCACCGCGAAAGAGTCCTCCCCACACAGCGAGCATACAGAAGGGAATGATCAATATGTCTCGTGTCCGATTAAACCACTTGACTGGCGGGGGGGCTTTTCGTTCCGCTTCATAGCGTTCAAAGCGTTCTACGATCACGTCTATCGCCTCAGGCTTTTGGTCCAGTCGCAACTTTTCGGACTTGTTTGGCAAATTCACACTGATTTGTGGACCTGAGCTTTTTTCCTTTTCAGTCGCCGCTGATTTTGCTTCTTCAGAACCAGCGATGCGAGAAAAATCCGGGACTGGTTTCGCGGTAAAGTCATCGCGTCCGAGAAAGCGGTTCATCAGATCAATGATGCCACTCTCCAAAAAACCTAGGCTTTTATGAGCTTTGCTGAATCGTTCGAAACGCTCGTTCGCTGCGTTTTCGATGCTCGCAATCCGTTCGTTTACGCCATACTCGGAACGCTTCGCTGCGTCTAACTTCTGCATTTGTTGCGTATGATTTTCCGGATCTCGAAACAGGGCTGCCAGCGTTGTAAATGACCGAGCATCTTTTTGAACCTCCACGATCGGAATCACCGCGGCCAGCATGATTACTGTCGTCAAAATAATCCATGGAATAAAAGCAACTATCGACAAAATCGCAGCGTGAACTACGCGCATGGTTACCGTTACCGACTGTGGACCGTGCGTCACCTTGTCAAGCGCACCTCGAATCCATTTAGGATCAATCAATTTGCCCGATTTCAGTTTTTGTAGCAATTGGGTCGCTTGCAATGGGGCTACCGTCATAGCCGAACTGCTTTGCAGAGTGCGTTCGATTCTAACTCGGTCCGTGCGATTCTTGTCCGGTATAGCGAGACAAGCCAATTCAGAAAGCAATGGTATTGGCTTCTTTGGAGAACTACTCGAAACTGCTGACGTTTTGGCCCCGTCGGTACTAATGGCTGCCTCGGAGAGTGTCAGTTTGCCAGTCGAAGTTAGCCACCAACGTGACATTGCCGTCGCGTTTTCGTCAGGGCGACATTCGCTTGCTTCGGTCTCATCCAACGCGCTAAGCAGCACTTTCTGTGTCACTGGCCAGGGCATCGGATTTCGATAGTCAAACCACAATGCAATGGGCGCGCCATCGGGTGCGACATACGCATCCCAACGCCACGACCCTAGGATTCCCGTTTCAAGGAACCGCATTCGTGTTCCACGAACACACTTTTCTCGCGACTCGCTCGGTGGCGGATTGGTGGCTGGACTCAATTGAATCCAGACGGATCGCTCGATCTTGCTGTCGTGGGCCAACAGCCAAATCGCATGGTCCACGGTTGGGATCTTGCCAACGATTTCGAATCGCCCCAATCGGGTTGGGACTTCCCATGCTAGATCGACTGGTTTCGTCGACATCGACCAACGGGGCGTCGGCAGATCGACAGCACCCAATACAGTCTTTTCGGTTGAAACCCAAGTTTGGGTCTTGGAGATTTTTTCGTGCAGTAGTTCTTTACGATTCGATCGTTTCCAAACCGATAGAATGGCGACACAACCGACTACGATGCCGACCCAGGAAAAAACTGAGTACCAAATGAAGTCATCGACCGGAGAAAGAAAGATCGATGCAGAAAATTCAATCGCACTTAACACAGCCAAGAAAACAACCGTGCGAACAAGACAACTTACAAACTTAGGCCGCGTTCCAAGTTCAGGATCAACCACTCGTAAACTCAAGAGGCGTTTTCCAATTGTGGTTCCAAACAGCGTTTCAAACGCGAGTAAATAAAGTCCTTGCAACAGTGTGGCAAGCAAATTTACGTTCAAACTGAACTGCTGCATCTGATAGCCCGACTTCATTTGAAAGCCATATGCAAGCAACGCAAGCGTCGCCGAACCCATCGCGATCGAAACCAAGAACGAATCAATCATGTACGCAAGAATTCGTCGCAGTAATGTTGCAACGCGATCCCGTTGTGCAATGGTCTGAATGAGTTCGTCGCGAAACTCATGGAAGTTGGCGTACCGTTTTGATCG
>JANMNR010000109.1:0-11393 GCA_031368325.1 Pirellula sp.
GGTCAGCTTGATTGACGAATCGATGCGAGACAAAACGATGATCGTATTCGATGCCAAGAAAGCACCGCCAGGCTTGCCGGACAAGTACGAGTACTACGGCATTCAAATTGTTTTTGCCAGGGATTGGGATTCGGCGGATGAGTTGATTCAGACGGAGATACGCCGTCATTCCGCCCCCAAGACGCTCACGGTCGTTTCGTCGGACCACGCGATTCATCGCAAGGCATTAGCGCGTGGCGCGAAAGTAATCGACAGCGACATGTGGCTTGAACGCGAGTTAGAGAACCGAGCCCGCTTAGCCAGGCAAGGGCCCGATAGCCCCGAAGCGATCGCCGACCACGAGTCCGAATCCAAAAATCGACTGCTCACCGACGACGAAAAGACCAAATGGCTCAAGGAGTTTGGGATGTGATCTGCATTTGGCAGAAAGTGTTGACTCAGAAGGAGCTCCGGCGGCCTACAGTCCGGCTTGCGTGTAGCGCCCCCAAACCACTCGGCTGAGAAATTTGCGTTGGACTACCGAATCGGATACAACGAGAGAGAACATTCAGATTGAACCGACACAAGAGAGTGTTCGCGAGCTGCAATAGATGAGATAGCGAAAGAGAATCCACCTGGAATCCTTGCGTTTGTACCAAGCAGCTGCTGTCTGGCTGAATGCAAGAATCTTGAAGTCGAAGAGGTGGTTGGCGAATGTTGGATTTAGTAAGAAACCTTGTTGTGTTTAGAGGACCTGCACTCTCCTAATTCCGAACAGCCACAGGATATTGGTAGGGATCTTGCTCGTGCTTTCTGAATTCTACGGATACTGGAAATATCAAATATTGGGTTACTCCCTTTGATTCAAAATTGCTGATTGGAGATGACATGAGTAGTAAACTTCGGTTTCGACTTCGGGTGTTTCGAGCGGTCACCTTCGCCTCGATGTTGTTTTGCACGTCCATTGCTTTGGCGAAAGTAGATTATTCCCAGAAGTTAGATGAATTCTTGAGTCAGGGAAAACTGACGGATTCCGCGGAGTACTTTTCAAAGATTTGCGAGACAACTCCCAAGGACAGTCAAGCCCGACTGGCGTTGGGGTTGACACAATTCGCACAAGCAATCGAACGCCTGGGGAAATCCAATTTTCGTTATGGTCTAATCAGCAAACGCGCGCAGCTCATCCCCATTGCTAGGCTGCCGATTCCGCTCAACGATAAACCGGAACAGATTTCCTATGAGAAGTTGCGAGGAATCATTTCTGAATTGGAGAGCGGTTTGAGGCAAGCCGAATCGACGCTTGCGGAAGTTAATACCGCCGAGGTTGATTTGGATTTTTTCATAGGTCGCGTCCGATTGGATATGGACGGCGACGAAGTGATCGCCAACACGGAGACAATGTGGAAGGCCTTTTCGGCAATTAATTCCGGCGTGAATGCAGCGATTGGGAACGACTTTTATGTTGGCGTCGATGGCGCCGACGTTCATTGGCTGCGAGGCTACTGCCACGTTTTGATGGCAATTTGCGACGTCATTTTGGCGCACGATGAAACCGAGTTATTTCTGCGTTGTGGTCATTTCCTCTTTTTGAACGTTGAATCTCCTTATGCATTATTCAAAGAGGAGACGACGGGAAACAACAACTTCACCACAGAGATTTTCGATGCAATCGCTGTGATTCACCTTATCAACTTCAAATTGGTCGATCCTGACCGTATGACGTCTGCCCACACACACCTGTTTGCAATGATTTCCCAAAGTCGCTTGAGTTGGAAACTCGCACTAGCCGAAAACGACAACAATCATGAATGGATTCCAAATCCAAATCAGGACAGCGTAATGCAGATGCGTGTGCCAAGGGAGATGATCACTGGATGGAGTTCGGTGCTAGACGAATTGGAAGCAATTCTCGATGGCAAAAAACTGATCCCGTATTGGCGGGACTACGTGCGCATCCTCGTTGGGCAATCTGAGATTTCAGAAAGAGGAAAAGGATTCAATTTGCGGAAATTTTTTGTCGAGCCACGCGATTTTGATTTGGTGCTGACGATTCAAGGTACCAACGCCGAACCATTTCTCGAAATGGGGCCACTTTCAACGCCCGCAGCCTGGAGCCAAATGACGCGAGTGTTTCGCGGCCAGTTTTTTGGCTTTGCAATTTGGTTCAACTGAAGTAGAGCAATCGATGGGCCCTGCGGTAGGTACCATGTACTTTTCTGGCGTTTTGTTTGTTTACCAAATCGTGTTTGGTTTGTATCCGGTTGTGTTACGGATGAAGCTTCTGAGTAATGGCAGTAAGTACTCGATGCTATGTTGCGAGACAGATACTTGAGTGGAACTCGATTCCACTGGTACTTGTGGGTTGTCTTACGGCAATCTCATTCAGCTTTTCGGGAGTTTTCCTGCTGAACTTTGGCACGGCAATACTGGGATTGGGGATTTATTCTCTTTACGCATCTGCGAGGCTAAAGAGCATGCAATCTAGCCCATGGTTGCATCCGATTGGTTGGGCGAGTTTGATGGGAGTTGCGACGCTCATCGCAATGTACTTTCTTGTTAGCGAGTCGAAAAACATACTTTCGATTGCATTCGGGATTCTATTGGCACAGTTGATTGCCGCAGTTTCGGTTCTACTTCTTTCAATCGGCCAAAAACGTCGCAATGATGAAATGCAGCATAGCGCGATGTCCGAGCAGGCGACGACAGTGATTCATCCAACGAATAGATAACGACGGTCGCCGCCGCACCGATGTGTAATTGGATCGGATTTGCCCGTTGCAAGACGCACCCGTGGCCGCTGGTCTGTCAGTCACGAAAGAACTGCGGTGGTGCAGCATGGACGCTGAGCTTTTGCAGGGCGCGCGTACGAGCGACGGGCAAGAGTGATGTCGCTTCGCGGAAACTGCAGGCTTTAGGCTGTAGGCAAAACGCCAGAACGAATACCGAGTCAGTTACCCGGCATCGCGACTGCCCACCGCGTGTCCGTAGGCACGATGCCGTAGGACCGTGCGACCGCCGGAGCCAGGACAGGACGTCCGCGTAAGTTCCGATGAGACTCGATGTCGCAAAACAGCACGGAGGCTCTGATGACCTCGATAATGTTTGCTTGTCATGTTATTGGTGCAATCGATTCAAAGGACCGAATCGATCGTCGTTGGTTGCGGGGAAATTAACTTGACTGTTCAATCCTCGAACGGATGCATGGTCCGATCATGGCGCTGCGATCGATGGACGAATTCGGGGAATAACAGAGATTGGAGCCGCGACAGTAAGTCTGCTGAATATGAATGCCCCGGATAGAGTAGAGCTGAGGCGATGGACAACCAACAGCTAAACAATGACGAGCTGAAGAAGTTAGCAAAATCATGCCCATTTTAGCCCATTGACGGCATCGAAGTGAGCGAGAACTTGTGCGTTGTTCACCTTCGACTTTAAATCGTCCGTTCCGTGACTGTTTAAGACCAGATGGTGCTATATTATCCGGGCCGCTTCTTTTGAAACCACACACACGAAAGTAATTTTCAGGAGTGCAAACCCATGTCATCTAGCGCCCAACAGTACCAACAACCTTATACACAACCCAAGTCCGGAATGAATACTGGCGTCGTTGTGACGGTGATTATCGTCTGCGCACTCTCTGTCATGCTGGTATGCGGTGGCATGCTGGTAGCATTGCTGCTACCAGCGGTTCAGGCCGCTCGCGAGGCTGCTCGTCGAATGCAGTGCAGCAACAATCTTAAACAGATTGCATTAGCCTTACACAATTACGAATCGGTACACAAAAGTCTTCCTCCTGCCTACACGGTCGATGCAGATGGCAATCGATTGCACAGTTGGCGAACTTTGATTTTGCCCTTCATCGAACAAAACGAACTGTATCAAAGGATCGATTTTGCGGTCGCATGGGATGATCCAAAGAACGCCTTTCTCGCAGACTTGGACCAGCCAGTCTATCGTTGTCCCTCGTCCAACATCGCCCCTGGTATGACAACTTATCAAGCGATCGACGATCCAGCCAGCGCGTTCCCCGGCAGTGCGGCCACGAAGTTCTTCGACATTACGGACGGCTTGAGAAACACGGTGTTCGTCGTTGAAACGGATGACGCCGATGCAGTACATTGGGCTGAGCCCAACGATCAAAGCTTACTCGTCTATTTAGCAGCATTGAAATCGTCGCACCTGGGCGGCAGAAACGTAGCAATGTGCGATGGATCCGTCCAATTTTTGTCTAACAGCATGGATCAAAGTACCTCAAAGGGCCTTGTCACGCGCGCTGGGGGCGAAGTCCTAGGTATGGACCGGTAATAAAGGGTAAACTATGCTAGTGCTTTGTTCCATTTAAGAATTCGGGTTGAGGAAAATCTGTACGACGGACTTCCAGTCCGTCGATCGCAGCTTGAGCCGACAGTCTAGAAGTCCGTCGTACCCGAAATCTACGTTGGAACAATGCACTAGGCACATCCGGGTTGAAGCCCAGTTCATCTGGCCCCGGATCCATTCAAATCGCCTGTCCTAGGTCCCGCCATTTTAATGTCGCCTCCAAAGTCGCTCGTCTACTCTGCGCTTGCTCTGATGCTATTTTGCATCCAACGCTCTGCAGTTTCGCAGGACCCCACGTTCGAGCGACAGATACGTCCCATTTTGCGAGAATACTGCTTTGATTGCCACGGAGCTACGGAAAAGAAAGAAGGTGGGCTGGATCTTCGACTGGTTCGGTTCATGAAACAAGGTGGTGATTCTGGAACAGCCATCGACGTTGAGAAACCGCACGATAGCCTTTTGATTCAGCGCGTGGTCGATGGCGAAATGCCACCCGGAAACGCGCACTTGCCGCCTGAAAAGTTGGAGGTATTGAAGAAATGGGTCGCTGCTGGCGTCCCAACCGAACGGCCCGAACCAGAACAAATTGGTCCCGGTGTCCCTATCACCATGGAGGACCGAGACTACTGGGCGTTTCGCCCCATAACGCGACCTGTGGTTCACGAGTTTGTTAATGCAGCAGAACGCATTCGAACGCCTATCGACGCGTTGCTCAAGCAATCGATGCCCCATGATCTCTCTTTTTCGATGGATGCGGACCGCGCTACGCTGATTCGTCGAGCTTACTTCGACTTGATCGGATTGCCTCCGAGTTTGGACGAGTTGGAACAATGGGTTCTGTCGTCCAGCGAAAACTGGTTTGATGAACTCGTTGACTCACTGCTGGAATCCCCTCACTACGGCGAGCGATGGTCGAGGCATTGGCTTGATATCGCGGGCTATGCCGACTCCGAAGGGCAAACGACTGCGGACGCCGTTCGTCCATGGGCGTGGAAGTATCGGGACTACGTCATTCGTTCTTTCAACGCCAATAAACCGATCGACCGCTTCATTGTGGAACAACTTGCGGGTGATGAATTGGCTGGTGAACGACAAGGAGATTGGACTACGAAACAAATCGAATTGCTGACTGCGACGGGTTTTTTGACGATGGCCGCTGATGGAACTGGAGCTGGGGACAATAGCCCAGAGGCACGCAATAAAGTCATCGCAGATACAATCAAGATTGTAAGCTCATCACTGCTCGGCGTTAGTGTCGGATGTGCGCAATGCCATGACCATCGTTACGATCCCATTTCGCAACTGGACTATTACGCCATGCGAGCGGTCTTCGAACCCGCATTCGATTGGCAACAGTGGCGAACCCCAGATGCTCGTCGAGTCTCTCTTTATACTATCGCAAATCGCGAGCAAGCAGCAGCCATTGGACAAGAAGCCCAAAAGATCGCAGACGAACGATCCTCCAAACAAAAGATCTTTATGGCCGATGCTCTAGACAAAGAGTTGCAGAAGTACGAGGAACCGCTGAAGACCGAACTCCGCACTGCGTACGAAAAGCCGGAGAAGGAACGCTCGGAGGAACAAGTAATGCTGCTCAAGCAGTTTCCGAGCGTCAACATTACGCCTGGGGTTTTGTACCAGTATCTGCCCAAAGCAGCCGACGACCTCAAAGCGATTGACAAACAGCTCGAGGAGACGCGGGCTCGCAAGCCCACGGAGGAATTTGTACGAGCCATGACGGAGGTGCCGGGTCGCATTCCCGACACCATGTTGTTTCATCGGGGCGATTATCAACAGCCAAAGCAAAAAGTACTGCCAGCCGATTTGACAATCGCTGCAGATGAAGGAGCGTTGCCGTTACTGCCTGAGCGCGACATAGTCCTCAAGACTAGCGGGCGCCGGTTGGCCTATGCTCGTTGGCTGACGAGCGGGAAGCATCCGCTGGTGGCTCGCGTCCTAGTCAATCGAGTATGGTTGCACCATTTTGGACAAGCGATTGTTCCGACACCATCCGAATTTGGCAAGCTTGGCACAGCCCCAAGCAACGTATCGTTATTGAACTGGCTGGCCGATGAGTTCATGCAGAGTGGCTGGGACATGAAACAGCTTCATCGAACGATTATGCGATCGACCGCGTGGCGGCAACGCTCGGTTCGCGACCTTGCCAAGTCTACTGTAGATGCCGAGAACAAATACTATTGGCGCAAATCCATTCAGCGATTGGATGCGGAGGTCATACGTGATCGCATGCTGGTCACTTCCGGTACATTTGATCCTAGCTTGTTTGGCCCACCGATTGCGATTAAGGCTGATGATGCTGGCCAAATCATCGTCGATGGCCAGCAAAAACGCAGAAGCTTGTATCTGCAAGTGCGTCGTTCGCAACCGGTCGCAATGCTGCAAAGTTTTGACGCCCCAGTCATGGACGTCAATTGCGAGATGCGACCCGTTTCAACCGTTGCAACCCAGTCCTTGATCTTGATGAATGGTGAGTTTGCTTGGCAACAAGCAGAATTGTTGGCCAACCGCGTTATTCGTGAGGCCGTGCCTTTGCCGTCCGAGCACCTTGCGGACCATCCAGAGCTGCCCGCTCCGATCCAGTCCGAGTGGCGATATGGTTACGGTGAGTTCGATGAGGCACTGCAACGTGTAAACGGATTCACCGATTTGCCGCACTGGACCGGAACGGAATGGCAAGGGAGTGACAAACGTCCAGATCCAACACTCGGTTGGGTAATCGTGAGCTCAAATGGCGGTCATACCGGTGCGCGGTTTGCGTCCATCCGACGCTGGACCGCGCCGAGCGATAGCCGCGTCCGTATTGAGGGTTCATTTCAACATGAATCAGCCAATGGCGATGGCGTGCGAGGAAGAATCGTTTCAGATCGACGAGGGCCGTTGGGGCAATGGCAAGTTCACAACAGCATCTCCGAAACTCGCGTTGACCCGTTTGCCGTTGAGGCAGGTGAGTCCATCGATTTCGTTACCGATTGCATCGCGAATGAGAATACCGATTCATTCACATGGAAGGCGAAGATGGTTGTATTGGGTGATGAGGGAACCGACGGTGAGCGAGTAAAGGATAGCGTTGCTGAATTTCACGGCCCGGTTGCAGTAGAGAGCTTTAACGGACTGCCATCACAACTGCATTATGCATGGCGACTGGCTTATTGCCGTTTACCGACGCAATCCGAGTTCAGGCGATCGATGGTCCATGCCATAGAGCAACTGCGGGCCCTTCAAAAAGACCCTCGTGGCGTCGCAAAGGGCTCAAACACGTCCAAGCAAGTTTTGGTCAACTATTGTCATGCTATACTAAATTCAAGCGAATTTGTTTACGTCGATTAGGAGTAGATCACCCATGGAACTCTTTGGTCGCCGACAGTTTTTGGCTGAGAATGCAATGGGCATCGGGTCGATAGCGTTGACTTGGTTGTTGCAACAGGAGCAGGGCAAGAAACCCAAAGCGATCGCGTTGGCCAAGCCGCACAATGATCTGCTTCCACGAAAACCGCACATCGAGCCTCAAGCCAAAGCGATGATTTCGCTGTTCCAGCATGGCGGTCCATCGCACATGGACTTAACCGATCCCAAGCCGGAGCTGACCAAATATAGTGGGACCGAATACAAAGAAGACATCCACTTTAGTTTCGTCAACGAGGCCAGCAAAAAACTCTTCGGCAGTCCCTTTAAGTTCGCGGCCCATGGTCAATGCGGGACAGAGATTTCGGAACTGTTGCCTCATACGTCGGAGATTGTGGACGACATTTGCCTGATTCGCAGTATGCACACGGGAGCGAATGGCCATGAGGTATCGATTCGTTATTTCCATGGTGGGATTCCCGGTGTTTTGGGGCGTCCAACGCTAGGGTCGTGGCTTGTTTATGCTCTGGGCTCCGAGTCGCAGAACCTGCCGGCCTACATGGTGTTGACAGATCCAGGAGGGTTGCCTGTGGATGGAGTTACGAATTGGTCCAACGGATTTATGCCCGCGATGTTTCAAGGGACGGTGTTGCGGCCCAAGGAGCCTCGGATCCTGAATTTAGAACCGCCACACCATCTTCGGGGGAAGTTTCAGGAACAGAATCTATCCTTGCTGCAGGACCTCAATCGACGCCATCTCGAGGCACATCCCGGCGAATCGGAGTTGGAGGCCAGGATTGCGAGTTATGAGTTGGCTGCTCGGATGCAAACCGCGGCCGCGGAGGCGCTCGATATCGAAAAGGAAACGACGGCCACGCATCAAATGTACGGGCTGGACGATCCAGAGACCAAGGAGTATGGCACACGCTGTTTGATCGCTAGAAGATTGGTAGAACGTGGCGTTCGATTTGTTCAGCTGTTCCACAACGGACAGCCTTGGGACAATCATAGCGGCATTGTGAAGGGCCTCAGTTCGATCTGCAAGAAGACTGATAAGCCGGCGGCGGCGCTCGTCAAGGATCTTAAGCAGCGAGGCATGCTCGATTCGACGATAGTGCACTGGGGAGGCGAGATCGGTCGGCTACCCGTCACGCAAGAGCACGGTTCACCGGAGAAGGCAGGGCGAGATCACAACGGTCAGGGCTTTAGTATTTGGATGGCGGGTGGTGGATTTCGACCTGGGATGACTTTCGGAAAGACGGATGAGTTTGGCCATCGGGCGGTTGAGAACATCGTGACACCCAATGATTTCCAAGCGACAATTCTAAATCAGTTCGGATTGAAGCACGACGAGACGTTGTACATTCACAGCGGGCAGGAGCAAATCATCACAAACAAGCGACCTGCGAGAGTGGTGAAGGAAATTATCGCTTGAAGATCGTAGAACGGTTGTCATCAACCGTTTCTGGACCTGCGCCTAGCAAATCAAACCATACAATCGTCTAGAACAACTGTTTTAAACGAAACACCTGGCCGGCATGCCCATCGCCCGCCGCCCCCCCAAGTCGTCGTTTCGGGCGGGTTATCGGATAGTCAGGCCTACGTCTCAATATGGCCTTCAGCGAAAAGTGTTATTTTTTCTCAAATCCTTGGCGTGATTATCGCTGCGGTGCGCCTGAATCAATGAGGTTAAGTTCGGCGATTGTCTCCTATTGAGGCATGCTTAACCTCGACGCCAAAACCACTTTAGCTTACCTATCATGAAAACACGGCGATTGACAATTGAGGGACTAGAAGCCCGGCAATTGATGGCCTATGGAGATTGGGATCGATCTTTTGGGACAGGAGGCTTTGCGGAATTCAGCAGGAACGTTTCGGTGGATTCGAGTGCTGTCGCGGTCAGCGCCGTTCTGGCCCCCTCAAACAAACTCTACCTTTTCGGTGATGGGCTTACAGGAAACGGATACCGCCCCTCCATCGTGCGGTTCAATTCCGACAACACTCTCGATACAAGCTTCGGCGATCGGGGAAAGGCGTTTTTCTTTATGGGCAACGCTTTTGATCGCGTCATCGGGCAAGGGAGTAAATTCCTGGCCATCATTCACATGAACTCAGAAGCGGATAGGATGGTGCGTTTGAATGAGGACGGCACGCTTGACCGCGCCTTCGGTAAGGACGGCTTTCTGCCGGTTTATCCGGAATCCGTCAACTTGGGTGGCGGCGGCAGGCCAAATGGGTCCGTGCTGGACATTCTTCCTGTTGCGAACGGACGCTTTTTGGCCAAAGTACAGCGCGATGCATTCGAGCAACTAGTTCGCTTTTCGGCAGATGGAAAGCTTGACACGACGTTTGGAACCAATGGGTCGTTAGGCGTGGGCGGCATCGCGACAGCAATTGACTCTCAAGGAAGAATTTATGCTACCAAGTTTGTTACGATCTCCGCGTCTACGTTTATGAGAATAGACCGGTTTACGGCGGATGGTGTGCCTCTCCCGCTTCCAACGCCAGTTTTGGTTCCACATCTCGCAGGCGACGAATTTTCCCTAAATATCACGTCGGACATGGTAGTTGCCTCGACAGCGAGGCAAGGCACAAATTGGAGTGGGACAGTTAATGTTCGTCGGTTTTCTTTGGACGGAGCGATCTCAAGCGGCTTCGGAATCAATGGAATCGCAACCATCCAGTTTAATCAAGGTGGTGCACTAGCTTCGTTTCGCGTCCATCGAACACAAGGCGGTCCAATTCGAATTGTTGGCGGAGTCGAGACTGGCGGTCCGGATTCGGTCTGGTCAATGCGTCTCCAGTCCAATGGGCAGCCAGACCCATCCTATGGTCCAAACGGAATTCAAGAGACTCAAAGCGATTCGTTTTTGATTTTCGACTCGATAGACCTTCCCGATGGTCGAATAGCGATCGTTGGCGAATATGAAAATGGGACGGACATTGGCGTTGGTTCTCATTATTTGAACAACGCTGGTATCCTAAGTGCGGTCCAGTTTGAAAGCTTTGCAGGGCGGTACCCGAATACCAAATCGTTTGAGCGAACCCCTTTCGGTTTGGGGCAAATGCTAACTCGGGTTGATGACGTCTACCAGATTCAATCGGTGGATGGGTCTCGAGGCGGAGCAGAATATCTGCGCACTACTGGCAAAGTGATTGCTTCGCAACCCTTTTCGTCGAACGGTGTCGTTGTTGTATCCACGGAAGGTACCCCGGCTAGGACTTTTTTGACGAAGTTCAACGCCGTTGATTTTGCCAAAGACCAAGGTTTTGGAACGAGCGGTCGCATTGCTATCGATCTAAGTGTCGTTTCAGGATTGCAGGTTCACAACGGCAAGATATACGTCTGGGGCCACACCTCCAATGGAAGTCGTCTACTTAGGTACCTAAGCAATGGACTATTGGATACAAGCTTTGGACTTGAGGGCGCTATCGACTTCAACGTCCTTAGTAATCTTGAATTCGATAGTCTCAATCGGATTTTTTTTGTCCGTTACAATTCAGGACCGGAGCTTGTTGCATACACTGCAGCTGGAGTTCAAGACACTTGGCATCCCGTTCCGCTTCCCGCGTTCGACAGCCTCTTTCAGATCACGATCTACATCAGCATCGACAAGGAGGGGAACCTGTTTGCAGCAGGATCACCTACCTTGGATCTATTTGCTGGCACGGACACTGTCGTGGTGCAACGGGTATTAAATAACCAGACCATCGACCCGAACTTTGGTATC
>JANMNR010000453.1:0-9904 GCA_031368325.1 Pirellula sp.
GTGGGGTGGAATTGTCAGTAGTAAGTCTCCGGTTCAGTAATTTGTTTAGACCTTCGACGCAAGACATGGTATTGCGATCGAAACCAAAATTCCAATCAAAACACAATGTGAAACCCCTCACCCCCAGCCCCTCCCCTAATAGGGGCGAGGGGAGCAAAATCAAAAAGATGTGGGTAAAGATGCGCCTTCCAGCCTATGCCACGTTGGTAGTTTTGATCCCGCCGCTTGCCTTACATTGCACTTGCTTGGAGCACGCAATCCTGAACCAACAGATCGTGTTCCAAGGAATACTCGTACTCCCTCTCTCCGCGAATGGCGGCTGCCAAGCTGAGCAAATCGCCGTCATACCTTCCTGTCATCTTTGGCAGTTCCACAATCTGCGTCCCCTTGCGAAAGGAACCTCTAGGTTGGTCAAGCGTGAGAGTCAATTCAGGCGGCTCAAGCGGGCCAATTTCAATCGTGCCCTTCGTGCCGCAAACAACAAACTGCCGTCGACGATTGCCATCGATCTCAACCAAACTACTGCGAATGGTCGCTGTAGCCATCGGATACCGAAACACGGCCAAGCAGTTATCGTTTAGCGCATCGATGTCTGGCAAAGTTTGCGTAGGAACCGGCATAATCGACTGCGGCTTTCCAAGTAGCTTGATCACGGCATCAATCAGATGGCAACCCAGTTCAAACATCGCCCCACCCGGATATGCAGCCAACTCGGCTCTATCACTCGTGTGCAGCTTTTTACTCATCACTCCGTGAATTTCGAAGATGTCACCTAACCATCCCTGCTGGACGGCATTGAACAGAAACTGAAAAGCCGTGTTACTGCGAAACATATAGCCCAATTGAATCAACCGCTTTTTGTCCGCGGCGATTCTGGCAACTCGTTTAAAATGCTCCAGCGAGGCGCCTGCAGGCTTATCCAAATGAATATGCATGCCTGCATTCAAACACTTCTCTGAGACACTGAGCAACTGATCGATCTCAGTTTCAACGAATACCAGCTGGAGGCCAGGCACACGTAGTAGTTGCTCCATAGTGAGCCAAGTGCAGTCGGCGTAGGGTGCAGTCCGTTGAACCTTTTCCTTCTGCGATTGGTCCGCTTCGACAATACCAATCAGCTCGAAATGTTCGCTTTGCTTTTTCAACGCCTCCCATTTACCACTCGCGTGCCCATGCTTTGTTCCTATTTGCCCGACGCGAATGCGGGGTTTGGACTGACCATAAACATCAGTACTCAATGCAGGCAGCATGAGCGGAGCGAGTACCAGCGGAGAAACGCTCGATAAAGACTGCTTAGCGAACTCGCGGCGAGAAAATATGTTCATGGTCTATCGGCGGTTCCAGTAGATGACCGCGTTGTGAGTGGCTCGCCCGACCGCAATGATATCCTTGCGACCATCTTTGTCTAAGTCGGCTACCACCATATCCTCCACCGCGACCTGGCCGGGCTCGACCAACGTTCGCTCCCATTTGTCTCCCGAAAAGTCATAAACGCGTATCCCGCAACGATGTGGCGACACGTCGTCGCGCACTCCGATCACAATCTCATCGTCGGAGTCGAAGTCCAAATCGGCGCATGCAACGGCGTGTCCCCATTTGAGTTCCTTGTCGATGACGTTTCGAAGCATGAATCGAAGCTGGCGCTTCGGGTCATGCGAATACACCACAACCTCGTCTCCGTGCCACGGTTCGATGGTTGCAATAAAACTACTGCCACCGGTCAAGTGCCCTAAACGTATTTCACTCGAACCCTTCACTGGTGCGACTCCTTGGTGCCCCAGTCCCTGCGGGTAATTAAACTTCCGCATGTCTTTGGTGAACATGATTCTGACGGCACCCTCGTAGCTCGCGGTGAGAATATCCGTATATCCTTCATCGTTCATATCAACAATTTCGAAATTGTGAGCCACATGCTTTGACTCATCGAGCACTGTCATCGCCCATGGTTCCGAATCCGGCTTGCTGGGAATCTCAAACCGAAGCAATCGAACGGGCACTTGATCGAAAGCTGGAGCAGTCGAGTTGCGTCCTTTTAACGGGAGTACGATCAACTCCATTCGACCGTCCTGATTCAAATCCCCCCAATTCATTCGGTGCGTAGTCGGTTCCTCGGCGATCTTGTAATAAGTCCATGCCTTGTGCGGATCCTCGGGCGATTTCAACCAGCCAATCTCGCCCCCGGATTTTGTGTTATTCGGTTGCCAATCATGACCAATCGCCAAGTCGATCTTGCCGTCTCTATCGACGTCATAAGGAGCCATACACACATTGTCGTTTTTGGCATCGGGCGTGGCGTGGATCACATGCGCTTGCCAAGTTGGATTCTCCAGCCATAGATATCGCTTGCTATCCGCAATCAAGATGTCGAGTTTGCCGTCCCCGTTTAGATCCAAGGTACGTACCGCATAGCCGACTTGCAACTCGATCGGAAGTACCTGGGGAACCCATTGTGACAACGCGTTGGAGGTCAAACCGCCCATGGTCAAAGCGACCCAAGTCATGACATTGATACACTTCAAGTAGTTAATCACATTTACTCTCCCTCAAAAGTCTCGGACCGAATGACTGGCATTTTAGCAGGGTCTTTCCCTGCGTGGCTCGATGCAGAATCATTGGCAAATATTCCCTCCCAGAGAACGCGATCCGAACCAGTGCCGAGAAGATGGCGATCCGCTCCCAAACGGAATCGTCCAATCTGGTCTCCGATACCGTTAGTCGGCTAAAAAGAATCATCAATCGATCTTGAATCTTTCTTGCAAATTTATCATGATTCTCGACGGCTGCTTCGAGAACGATTCTCAGGCAGCAACATTCAACTCGGGAGCAAGGAAGCACCCTAGCCATGCCATACATGCCATATTGGTTCGAATCCTTTGGTCCGTGCCTCCCTTGGGCAGTTCCTTGCCTTGCTTTAGCAGGACTATGGACTGCCAAGACTTCTGAAAATCGGCAACTTCAACGAACTGCAGAGCGAGTTTATTTTGCATCAATGTTACTTGTCGCGTGGGTCGCACTCCGTACAGCGATTGCAAATGAGGGGTGCTGGCTTCTACATATGGCAAGCATCGGAGCCATGGTTTTGGGCGCCACTTTCCCGGTTTCCGAGAATCCAGGCGTGGATCAGGACAACGAAGTTCCTTTTTACGATTTGCCCTAGTAAACTCGCAACACTCCCGATGTGCTTGTCCCCATTGGCCCGTTGTGGCCTACTTCCCAACGTTTGCCCATAACAGTGGCCGATGGATTCGTTGTCCTACGCTATTTTATGCTGTAATTCTTTGCATACACTTCGCCCTTAAATTGACTATCATTTAAGGCAGCTGTTGGAAAGTAGCTAATGCCGCACAGCCGTCGCGACGCGGACTTTTAGTTTTTTTGAATGCATTCCCTCCCCCGTCTATTGTCCGAGAGGATTTTTATCGATGTCAATCGTTCGCCAAACAACCCGCCGAGGCTTCATCCAAGGAGTCGCCGCCGCCACCGGTTCAGCCGCCGTTTTGAATACTTCGCTGAATAGAGCTTTTGCTTATCAGTCACCCAACGATCGTCCGGTCTTTGCAACGATCGGACTTCGCAACCAAGGATGGACCATTACCAGCAAGTCCTTTAAGTTCGCCGATTTTGCGGCCCTCGCGGACGTCGATGCCAACGTCCTCGGTGCGAATGTGGAAAAGACCGAAAAAGCGCAGAAGAGGAAACCAGACGCATACAAGGACTATCGAAAAATCCTGGATCGAAAGGATATCGATGCCGTAATGATTGCGACCCCAGACCATTGGCACACCAAAATTGCCGTTGAGGCCATGCTAGCGGGCAAAGATGTTTATTGCGAAAAGCCATTAACTCTGACAATCGCTGAGGGCAAGCTGATTGAAAAGATGGTCAAGCAGACTGGCCGAATTTTTCAGGTTGGAACAATGCAACGAACCGAGTGCGATGACCGCTTCCTTCAAGCCGTGGCGTTGGTCAAGAATGGACGCATCGGAAAAGTTCAGCGAGTGACCTGTGGCATCAACGGAATGGACGCTTCACCCGTTATTCCGGTGGTTCCGGTCCCAAAGGAGCTAGATTGGGATTTTTGGCTCGGCCCAGCCCCCAAGGTAGAGTACAGGGCTCTCCCTGAAATGCGCGAGGGGTACGGTGGCGGAGTGCCATTGCATAGCAATTGCCATTACGCGTTCCGAAACTGGCATGAGTACTCGGGTGGCAAGCTAACCGATTGGGGCGCTCACCACGTGGATATCGCTTGCTGGGCACTTGGTGCCGGAGCGACGGGGCCAAGCAAAGTTACACCGGTGGAATTCAAGTTGCCGGTCGAATACAAAAACGGACATCCGTTGGTCCAAGATCAATACAACGCCGCAACCAGCTTCAAAATCAAAGTCGACATGCCCAACGGTGTCGAAATGATCATTACGAGCGAAGGTGACAACGGCATTATGTTTGAAGGCACCGAAGGTCGATTTTTTGTCAATCGCGGCAAGATCGCAGGCAAACCGGTAGAGGCCTTGAAAGACACTCCATTACCAGACGGAGCCATTGCGGAAGTATACGGTGGCAAGGTTAGCGAGAACCATACAGCTAACTTCATCGAAGGAATCAAGTCTCGGAAGCAGCCGATCTCCGACGTTTGGACTCACAACCGAATGTTGGAAATCTGTCACCTGTCCAACATTGCAATGCGTCTCAACCGAGAAGTCAATTGGGACGCTGCCAAAAGAGAAATCACCGGGGACCCTCAAGCCAACGCGTTCCTTTCGCGAGAGTATCGCAAGGGCTACGAAATCAACATGTAGTTGGCAGCGTGACTCTTCCACGATGAAGGGCGAAAATTGTCGGGCAAAAATGGTCTCTAGGCGTAAGCCACTTTTTGCCCCTACATTTTTTGCCCTTGAGCTGATTTCCTCCTGTCTTTCCTCGGCCCGCTTGGCTTTGTTCGCGAACCGAGGCGACACGGATTGATCGTTTATCAACGTTTCCCTGTTGGAAATTAACGGGAGATTCGCCAAGTGGTTATACGCACGATGAAGCCACTCAATTGGACAGCATGCAAACCGCGTTCGAATGGCCCAAAAACACGATGCGAGAACGTTTTGACCTATGGGCGAATGCGTCAACTCGCCAGTGAAAATGCAATCATCAGAAACCCAGGCGAACGAGTCGGCACCATTCGAAAGTTAGCAGGTTACTGAAACGAGCCTACAATCGAGGTTGGCTCAGTCGGACAGGCCGGAGCAGTTTCACTATGGCTTCGGGAATCACTAAGCCGTTTTCCCGGAGGAGAGAAATAATTTGCGATGCGGTGAGCGGACTACCTGATTCGTTTGCGGCTTTCATGGCACCTCGAACGACTTCAACTATTTCAGGTTTAGCTCTGACTCGTTTCAAAATACTTGTTACTAGTTCAATGGATGGAGTCCATTGCGGTGGCGCGGCGGGAAAAAGCTTCGAGACATCGACGCCCAGCTCAGTCAGCCTGACCTTGATCTGGTCAAGGGTCAATGGAGCCCCTGCTTCGATACTCCTCTTCAGTTCTACTGCGATGGTGGCAACGATTTCAACGCTGACACCAGCTTCCCTTAGTCGGTGGATCAGCGCTTCGATGCGTGGCTCTAGTCGAGGTGTTTCAGGTTTAGGCGGAGTTTCCGGACGAGTCGGGAATAACTTGCTAACATCGACGCCCAGTTCCACCAAACGAGTCTTGATCTGGTCGAAAGAAAGTGGTGCCTTAGCCTCAAATCCTGCCTTGATCTCTCCCGCTAATGTCTCAATCACTTTGGCGTCGATACCCGCAGACTTCATTTTTTCAGAAAATCGTTCGATAAACTCAGCGGCCCGATTTGCATGTTCGGCATCGACGTCTCGCAGAGACAGCTCGGCAACGATGCGTTCGGTTTCAATGCGTTCAACCTCGCGGCGCGATTGGAGACGTCCCTCAAGGAATCGCTCACCGATTTCAGGTCTACCACCATGTTTCATGGTCTCAAGCAACTCGCGGGCGTCGTCAACACCGAACGCAAGTGGAAGTTGGCCTCGAGCGATCGCGGATTCCAACCGCGAGATTCGGGCTTCGAGCGGTACTGCGCTTGGGCTTTCATCGCCAGCCGTCGCTCCACGGTTGATGTAGTTGATAACAACCAGAGCATCGAGAGGAGTAAGGCGACCGTCGGCATCGACGTCGATCATATTAGCGCTATCCGATGTGGCATTTGTCTCTGAACGATTGAGTTCATTGATAATAACCAATGCGTCGAGTGGCGAAACAGTACCACTCGCGTCACAATCCTCCGGCATCGCAAAGTTGTGCAACGTCATCATGTCGGCTGCGAGGAGAGCTCTTTGCTCCAACGACTCAAAACGAAGCGAGCGTCTACGGTTGTTCAGGTTGTTTTTCATGAATTGGTGCTTCGAAAAAATGAGATAACTTCGATTTGTTGCCTGATTCTAGCACCTGCCGCCGTCCAAAAGCCAGAACCATTTTGAAAGATAGTCTGGCGAGTCGTTGGGGTTAGCGACTCCTCGCCTGACAGGGGCGAGCAAAGCGATGGGGGATCGCGTGCTGAGCTTGGGCTATTGCTGTCCCAATGGAGAAGCGGATGGAATGTTCTGTTTTGCCCAAATGGCCGCCCCCATCGCGCCGGCGTCGTCACCCAGCTTTGCCATCTTGATCTCAAACATATCTTCATAACACTGTAGAACGCTACGCCTAGCAGTTTGAGTCACTTCGTCCAGGTAGATTTCGCTGATGGACTCCACTAGTCCGCCTCCCAGGATGATAACTTCGGGGCAAAGCATGTGGACCAAATTCGTCACGGCATAACCGACGGTTTGTGCCGCTTGACGTACCACCCGTTCGACTGCTTTGTCTCCATCGCGAATGGCTGCCGCCAGTACTTTGCTGCGGATCTGGGAAATGTCGGTGCCGGCTGCTCGCAAAAGATTCGGAGCCTCGCCTCGATAAGCGAGTTTGGCACACTCGGCTGCGATGGCCAATCGACTCGCCTCGCTTTCTAGGGTTCCGGTCATATCCGTCCCGCTGCTGCGATTGGACGAAGTGATCCGGGTATGCCCGATTTCCATCGCCGAAGATCGCCGCCCGGTTAGGATTTTGCCCTCGTATACAAAACCGCCGCCAATCCCGGTCCCAGGAAAAATCCCCGCAACGCTCCTCGCTCCTACGGCGGCGCCTACCGAATATTCGCCGTAAACGCCTGCGTCCACATCGTTAAGAACCGAAACTGGACAATCCAGTTCGTCCTCAAGCATTGCCCCCAACGAAACGTTCTTCCAACCCAAATTCACCGCGACGTTGACAATCCCGTTGTCCATGTCCACTGGGCCAGGACAGCCAATGCCTAGAGAAGTCAAGCACTCCAGCGGCAGATTGTTCTCAGTGAAAGTCTCGCGAATCAGTTCAGCAATCCGCATGACTCCCGCTTGAGCCCCTTCCGTTCCCTTGGTCTTCTTTCGCTTCCTCGCAACAATTTTCTGCTTGTCATCAAAAATGACGCACAGCATCTTAGTGCCGCCCAAGTCAAAACCACACGAATACGGATTCTGCATACTAGTTCTCTGAGCGAATTGGGTTTTCAGCAGGCGATTACGCTCTTTGCGCACACTGGAATAGATGAACTGTCGCAGATTATAACCTACGCTCTAATTTCAGTCATCGACGAGTAGCTCTGAACTAACTGAATGATGGAACAGATCGAGCCTTTGGACTATACTTTCGGTGAAACCGTTACTCGCGTTACCCCACCCATGAGGCTTCTGCCTCGCCAAAGAACTGACAATTCTGTGTTGGCCCAATCCTATTCCTCGAATTGAACCCAAAAATGCCGTCGGAACTGCTTCGTGCTACTTTAAGTATCGCAAGACAATTCAAGGCCGAGTTAGCGATTGCCTTGCTTTTCGTTTTGTTACTTCCGGCCCTGGGATTCGTTGGCACCGCAATTCATGCTGACGAGCCCGTCGACTTTAATAGGGACATACGCCCGATTCTGGCGGAAAACTGCTTCTATTGCCATGGCCAAGACGGCAATAAACGACAAGCAGACCTCCGCTTGGATATCCGAGACTCCTCCATCAAGGCAAATGCATTTGTGCCAAGCAACGCTGCCGAAAGCTCGCTTATCTCGCGTATTCATTCAACCGATGTCGACGAGCAAATGCCTCCCCCAAAATCAAATCGCAAACTTTCCGCCGACCAGAAACAGCTGCTCGAAAAATGGATCAATCAAGGAGCAGCTTATTCAAGCCATTGGGCATTTATCGCTCCTGTTCGACCAGTGCTGCCTAAGCTAACCAATTTGACCTGGGCCAAGACTCCGGTGGATCATTTTGTTTTATCGAAACTTGAGACCGAAGGTCTTCAGCCCTCGCCCGAAGCGGATCGCGCTACGCTCATTCGCCGCTTGTACGTTGACCTCATCGGCTTGCCCCCAACTCCCGAGCAAGTGGACGCGTTCATTGCCGACCGCGATCCTCTAGCTTACGAAAAGCTCGTTGATCGGCTGCTCCAGAACGAACACTACGGAGAACGCATGGCGCTCGGCTGGTTGGATGCAGCAAGATACGCCGACAGCAATGGCTTTCAGCAGGATGGTGACACCTGGCAATGGATCTGGAGAGACTGGGTCGTTAGAGCATTCAACGAAAACTTATCATTCGACAAGTTCACGATTTGGCAACTCGCGGGAGATCTGCTACCAGATGCTACCACCGACCAAAAGATTGCAAGCGGTTTCAACCGCAATCATTTACTCAACGGCGAGGGTGGAGCCATTGCCGAAGAGCAACGTTTTGTCGTTCTGTTTGATCGTATTGATACCACAGCCACAACATGGCTTGGTTTGACCATGGCATGTGCACAATGCCACGATCACAAATACGATCCTGTCACGCAAGTTGACTACTACAGCATGCTGGACGCATTCAACCGAGTCCCAGAGACCGGTGTGCCCCAGTTTTTCTCCTCGCGAATTCGTGTTGGTGCACCCTTTATCGAACTGCCGACCGACGAGTACAAGTTGAAGATGGCGGAGTTGGATGCCAAAATTGATCCGCTGGAAAAGGAATCGGCTCCCCTCGTCGAGGCCGCTTGGGCCGGCTGGCGGTCAGGCTTGTTTGCAGACGGCGAGCCAACCGATGGTAAGGGATTGCCGGATGCTGTCGTTGCACTCTTGAAGAAGCCGGAATCCGAACGGTCTGATGACGACAAAAAATCAATCGAAAAGCAACTTCGAAAGCACTTCGACGACAAGGTCCGCTCGACGTTGACCGAAAAAATTCCAGTGCTGGGAAAGCTGGCGGAATTACGGAAACAGTCTTCGGATTACAAAGCCAACAACCTGCCCAGAGTCATGGTGATGAGCGACGACAAGCCTCGAGAGTCCCATGTCCTTTCACGTGGCGAATACCTAAAGCCAGCCGAGAAAGTCACTTTTAATACGCCAGCGTTTTTACCACCCTTGCCAGCGGACGCCCCTCGCAATCGACTTGGCTTTGCGCAATGGCTTGTTTCAAAAGAACACCCGCTCACCGCGCGTGTTCAGATCAATCGAATGTGGCAAAACCTGTTTGGCATGGGAATCGTCAAAACGGCTGAGGACTTCGGTGTACAAAGCGAGTATCCGATTCACATGTCTTTGCTAGACTGGTTGGCCGTAGAGTTTCGAGAGTCGGGTTGGGACATGAAGGCCATGCAGCGGCTGATTCTCAATAGCGCAACCTATCGACAGTCAAGCCGAATGACTCCAGAGTTGCGAACGCATGATATTGAGAATCGTCTCTATGCCAGAGCTAGCCGATTTCGGATGCCGTCGCTAATCCTACGGGATTGGTCATTGTCAGCCGCACAACTCTTGGACAAACGCATTGCCGGTGCGCCGGTTTACCCGTATCA
>JANMNR010000147.1:0-3944 GCA_031368325.1 Pirellula sp.
GCTCTTGGACCTGTCGCGGCGCAATCCGCTACTCAACTTCCGGGCGAGCGCTCAAGCCCTGAACCTAACACATGCTTCGATGCCCCTGTCGATCCATATCGACAATATCCGCGAAGATCAGTTATTCATATGGAATGACGAGCTTCAATCCAAACTGGCAAAAGGGCAACCGGTTCGACTCAACCAGCACATTAATTTCAACGAAGCCGTCTACTCAGCCAGTGTGCTAGAAAGGCTCATGGCCGACGCACGACGAGACAAGAACGAGTATGGTTGCTCTCAACTGCGACTGGTCGTCGCATTCCTCGGTTGGTCCAACCTTAAAGTCAAACCGATCGAGAATTTCGTCTCCCCATTGGTCTTGCTCCCCGTCCAGATTAGCAAGCAAAAAGGCATCCGCGATACGTTCACTTTCGAAGCACTCGATGGACAAGCAGAAGTGAATCCGGTGGTTCGCCACCTGTTTCGGCAACTGTACAATATCAAGATGCCGGAGTCGATCGACCTAAATGAATCGTCGATCAACGCTCTCTACCAATGGCTCCAAGCTCAAATCGTCGCCAACGAACCTGCCATCTCATTGACAAAAATCGATCGGCCAAGGATTGAAGTCATCCATGAAAAGGCCAAGCGACGGCTGGACCAATATCGTCGCACCGCACGGGTTTCAGGCAAGGGCGCGTCTCGCTTTGAAAACATAGACTACTCGTACGACGCGATAAATTATCATCCACTCGGCGTTCGGCTCTTTACACAGCGAGTACGTCAGCCGGCGTTTCGACTTCAACAAATCGTTTCATCCGAGCTCCCAACACGAAGCTACGTTGCACCTACTTCGGAACCAAGCGCAGAGGACTCTACGCTGACCGTTGAACGCAAATTGGCGATCCTTCAAGACGCATCCAGCGACAATCCGTACCAATGGTCGTTCGACGTTTGCAATCTGACCATCGTCAATTTGCACTATCGGCGAATGTCACTGGTGCGAGACTACGAAGCGATCTTGGAGCAGGATCTGCAAAACCCTGCTTTTGACGCCGCTTTTGCACAAGTACCGCGACGTGTCGCAAGACAACTACCCGATGCCGTTCCCATTCCAGAGCGATTCGAAGTCGTAACCAGCGATCCAACCCAGTCGATGGCTATCGCCGAGTCGCGAACCGGACGAAGCTATATCATTAAAGGTCCACCGGGAACCGGCAAATCACAAACCATCACCAACTTGATTGCCGATTTTGTTGCCCGAGGCAAACGGGTCTTGTTTGTTTGCGAAAAAAGGGCTGCCATTGACGTCGTATACGCTCGACTCAAGCAAAGTGGTCTCGGCTCATTATGCTGCCTCGTTCATGATTCGCAATCCGACAAGAAGGAGTTTGTGCTGGACCTGAAAGCAACGTACGAGAGCTTTACCGCCCCAGAAAGTACCGAGCCAAAACCAAATGCCAAAGCACGAGGGTCGCGCGATCAAGTCCTGCTGCAATTGAGCGAAGCCATCAAACCGCTTGAGCGATTCGAGCAGGCCATGGAGACGACGATCGACTCGCCTGATGGTAGCTTGTCTCTCTCGATGCGAGAGCTTCTAGACCGCTGCATCGCAAAACGCAAACTATGCCCGCAGTTGCCTCCAGAACAGTTGCAATCAATGCCGTCTTTGTCGCAATGGTGGCAACATCAACCGACGTTGCACCGGATTCAAATCGACGTCGAGCATCTCGTTCCGGAAAAAAAACTGAGTTGCCATCCACTTCGCTCACTGCGTGCTTCGATTTCACAAACCGAAGATTCAATAGAAAAAGTGGGGCAACTTGCGCAGCAAGCGACCGACCAGTTGGATCAGCTCGAACGCGCAATCCGGGCTAGTGGTATCCCTTCGGAACAGTGGTCGACCTTGGATCGAGTATCACAGCTGCTGGAGTACCTTGAGTTGATTGCCGTGTTCGCGAATGGCGAAAACCTGCAGTTGCTTGACCCGCGTTCGCCTCGTACCAATCTCTACCGAACTGGGCAATCGAAGCTTGTGAAACTTCTGGCAGAGCTAGAGGACTGTCGGAGGCGCAACCAACGATGGAAAAAGAAACTGTCTGCCGAAGAAACGCGAACGGCCGTCCCGCAAGCCAAAGATTTCCAGTCTCGCATTACGCGTTGGATTTCACCAGCTTGGTGGCGACTTCGCTCCGTGTTGATTTCCCAATACGACTTCTCGAACTTGTCGATCCAACCAACGTTTGTGCAAATTTTAGAGGAGCTAGAACGGGAGCACTTGGCTGAATCGACCTTACAAAAAGAAACCGAATCGTTGGCCACGGATTTGCAATTGCAACGCAGACCTGACGAGATACAAAACTGCCTACAACTGTGGGAAACTCGATTGCCCAAGCTGCCACCGTGGCTTGTGACCATCCATCGCGCCCTGATGAAATCGACCAAGGCGATCGAGATCATCCAGCAAAGTCGCGAAGTCGGTACGTGGCTTGCCAGTTTGCGGAATACTTGCGATAGCCTTCTGGAACTTTGGAACCATCATTCGCTCGCCTCCTTACGATCGGAATTGGAGGGGATTCGAGCCCATTCGCACGAAGCGTCGAGGGTTGCCAATTTGCTGGGTCGGCTCGACTCCCTGCCGGCCAAAATGAACAGACTGCTACGCACATCGGACTATACCATCGCGCAGTTGGAATCCGCGGTCGAGGCGCACACTTGGCAGCAATGGTTGCAGTCGGAACCCGAGATCGAGCGTTTTACAGCGCATGAACAGGCGGCCAACGTTGAGCGGCTAGAACAAACGATTGATCCATGGATGGCAAAGAACGCAGAGGAGATCTGCAATCGAACTCGAGAGGGCTTTCTGGACAGAATGAAACCCAATGCAAAAGATGCGGCGTTTACGAAGCGATATCAACAGGGGAGAAAGACTCTCGAGCATGAGTTCGGCAAGAGCATGCGGTACCGCGCGATTCGCGATTTGGTCGATGGCGATAGCGGATTGGTCGTTCAAGATTTGAAACCGATTTGGTTGATGAGCCCGCTGAGCGTTTCGGATACGCTTCCGCTGCATACTCAGTTTGTCGATGTCGTGATCTTTGACGAGGCTAGCCAAGTGCGTTTGGAGGAATCCATTCCGACGCTGTTTCGAGGAACGCAGACGATCATTGTCGGCGATACGATGCAATTGCCACCGACCAATTTCTTTGCCCATCGGACCTCCGAGGAGGAATTCGAATCGTCCCGTGAGTCAGGTGCGATGGAGGCCGAGGACAATGCAACCGCTTTCGATTTGAGCAGCGATAGTTTGCTGAGCCATTCGGGCAAGTCAATGGAGTCCACGATGCTCGGCTGGCACTATCGCAGCCGCAGCGAATCCTTGATCAGCTTTTCGAACTGGGCGTTCTACGATGGCCGACTGTTGACTGTGCCTGACCCACGCGTTGCACCGACCGAGACGACGGCAACCGGTTCCAAAGACGCGAACGCAGCCGGCGAATCAAAAATCGACTTCGCGGTGCGAGAGAGAAGCCCGGCTTACCGTATCGACGGACCGAAGTGCCAGAGCCCAGCGCATTGGCTGAGTAAACCGTTGTCCTATCACTATCTCAACGATGGTTATTACGAAGAGCGTTGCAATCGTCGCGAGGCAGAGCACATTGCGGATTTGGTCGCAACATGGTTGGAAGAGGAGTCGGGGCTAAGTCTAGGCATCATCGCTTTTTCGGAAGCCCAGCAAACCGAGATCGAGCGAGCGCTTGAGGAGCGAGCACGAAACGACGAGTCGTTTAGAACACGGTATGAATTGGAACTACAGCGGGAGGAGAACGGCCAGTTTGTGGGCCTGCTGGTCAAGAACTTGGAGAACATCCAAGGGGACGAACGGGACATCATTTTGTTGAGCGTATGCTATGGCCCAACGCAGTCGAAGAAGATTGCGATGAACTTTGGCCCAATCAACC
>JANMNR010000284.1:0-9546 GCA_031368325.1 Pirellula sp.
AGAAAAAGCTGGCTGCCGATCCATGAAGATCGGAGTCGTGACCGGCGACGATGTTTTGGGTGCGTTGATGGCATCGGGTTCTGGCGATGAATCCTTTCGGAACTTAGATTCAGAGGCGACGCTCATGAGCGTTCGCGATCGGTTGGTAACGGCGAACGCTTACATGGGATGCGAGGGGATTGTTCAAGCTCTCCACGCAGGCGCGGACATCGTAATCACAGGCCGCGTTGCAGATCCATCCATGGTTGTCGCACCGTGCGTCTTTGAGTTTGGCTGGGCGGAAAACGATTGGAAAAAATTGGCCGGAGCGACCGTGGCGGGTCACTTGCTCGAGTGTGGGACCCATGTGACGGGTGGAATCTTGACCGATTGGTTGGACGTGCCCGATCCGACGCATTTAGGTTTTCCGATCGCAGAGATCGAGAGCGACGGCTCATGCACGATCACCAAGTCGATGGACTCCGGTGGTTGCGTAACGCCGGAGACAGTTCGCGAACAATTGATTTATGAGATAGGCGATCCACAAAACTATCTGAGTCCCGATTGCAGCGTGTCGTTTCTAGGACTCGACGTGAAGTTGGTGGCACAGAATCGAGTCGAAGTGCGTGGAGCCATAGGTGGTCCAAGGCCAAAAACGCTAAAAGTCAGTGCGACGTATCGAGATGGCTTTCGCGCAGCTGGAACTTTGACCGTATTCGGACCGCAGTCGGTCAAGAAAGCCCGTCGCTGTGGCTATATGGTACTGCAACGTTTGCATGAAGCGGGATTTTCGTATCGGGACACCATCGTTGAATGCTTGGGAAACGTGGAGAGTGTTCCGGTTGTGGGTTTAGCCTTACACGGCGACCGTGCTTTTGAAGATGCGGCATATGAAACCGTTTTGCGCATTGCAGTGGAGTCTGAAAACAAAGGGGCTGTGGAGGCATTTACTCGCGAGCTCATGCCGCTCGTGACTGCAGGTCCGCAAGGCACCACCGGCTATGCCGAAGGGCGACCTCGGGTTCACGGAGTTGTTCGCTATTGGCCTTGTCTAATTGATGCAGACCGAGTTATTTCGCGCGTCGAGTTCTTTGATTCCGCGGACACTTTGTCGATGCGTTTTAAACCTGGTATTTGGCCGCCCGCTTGCGGACGCTTCCCTCAAGATTCATCCGTAAAGAGTCTAACGCGAAACCCGGTGACGTTATCTGGGGCCAAGCGACTATCGGATATTGCCCATGGCCGCAGCGGTGACAAAGGAACGGGTGCTAACATCGGTATCCTCGTTCGATCGATGCAAAACTATGAATGGATAAAGCAATGGCTGACCGCAGAACGCGTAAAGCAGTTCTTCGATCCGATCGGAGTCACGTCGGTGGAACGCTTTGAAATGCAGAACATCGGTGGATTCAATTTTGTGGTAAAGGGCATACTGCGACGTGGCTTGCGCAACGATGCGCAGGGAAAGTCTCTCGCCCAGGCCCTGTTGTCGATGCCTATCAACGAGGTGTTGGCGTAAGTATCGTGTCTTGTTGATCTTCTCCTCAACGGCGGTAAAAATGACGCTCCATTCAGAACACGAAAGTTTTCCAGAACATGTAAGACCCTGGGTCGACGGACTCACGATCGGTCAAGTTCTTCGCGAAACGGCGAAAAAGTTTCCGCAACAGGACGCGGTGGTTTTCTGTAGCCAAGATGTTCGTTGGACGTGGTCGGAGTTCGATGCCGAAGTGGATCGAGCCGCGCGGAGCTTACTGGCATTGGGGTTAAGACGGGGAGATCACTTTGGCGTCTGGGCCACTAATGTTCCTGAGTGGGTTACGCTGCAATTTGCGACGGCACGCATTGGGGCTGTGTTGGTGACTATCAACCCATCGTACCGAACGAGTGAGCTAGCGCATGCGGTACGCCAAGCGGACCTATGGGGTTTGGCATTAATCGACAAATTCAAAACAACAGACTATTTCACCTCGCTGCAGCAGGCGATTCCAGATCTTGCTTCGCATCCGCCGGGTGGTCTTCACAGCACCGCCTTTCCGCGATTGAAATGGGTTATCGCCTTGCGAGGTGAGCCGTTGCCGGGCACTCTTTCTTGGGATGATTTTCTTAAACGTGCGGGATCCGTTTCAGAACAACAGTTGGCCACGGCAGAGCTTGAACTGATGGCCACGGACCCAATTAATATCCAATACACATCTGGTACAACCGGTTCGCCTAAAGGTGCCATGCTTTCTCATCGCAATATTCTCTTGAATGCGTACTACGCAGGCCTTGGTCAACGATTCACAGACCAGGATCGGATTTGCGTGCCTGTCCCTTTGTATCATTGCTTTGGTTGCGTTCTTGGAACGTTGTGTTCGATTGTGCATGGGGCGACGATGGTCTTTCCGGCAGAAAACTTTCAAGCCGCGGCGACATTGCACGCGATCGAAGCGGAACGTTGTACGGCCGTATACGGAGTGCCGACGATGTTTATCGCAATGATGGAACATACCGATTATGCTCAACGCAATCTTAAGTCGCTACGCACCGGGATCATGGCCGGCAGTCCATGCCCTATCGAGTTGATGAAGCGTGTGACAAGAGAAATGGGTGCTAGCCAAATGACCATCGGTTATGGCCAAACCGAAGCCTCGCCATTGATTACACAAACGCGGGCGGACGATTCGTTGGAGCTTCGCGTCGGAACGGTCGGACGTCCGCTGCCAGGTATCGAGGTTAAGGTAATCGACTCTGAAACTGGAAAGGCACTCGATGACGGACAGCCTGGCGAGCTTTGCGGTCGTGGTCATGACGTGATGCTGGGCTATTACAATCTACCCGACAAAACGAACGAAGCGATCGATTCGGAGGGATGGCTTCATACTGGTGATTTAGCCGTACGAGAATCAAACGGCTACTATCGAATCACGGGACGCCTGAGAGATTTGATTATACGAGGTGGTGAGAATGTCTATCCGCGAGAAATCGAGGAATTGCTCTATCAGCATCCAGCAGTACAAGATGTACAAATCATCGGGGTACCTGATCGCAAGTTTGGGGAAGAAGTCATGGCATGGATTCGATTGCGAGACGGGACCAACGCTTCAGCCGACGAATTAAAGGCCTTTTGCAAAGCGAACTTGGCCTATTTCAAAGTGCCGAACTATTGGAAGTTTGTAGATAGTTTTCCAATAACCGTGACTGGGAAGATCCAAAAGTACCGAATGCGTGAGATCAGTATCGAGGAATTGGGGCTTCAGGCCGTTGCCAATATCGAAACCGCTTAGCATAACTGGTATACTCCAATTCGAATGAGCAATCGACCACTTTCCTAGGCATTGATTTGACCACGACAAAACCGACCGGAACGGGCCACACGACCTCGTCTCCACCCATTGCTAGCGCTATTGCAACGTTGATTTGTGCTTGCTTTGCCATTCTCGGATTCGTGTTGTCCAAGTGGGGTGGAGCGAGCTTTTATGTCACATTGGCTATGTGGTGTATCGCTTATGCCGCGGGTGGTTTTCGACCATTCAAAGAATCTTTTTCCGCGATATTAGAGGGAAAGCTCAATGTAGACACACTGATGGTGGCTGCAGCTGTGGGAGCGGCGATACTGGGAGACTGGGGCGAGGGGGCGGTACTTCTGTTCCTCTTTTCGCTGAGTGGGACTCTTGAGGCGTTTGCGACCTATCGAACCAATCGCTCGATCGAATCGCTGGTCCTGCTGCGACCTAGGCAAGCGACGCGGATTTCTCAATCAACGAAGCAGGACGAAGTGGTTGACGTCGAATCGCTCGAGTTGGGCGATGTGGTTCGAGTGCGCCCAGGTGAACGATTTGCCATCGATGGTTGCGTGATCGACGGTGAATCGTGGGTGGATGAATCCACGTTGACCGGCGAGAGTGAAGCGATTCGCAAAAGCATTGGTGCTGAAGTTTTCTCAGGAACCATGAATGGCCAAGGGACCGTTTCCGTTCGAATGACCAAGGCGATTGCGGACACAACGCTCGAGCGTATTGTGCACATGGTTCATGAAGCTCAATCGCAAAAGACGCCAACACAACGCTTTGTTGAATCGTGGCAACAGCCGTACGTCATATGTGTTTTTGTCGGGGCGTTTTTGGTCTTTGTCGCAACCCGAGTAGTGCATACGACGAGTTGGTATGATGCGTTTTACCACGCGATGGTTCTCTTGGTTGCAGCGTCCCCATGTGCAGTTGTCGTCAGTTCGCCCTCGGTGATGTTGTCGGCCATCGCACTCGCGGGTCGACATGGTGTCCTCTTTAAAGGGGCGGTGCACCTTGAGACGCTGGGAAAGGTGGAGGTGTTAGCGATGGACAAGACAGGGACGGTCACGCTTGGCCGGCCTGCGGTGACGGAGGTTTGGACAACCAGCGGAACCGATCTAAACCGATTCCTTTCGCTCGCAGCAGCGGTGGAAAAGCAAAGTGAGCACCCGCTTGCGATCCCAGTGCTCGAGGAGGCCAAGAAACAGGGGGTTGTCGAGCAAACACGTGAGCTCAAGGAGTTTCACAGCATGACTGGACTGGGAGTGCATGCTAGGGTGGATGGCATATGGGTGGGTATAGGACGCGAGAGCCTGTTTGAAACGAACCACGTCAAGCTCTTGCCAGGAATGTTGGAAAACGCGCATCGAATGCGCGACGCAGGTCAAACCGCACTGATGGTGGTTGCAGACGAAGAGCGAATAGGAGGGGTGATCGGAGTCGCAGATCAATTGCGCCCGGAAGCGTCCAAGACGATTGCCAGTCTTAAACGGCTGGGGGTTCGCGAAGTCGTATTATTGACAGGCGACCACGAACGGGTTGCGCAAGCGATTGCAAAGGAGTTGGGGGTCGACGAGGTACGTGCGGGCTTGTTACCGGATGGCAAAGTCACGGAACTTTTGCGATTGGGCAAGGGGGACCGTTGCTTGGCGATGATCGGTGACGGGGTCAACGATGCGCCGGCGCTTGCCACTGCAAACGTCGGGATCGCCATGGGTGGTGCAGGCACAGACGTCGCGCTCGAGGTAGCCGATGTAGTCTTGATGCGAGACGATCTCAAGGGCTTGCCGGTGGCGGTTTGGATCAGTCGAGTCGCCCGAAAACGTGTTCGACAGAACATGGTGTTCGCGTTCTCGACGATTGCGGTACTGGTTTTGTCGACCTTCTTTGAGTTGCCGCTATGGATTGGAGTGCTTGGTCATGAGGGCAGCACTGTCTTGGTGGTCCTTAACGGATTGCGAATACTGTGGGAACGCGTTCCGAAATTTGAATAGCTGCCCGTTGTTCGACGAGTGCCTGATCGGGAAAGCTGGTGCATATTGCGCTCGCTGACGAAACGGTCGTCGCTCAATTGATTCGAGAGTATCGACTCAAGCGAAACGATCCGGCATCTGATTCCAATCCGGATAATTACAAGTTCTGATTTTTCAGTGATCGATGACTGCGTGTCTCGTTAGTGGAGATTAGTGCCAATCAGTGTTCCTCAATTCGTTGCAGGATCCCAATGAGTTTTGGAACACTAATCGAAGTCAGAATTGACACTGATGACTTTCCCATTTCACCAGTTGCGTTTTAACGGCAGCGCGGTTTATAGGGACAGCAAATAACTCCAGTACGCCAGGGTCACGTCATGGATTGCATTATCATGCATCCACGCAGACCTAGCGTGCCGTCGTCAGGAGAAGCGATGAAGTACGACGATGCATCGTGGCACTGCGGTGGCGACTTTCCTTCACACTGAAGATTTCCCGGAAGACCTTGAATTGCTCAAGGATCGCAGTATCAGACCCGGCACCTATTTTTTGCGCACATGCGACGGCAAATTCACGGATGAGGACTTGAACGACACTGGTAACAACTTCGTTGTTGACTATTTCGATTTCAAAACCGGTAAGTACTTAACGGACTATGAGAAGCTACTTGGAGGCGGCTACATAACGGTGTATCATGTACCCGATGCGTGGGAGTCGTTCGATGTGCTGGAGACGCTACTTGATCGGCGTTTTGCCGAGTGGCAAGCGTCATCCAACAACAAATCCTGACGAACAATGAAATGCACGGAGTTGCGGGTCGCACGTTTTCTGATTCAAAGGTCTCTCCCGCAACCCCGTGATTGCGGTGTTTACGCCTTTGAACTGAGTTCCCATTTCGTCCACGTAAAGCCATCGTGACACTCTCCTATTTCGATAGCGACTTTCCGACTTGTTTACGCTGCGGTTACTTTACCCGCGAAACGACACAAGACGTTCCCAAAGCGTACTGTCCCGTGTGTGGACGTGAAGTCCTCGACGTCACGTCATCAGTCTTACGGATGTCCACCTCCGCCTCTCTATTGGCGTTGATACCTGAATCTGTCGCTCGGGAATGCTGTGTTGTTCCCTTCGCCGAAGACACTACGGGACTTGTAGTGTTGACTGATTTACTGCAAACAACAAACACTTAGAAAATCGAAAAACTGCGATTCTTATTGAATCGACGGATCACATGTCTCCATGCGGATCGCACGGCAATAATGCACGCAATTGAGCGAGACTACAGTAAAAGTCGTTAAACCAAAAAAGTCCTTCCGGCTAGTCTTCTGTTCCGCATCTCCCTAGACTCTGCCTGTGCGAACACATAAAGGATTAGACTCTGTGAGGGCGTGCGAGGGCTGGACTGCGGTCGCTTGTCCGACATTTGTTTGGGGCTCAAGTGGTTAGCCGGAATCTAGTCGCGGGTTCAAGAAGCCCAAGCGGCAGTTCTGATTTGCTAGGTATACTCTTCACTGCGCCAGCTTGGCTGCTTTGTCGCTCGTTGGTACTCGTCAATGGGAAATGCGCTGTGCCGATGAACGCGTTTGACCACACGACCAAAGGTACAATCGCTACCCAGCCGATTCGTTTTTCCAAACGCACATCGAGATCAAACCCTAGTCGCAAATTGGAACAATGCACTGCGGCTTGTCTTACGTCGCTGAGGTATGGGGCATACCGGATGGTGCAAACTCTGCAACCGATCCAGCGCAGGTAGAACAAGAAATCATCCAACGAAGTCGGCGACTAGCAGATCTAGAGTCGCAAAGGTCCGCTTCTATACCAACAACTTCCAAAGAGCAATGACCATAATGGCTTGTCAGGGCGGTGAACGATGTTTTTCGGTACCCAAGGGCATCGCGAGGCTCTGCCCCGGGCTTTGATGTTGATGCCCCATTCGGGGCGTCGGATGGCTTTCGAGGCCTGTGGATCCGTCCAGCCGATCCTGAATCGGGCGAAGACCGATGGCTACTCGGGTAACGCTGTGAGCGTATGCTCTATCGGGTCAAAAGGGATGGAGTAGGAACACTCGGTAGGGAAATGGTTCGAACCTGTTGCATAAAAGCTCGCCAGTTTTCTTTCGAATTTTGACGCTGGGATCGAAAAAGGGCGACGGTTCGAAAGCACTTTTCCATCGACTCAATCACAACCGGGTTGGCTTGCTTGATGACTGGCCAAGCTTTTTTCAATTCCTCGTTGAGCGATTTTCGAGGAACGACTTGGTCACCGTGGCTGGCGGGCTCCCAGAAAAAGAAATAAGGTGTGCCTGCAATGACAAGCTCCCCATCCTTGATCGAATAGACGAATCGTATTTTGGAATCGGTTAAAACGGAATACTGTGCCGCATTAGGGGTCCGCGACATCAAAGGCTTCAGTTCACGCACGGCGGCTACGACGACTTCATCGGTAGAAAGTCTCTCGAACTCGCCCGGGCCAAGCAGGATCCCCTTTTCATCCTGTGGCAAATACTCCTGCGAGAAGACGATTCCACGAGACATAAGGTCTGCTTGAATAAACCGGAGGCCAAGCAACGTCTGCTCAAACGCAGCATCAAGCGAAACTTTTTCGTGGCTGCCCAGCAGTTGGATGCTCACTGCTCCATGGTGCCCCGAATCTACGAACTTTGCCAACGGTTGCAGCTCCCAATCGTAGATGGGAAGAACAGCTTTTTCACTTCCAGCCGTTATCTCCAAACGTCTCCCGTCTTCGTTCGCCGGGACATACTCAAACCTTAGTGAAACGTTTGCAAGTGCAGGAGCAGGTGCGGCGGTGCTGACCATCATGGCGCCGCCCGTTAACGAGAGATTGCTGGCCTGGTTGAGTACGCTGCTGCCATAACGGTCCAATCCCGTCACCACCACCTCCAAAGTAGATGAGGGACCAAATCCGATGTGGCGACCGCCTGGTGACTTCTTGCTTCCAAAGCTAATCGTACTCTTTGCCGAGTCGGACTGGCTTGATGCATAAACTGGGCTGACCGGCCGTATTCGATTCGCGCTCGCGATGGCTTGTGGAGCTGGCGTTTGTGAACTCCTAGCGACTTCAAGTGACTTTCGCATAGACTGCTCAAAGTCGCTTTCGCCCGAAATGTCATTTAAGTCCAGAGACAGCGACTGCGTATTCAGACTTGGGACGTCCGATTCGCCTATCTCGCTCAACGGGGCGGAGAAGTGGGCCGCAGCCAAAACCTCAAGCGGTTGATCGCGATCGGTACTACTTGCCAACGAAACCTGAAGCAGCGCCTTTGGTACCGAGGGCTCGGTGATAACGCACATCGCCAACACGAGAAAGACGACCGTGTGAGCGATGGTGCTGACGATAAAGGGTAGGGTGCTCCGAAAGAATTGATCTCGTATAGAGGATGTTTGGATGGGCATTTACTAACCTCAACTAAGAATCTATCCGACAAAACCGCTTCGCAACCTGGAAAAGTATAGGCGATGTGGGGGGCCGAAAGGAACGAAAGAAATCGAAAAAAACGACTGCTGCTCCAAATTCGATGGTCAAATCAAGAACACGATCTTTCTGCCCCCATTTTTCTGACTATCGACACGATTGGAGCTTATCCCGAAGGGATTACGGATAGTAGCCGGTGGTAAAGCGAAGCGCCACCACCGGACAACGCGGCAGTATCGTTGCAATGATCCTGGAGGGATCAAAGACATCACGCTGCTGCGGGGAGTCGTTCAAGCAAGATTCCTATCTGCGATCCCTTCAGGATCGAATCGCAAAGGCGTTCACGAGCTCCGTGGGTGTCGCTTCGCTTTACCCACGGCTACTATCCGTAAACCCTTCGGGATACTTCAGACGCAAAGCGTCATTTTTGTTTCGCGGTTCTGATAGACGCATTTAGGATTCGGCATCGCGAAGCGTTCTTCTAGCTCGAACCCCAGGGCCGAGAACGGCTCGCAACGCTTCGCCGGTGTACGACCGAAGCGTTTGTTCCGCGGAGTTAGACTCGGCCACCTTCAATGCTATCGCGGCTTTTTTCCTGGTCCCCTTTTTTGCCGGAGCGTTTGGAGCCGCTTTGGAGATGGGTATCGTGTAGCTGACATTGCTGGCGTATCGAACCAAGGATTCGGCTGGTCCTGCGAACACAACTTGGCCTCCCTCTTTTCCGGCCTCCGGACCCATGTCGATTACCCAGTCCGCACACTTGATCACATCGAGATTGTGTTCAATCACAACGACACTGTTGCCGCTGTCCGCTAACGCATTGAGCACCTGCATCAGTTTGCGAATGTCTTCAAAGTGCAGTCCGGTGGTTGGCTCATCCAACAAGT
>JANMNR010000306.1:0-1712 GCA_031368325.1 Pirellula sp.
CCTTGTTGCCATCCACGGCCTTTGACGCAACTGCGTTCGCGAGAGTACTTGACTGAGTTGCTTTGGCAGCCAAGGCGATATTCTTGCCACCGCTGAAAATCTCCACTTCCGCAAGTGTTAGGATTCGCGAGTCGCCAGGTAGCTCAATTCGAACAAAGCGAGCCGCTGTGCCTTGGCTGTTAGACGTGACCTTCGCAGATGTTTCTTTCTTCGACGCGTCACTTTGCGACTTCCTTTCTCTGCCCGCAGGTTTGTTCACGTCGTTATTCGCGGGAATTGGGGACTCAAAACCTGCATACATGGCCGGCTTAATCCCGCGAGCAAAAGAACCTCCAGCGAAGGTATTCGGCTTGAATGGCCCGACGAATGCAATGTTCGAGTTTGGCTTAATCGACGCTTCCATCCCCAACGCCCAATAGCAACCGTTCACAACCATGCGACGATAGCCGTCGTTCATCATGTCTTCTGGCGTTCCGTAAAGCGTCGTAAAGACCCGACCGACCTTTCCCGAGGCGGACTTGTACGAACGAGTCCACTCGGAAGGCATTGGCGGCTTTGTCGAATCTGAATTCGAATCGGGTGTCATTCCGTTTAGTGGCTGAGCCATGGTCAACACGTCGCCATCTACCGGTTTGCCGACGTATCCGCCCGCTTGAACCCAAATGTCTTTCACGCCACTAAGGATGGGATGCGATTCCTTGCCGTTTATTACCGTAATGCGGGTGCTTTGCGAATGGTTTTTTCCGTAGTGCCCAACCCATGTCTGCCCAAGCACTTGATGGCCAAATCCCAGTTGGTAATCCTTTGCAGTTGAATCAAACGAATACTTTGAAAACGGATCGTTTGCATTCATCTTGAATGCATGGGTCGCTGTGCGAAGTCCGACCACCGGGCCGCCTCGATTGAGGTACTCGTCGAAGTGTTTCATCTGATCCGGCGGGAAATTTTGAAATCGCAGGAACACTACTGCTAAATCCGCTGAATCCAAAGCAGCCATGCCAGGCATGTTGGAGTTGCCAGCCACGATCTCTCCGCTGGCTTTGTCGATGTTGAAGAGAACAGTGCACTTGAAGCCATGATGCTTTGCCAAGATCCGGGCAAGTTCCGGTAGCGACTCCTCCGAACGGTATTCGTGATCGCCTGCCAGGAAAACGATATGCTTCCCTTTGCCTGGCCCCTGCGTTCCGTCGAATACAAGCGGTTCTTCAGCTTGCAAGGATTTCGAGAGAGTGAGTAAAACAAAAAACAGAACGGAGAGCAAACGGATTGTCATGCTTTGAGTTGTTAAGATGGAATGCAGGCGGGGAAGCACGGGATTGGTGTGATCAAAGAGCGTCCAGTTTAATCAATTGTACTCGGCATCATAATCCAGGATTGCGCAACGGAATGATAATTTTCGACGAGTAAAGACACGATCGGTCCTGTTCGATGGGCAAAGTGTCACTTTTCGCTGGGAGTGGCAGTCTTAGCGGCCCGCACCAGGTTGCGGACCAACCCGATAAACCTGCAAAATGATGTCAGATCGTAACAGCCGCAATACGGGAGAAACCGAGAGAAGTGCGAAATACAAGAGTATCGCCCTCATATTGCCTACATCGGATTGCATGCGTACACGATTCCAGAGGCCTCGATAGTGAAACGAAGGTAACTCCCTCGTTGATTCAACCTGGAATCCCGCTTTCTGCAATAGTACCTTAAGGCCACTCGGCGAG
>JANMNR010000399.1:0-7862 GCA_031368325.1 Pirellula sp.
CGAACCAAAGCGAGTGCGGCCCCTTCTCGGACAATGCGCATTTCGCCACCGTTCCCGTAGAAATCACTATTGAATTCGCCTCGCCCCTGGGAGTTGAGCATTTTAACCAGAAGCGATTTAGACAGTTCGCTTAGCGGTTGTTTGCCCAAGAAGTTCAAGACGATGCCATGAAAATCTGACAATGAAGTTATCTCAGACAGTTTCCTCTCGAGGCACGCGAATGCCCGTTCCTGATGTTGATTTGCTGCAATCAAGATTCTTGGTGAAAGGAAACTCGATCGGACCAGGTCGATTGAATTGTCCAGATCTTGCAACACCGCATCCCGAACTCTTCGATGATGAATCAACTCGACCAAAGCTTCTTCCGCTTCTTCTATATCGAAATAAGAGGAGTAGTACGGATTGCCACTTCGCATAGCATCCATCATCGACGCGACAGCAACTTCGTCGTCTGGATTTAATCGCAACAGGATTGTCAAAATAGAAAGCTCAACAAACTCCTTCTTTGTTGCGACTGCCAACTGGGCAGAAACAGCCTCCCCCAGCTTAGCTCCATGTGCAACCAACTGCCCGATGCCGAGGGCCGCGACTGGGTTTAAGTTGGCCGCGACTGAGTTTACGTGCTCTTCCATAAACAGATTCGTCGCTAGAATCCCCTGAATTTCCGGATCGTCGAAATCGAGGGCCGCCAGCGCGCATGCCGCCCCTAGGTTGTTCCGGTCTAGCAATCTGCGCAATGGGTTTTCAAACTCGCTGCTGCGTTTTGGAAACTGCCGTAGGACCGCAATGGCTTCCAAGGTTAGGTTCTGATTGCGTTCCATCGCATCGAGGATGGCTGGAACCATTTGCGCCTCGGCTGCTTCAACGCGTCGTAGCGACCGAAGTGCCTCTACGCACATCCGTTCGGTGATGCCAAAATCTGTTACTTCTTCCGTTGCAAACAATAGACTGGTTAGCGCAGGTGCAGCGGCATTAGCCTTTTTTCCAAGCCTACCAAGGGACTTGATTGTTTCGTGTCGAACTTCAGCACTCGGATCCGACAGTCTCGCTGTCAGTGGACCAACCGTTTGACAGGCTGCTTCTGGAATTCGCCCTAATTCTCTCGCTGCCCGAATGCGAAGAACGACCTCAGGATCAATGAGAGACTGGAGCAATACGGGGACCGCAGCCATTCCAATGGAACCGAGCGCCTTGGCTGCATCGTCACCTGGATTAACAACAAAATGGACCAATGGAACAGCCTCCGACTCCGTATCACGCATCGCCTTGGCAAGATATGGAATTGCTTTCTCAGCCCCCGGTCCGATTTTTCCAAGTGCGATTGCGACCGCTTGGCGTATGTTGAGGTTCCTTGAATTCAAATGTAGGCTAATGTGCATTACCGTATCTACAGCCTCGCCTTCGAACTGACCGAGTGCATTGATCGCGGAGATAACCAATTTCTCCTGTGGAGATTCCCTGAATGTTGCCGAGTTCTTTTCGATAACTTGATCTACGATACCTAGCAAAGTCTCGATGGCCTCTTCAAGTTCCCCGTCGATCTTCAACAGCGCCAAACTGGCTGCGATCCTAATTTCGGGTGAAGTGTCAGTCAGACGAGCCTTCAGTGGCACCTCGGTAGCAAGTTTGTGTTTTGGCCCAAACGAACCGAGGATCTTGGTTGCCGTTTCCCGAACCTTGTCTCGCGGATCCTTGGACAAACCCTCGATAGCCTCGAATGCAGAGAAGGCTGCTGGCCCCATCCATTCAAAACACGAAGCGGCAGACGGCCCGGACCCTTCGTCTTCTCGAATGAGTTTGACCAGGGCGGTCGCGGATTCCTCTGCGTTGCCCGAAATTTGCCAAATGGCTGCCGCTGCACTCAACCGGCTAACTGAGTTCGCCAAGATTTCTCTCAGTTTTGGTAACGCGTCTTCTGCCTTTGGACCAAGCTCTCCCAATCTTCGGATGGCTAATTCCTGCGTGTAGTTGTCTGCATTATCCAATAGATCGACCAATTGTTTCTTTACCGAGAGCTTGATCCCAATCACGTGTATCGCTGCGACATATTCATCACACTGCATTGACTCGACCCGTTGGGGCTTCACGTACTCAAAATCCAGCCGAAACAAAGCGCTTTGGACAATGTCTTGGTCACGATTGTTCAATTGCTCCAGCAACATGTTTCGCAAATACTCAAAGGATGCTTTCGGCGTCGAATCCTGATTTTCCGCTTCGTGAGGCTGATCACTCGCTTTCTCGCCGTTCTCATTGGCCTCAGGTTTATTCGCATCCGGCTTTTTTGGGATTCCATTCTGTTCAGACGAAATGACGCCGGGGAGTTCATTTCCTTTGGCGATAAAAGTGAGCGAGACGCTGTTGACGCAATTCCGCACGTTTTTAGGAGTGAAACCTTCGCCAAGGCACTGATAACCCAAATGGCCACCGCAATTAGCGCATTGAATCTCTGTCTTCGCTCCATTGACGGATCGCGCCACCGCATCCTTCATTGCATCATCGAAGCAAGGCCATCCGCAAGAATTTACGAACTTATGCGTTGAGTCAAAGAGAGGCGAGTTGCACCTGCGACAAATGTAGGTCCCGACCGCTTTGCTACGGGTGTACTTGCCAGAAAATGGCGGTTCAGTCCCTTTGAGTAGAATTACATCGTGTTCTTCTTTCGTGAGTTCATTGTATTTTGGACCCTGAGCCTGTTGCGGCTCGAGCGCCCATGAACTTACTGCTGCCCAAAGGGTCAAGAAAAAGAATAAACTTACCGCTGCCGAGATTTTGTTCTTCATTTCCAAAGCCGTTTAACCGAGTTCGCCACATTCAGGGATTTTCGCTTTTCACGAAGCTGCACATTGTAAGCCGTCGCATTTAACATGCCCATTCTTTGCAACTTGCCGACGACGAATTCCAATCTAGGTGACTTTGATTGACGAGGCTGCCGCCAAAGTCGGGGTGGGGCTTACGCCGAATGGCGTAGAGTTAGCGGAACGGCGCGAGCCGTCCGGTAATGAACCAGCGGGAAATCACAAGCTTTCGGCAGTTTACCGGAGTGCTCGCGCACTTCCACTAACACGACTGTTCCGCTTTACATCGCTTCCTGAATTGACAAACGCTCGGTTTGATCTATACTTAAATCAATTAAATTCAATTTGATTATGGTATCGATCAAATGTCTCGCAATAAACCAACCCTTTTTCCAAATCACCAGCGGCTCCTGGAGCAACTGGGAGAGCGTCTCCGTCTTGCCCGAAAACGTCGCAAACTGACGACAGCGCAGGTTGCAGAACGTGCAGGAATTAGCCGCTCGACCTTGTATCACCTTGAGATGGGAGAATCCAATTCGTCGATAGGAACGTTGCTACAAGTACTGATGGCGTTACGGCTAGAGAACGATCTGGCATTATTGGGAAAGGACGATGAACTGGGTCAGCGACTGATGGATGCTGAGCTCCTTGGTTCGTCGCGACGCAAAACGGTCACCGACGGTCGCAAGAATAAATCGAGTAAGGCAACGGCTGACAAAGTGCCTGAATCATGACCCGTGAAATTCAAGTCGATGCTGACTGGCTCGCAACAAGTATTCCAATCTCGATCGGTACGCTTTTGATTGAAGTCGTGCGGGGAAAAGAGACTTACGCTTTTTCTTACGATCCAAATTGGCTTGATACCGACCAAGCTAGGAATCTGGATCCGGATTTGCAATGGTTTGTCGGACGTCAGTATCCATCCGCCAAGAAAACGCAGGGATTTGGGTTCTTTCTTGACTCGGCACCTGACCGATGGGGTCGTGTCTTGATGCAACGGCGAGAGGCTCACTTTGCTCGCGTCGAAAACCGACAACCGAAAAAGTTGCTGGAGTCAGACTTTTTACTTGGTGTACATGATGAACAACGCCTTGGCGGGATACGTATACGGTTTCCAGATGGCGTTGACTACTTAAGTCACGAAGCGTCGATGGCTGCGCCACCTTGGGCATCACTCAGAGAACTCGAGCAAGCATCTTGGGCGATACAGTCCGGCAAGCAAATGAGCGAAAAAAAGACAAGCGAAGTGCTTCGATTGCTGGTCGCACCAGGCTCGTCGATTGGAGGTGCTCGTCCCAAGGCAGGGATCGTGGATGAAGTCGAAAACCTGTGGATCGCAAAATTCCCTGGTCGCGACGATGATCGCGACGTCGGTGCTTGGGAACAAGTTGCGACAGAACTAGCCCGTCGAGCAGGTGTGCGTGTATCAAATTCTCGGATCGAGTCGTTTGGTGAACGGTCGCATCGAACTTTTCTGACGCAAAGATTTGATCGATATGTAGTCGAGGGGAAACGAAGACGCGTTCACTTTGCTTCCGCGATGACGATGCTTGGTTACAGCGATGGCGATGGAGCTAGTACCGGAGTATCCTATTTGGACATCGCACAGTGGATCACACAAAATCAGTTGATCATCGACGAGGACTTGGAGCAATTGTGGCGACGTATCGTCTTTTCGATCATGATCCACAATACGGATGATCATCTGCGAAATCATGGCTTTTTACTGACAGACATGGGATGGAGATTGTCACCAGCGTTCGATCTGAATCCCGAGCCAAACGGAACGGGACTCGCCTTGAACATAAGCGAATTGGACAATTCGCTCGATCTGGATCTAGCGCGTGAAGTCTCGCCGTACTTTCGATTAGGAAAGGTAGCCGCTGACAACATCATCGCGCAGGTTACCGAATCCGTAAGTCACTGGCGTGCAGTTGCAACGCATTGCGCCATCAACCGTACGGAACAGAACCGTATGCAATCCGTGTTCGTTATCTAAGCTCGGATGGCCATTCAGTTTCGACAATCGCAAGTTCCAACAACCTCGGAAAAATCGAATTTAGCTCGCACGATATGATTGCAACTTCGTGCAATTCTGCATCATGGCGCTACGTCCCAACGGCGTATCAATCCGTTGCTGCTGGCCGACATCAGCCCCTTGCTATCCGAGCTAAACACCATGCAGATGAACGAGTAACCCTTCAAAGCGAACAACTCGATACCGGTCGAGGCGTCCCAAATCCTTATTGACTTGTCGAGGCTTCGCGTGGCTAGCAGTTTACCATCCGGGCTAAACATCATGCTCTTGATCATGTCCGTGTGCCCCTTCAACGAAAGCAGCTCCTGACCATTCGTGGCGTCCCAGATCTTCACATCAGCCGGCTGTCCGAATTCGCCGCTTGCCGACGCCAGCCGTAGACTGTCCGGACTATAAACAACTCGGCGAACGCTGGCAGTGTGTCCTTTCAAGGTTAGCAACTCCTTACCGGTCGTGGCGTAACATAGTTTCAACTCCCCCGGTTTTTTCGGTGGCCCGCCCCCCAACGCGAGCCGTTCGCCATCTGGACTAAAAGCCAAACACTTGACACCGGAATGGATCCATTCACGCAATTCCTGACCGCTCGTCGCGTCCCGTAGTCTCACCGAGGAATCGGAGCCAGCGATCGCTAGACGTTCGCCGTTGGCGGCAAATTCAACATCGTACACCAGACCAGTATTCGCTTTCACGGTGAATAACTCCTGACCGCTTACGGCGTCCCATACCTTGACCGTCCCATCGCCACTTCCTAAGGCCAGTCGCTTGCTGTCCTGACTATACACAACATCCAAAACACTGGCTGAGAGGCCATTCAAGCTTTGCAAAAGCAGACCGCTGTTTACGTCCCAGACCTTCACTATTTTGTCGAAGCCGACCAACGCCAGCCGCGTTCCATCTGGGCTGAATACTGCGTTCGTGACTGAGTTCGTGAGCCCAGTTAATGTCAGTAACTCGTGACCGACCGGGGCCGTGATTGATGGCTCACGAGGAATCAGAACATTCCATGGCATGCTCTCCAGCTTCAACCACTTGAGCGTTTCTTCCGTCGTCTCGCCGGGCACTAGCTCTCCTAAACTGACCGCGATGAATTTTTGGTCTTGGAGATCGTACCGTTCATTCCTTGCAATTACGATTTGCCTCGCGACCAATGCGAGTTCGTGCAATCGAATCTCGACCGACGCGGCTGATTGACAACTCGCCGCAAATTTCATGAGCACGCCATCGCTGGCTCTTTCCTTCAAATAGAGACTCTGCTTCCAAACCGTGAATGTTTGTTGGACTGATTGGAAGATACCAGGCTTAAAGGTGCCTTGATACGCTTCATTTCGAAGGGGGTCGAAGCGACGACAATTCGCGAAATGTGGAGCGGAGTCTCCCTTTTTGCTTACTGTTTTGGTGTATCCAAGCTCGTAGTGCGCCGCTGCGTTCTGGGGCCAGATCGCTAACGCAGCATAATGGGCAATCATCGCTCGGTCGTAATCCTTTGAGTCATGCAGTTTATTCCCCTGTTTCACACGAGGAGCGTTGTCGTGAAGCAAATAGTGTACCCTAGCATCGAGCGAACCTATGAGCCTACCGTCCGCTGGGGGATTCTCGGTTGCGCTAGGAAATATGAGCTTTAGGTCCCCGCCAGCATGCAGCAATAGATCGCGCTCTAATTTAGGGATTTCCGTGTCATGGGACAATAAATGCAGAAGGTTATGCGCTTGCTCAATCTCGCCACTGGCAAGGAGCAATCCAACGTGCACAATGCTGATCGCTGGATCACCAGGAGCCATTTCGTACATGGCCCGCCAAAAATTCGGATTGCGATGCAATAAAGGATCGACAGCGATCTCGCTCCATTCATGGGGTGGTTTTTTCGTTTCAATGCTCTTTTCGAGTCGGCGAACGTCAGCGGCAAACTGACGGATGCCCGGATACTTTTCTTTGTCTACTGTTTCCAATTTTGGAATCAAACTCAATGCGGTCATCCAGCCCGCCTTTCGCACTTGATCCACCATGTCTATGCCAGTTGGAATCTGCCACGCATTTTTGCCTTGGCCAAGGACAGAACCGGCAAGGAACAGGAATGCGAAAAGCAAGCAACATATGTTGCGAATCATGAGTCACCTCGTTTAAAAACCCAAGCTACATTGCAAGATTGTATCCGGACGCACTAAAACCAGCTAACCGTGTTTGTTATTCCGCAAAGGCAATCGACTCGCCGCGCTGAAGTGATGTTGGACGACGCAACGTCCCTATTGGGCTTTGATCTTGCAATCAGGAAGAGAGAGTTGCAGCTTTTTGACACCGTCAGCAGTGGTTTCTAGTTTGTTCAGGTTGAGTGACTTTAGGTTTTTCATTTTGGCTAACTCCTTTAGGCCAATATCCGAAACGTTGCACATGTTCAGAGATAAGGACTGCAAGGATTTCAGTTTGGACAGATCCTGCATTCCCTCATCCGTGATTCCGGGCCCCCGCAGTCCAAGCGTTTGCAGCCTTGGAACTGCGTTAAGATGTTTCAAGCCTTCGTCCGTGACCGCGGTACCGTACAGGAACAGCGTAGTTAGATTTGGAAAGTCCTTCAATTCGTGCAAGCCTGTGTCCGTTACACCTGTAGCTGCCAAGTCGAGAATTTGAAGGTTTTTTAGTGTTTTAAGTTCCTTAAGACGGTGGTCCATAATTTTTGGACCAGTGATACTCAACGATCGCAATTCGTTCAATTTCTTTAAGTTTTCCATGATGGCGTCCGTCACCAATTCACCCTTGATACTCACACGCGATGCCGAGGGACGAGCCTGTGGTTGATTCAAAACCACCATTCCTCCTGCTGACTGAATGCTTCGGATCGCTGCCGACTCATCTGCAACCGTAGACGCAGCAATAGCCATTGAAATCATCGCGGCAAAGCTTGTAGCGAAACTAGGTCGTGAAACTGGCATCGAGAAATGGGTCACTCGAAAATGGTTATTCATCTTTCCCACACCTTCCAATTTTCCTAATCATTGACATAGCATTTTCACGAGATCTTCGCTGTAACTATCCTA